>DASROP010000030.1:0-4713 GCA_035646835.1 Actinomycetales bacterium | reverse complement strand
CGACGCTGCGGGACCAGACGCAGGTGCGGCTGTCGCCCGACGAGCGCGGCTGGTTCAGGTTCCAGCGGCTCTACGACGCGGCCCGGGCCTGCGTACGCGACGCCGACGACATGCGCCGGATCGTCCTGGAGGCCGCGGCCGACGACGCCGTCGAGGGTTCGGGCTGGCTGGAGATCCAGATCGACCCGACGTCCTACGCGCCGTTCGTCGGCGGCATCACGCCCGCGCTGGAGATCGTGCTCGACGCCGCCCGCGAAGCGACCCGGCTCACCGGCACCGGCGTCGCCGTGGTCGTCGCCGCATCCCGGATGCGACACCCGCTCGAGGCGCGGACGCTGGCCAGGCTCGCGGCCCGGTTCGCCGGTGCCGGCACGGGCACCGTGGTCGGCTTCGGCCTCAGCAACGACGAGCGCCGCGGCTGGACGTCGGACTTCGCGCCGGCGTTCGACATCGCACGCCGGGCCGGGCTCGCGCTTGTACCCCACAGCGGTGAGCTGCTCGGCGCCGGCCACATCGAGGTCACCCTCGACGCGCTGAACCCCGACCGGCTCGGCCACGGCGTGCGGTCGGGCGAGGACCCGAAGGTGCTGGCCCGCCTCGTGGAGGCCGGCGTCGCCCTCGAGGTCTGCCCCGCGAGCAACGTCTCGCTGGGCGTCTACGCCACCGACGCCGACGTGCCCCTGCGCGGACTGGTGGACGCCGGCGCGGTGGTCGCCCTCGGCGCCGACGACCCGCTGCTCTTCGGCCCGCGGCTGGTGGACCAGTACGAGGCCGCCCGGACGGTGCACGGTCTGGACGACGACACCCTCGCCCACCTGGCCCGCTCGTCCGTGACCGCGTCACGGGCGCCCTCCGACGTCCGCGCCCGGCTGCTCGACGGGATCGACGCGTGGGTGAGGTGAACTCGGGTCACAGCGCGCAGCCGACGAGGGTCGGCTCGCTCTCCAGCACCACGCCGCACGCGCGGGTGACGCCGTCGCGCACCTCGCGGGCCAGCGCGACCAGGTCGGCGGCGGTCGCGCCACCGCGGTTCGTGACGGCGAGCGCGTGCTTCGTCGACAGGGCGGCCGGCCCCGGCAACCCGTGGCCCCGGGTGAAGCCGGCGTGCTCGATCAGCCAGGCCGCGCTCGACTTGACGCCGCCTCCGTCGACCGGCCAGGCCGGTGCACCTTCCGGCAGCGCGGTCGCGTCGGCCACAACGGGGTTGGTGAAGAACGAGCCGGCGCTCCACGTGTCGCGGTCGGCGTCATCGAGGACCATCCCCTTGCCCCGGCGCAGCGCCAGCACCGCCTCGCGCACGTCGACCAGGGGCGCGCGCTCACCGACCTCGACGTCGAGGGCCCGGGCCAGCTCGGCGTAGCGCACCGGCGAGCCGAGGTCGCCAGCGGGCAGCCGGAAGAGCACGTCGAGGACGACGAACGCGTCGCGGTCGGTCTTGAATCTGCTCGTCCGGTACCCGAAGCCGCACTCGCTCGCCGACAGTGTGCGCACGCGATGCTGACGACGGTCCCACGTGCGCACCGACGCGATCGTCTGGGCGACCTCCTGCCCGTAGGCGCCCACGTTCTGCACCGGCGTCGCACCGACCGACCCGGGGATTCCCGACAGGGCCTCGATGCCGGTCCACCCCTCGGCGGAGGCGCGCTCGACCAGGGCGTCCCAGGAGTGGCCGGCGGTGACGCGAACGGCGACGCCGTCGTCGTCCGACTCCACCGACACCCCCTCACCCAGCACCCGGACGACGGTGCCCGCGAAGCCGTCGTCCGCCACCAGCAGGTTGGAGCCGCCGGCCACCAGCAGGACCGGCGTGCCCTCGTCGTCCGACCTGGTCACGGCCTCGACGAGCTCGTCGGGGCCGGTCGTCTCGATGTAGCTGCTCGGGGGCCCGCCGACGCGCAGAGTCGTCAGGCTCGACAGGGCAGGGGTCTCCACGGGTCGCGACCCTAACCGTCGTCGCGGGCCGCCACCGGCAGCGGACGGGCCGCGCCGACGGCCAGCACCGAGGGCACGATCAGCACCGCGACGACGAGCAGCGAGCTCAGGGTGCCCACCGAGTCGGCGAGGAAGCCGATCAGCGGCGGGCCGGCGAGGAACGCGGTGTAGCCGATCGTCGACACCACCGCCACGCGCGCCGCGGCGTGCTCGGGGTCGTCGGCGGCCGCGCTCATCCCGACCGGGAAGCCGAGCGACGCGCCCACGCCCCAGACGACCGTGCCGAGCGCGACCAGCGGCAGCCACTCGCCGAACACGACGACGAGCACCCCGACACCGGCGAGCAGCATGCTGCCGCGCAGCACCGCCAGGCGACCGAACCGGTCGAGCAGAGCCGGCCCGACCAGGCGCCCGGCGGTCATCGCCGTGACGAACACCGCGAAGCCCGACGCCCCCACCGCCGGGCCGACGCCGTACCCGTCCACGAGTGCCACCGCAAGCCAGTCGTTGGCGGTGCCCTCGGTGAAGGCCATCGCCAGCACCATCACGCCGATCACCAGGGTCCGTGGCTCGGTCCAGGCCCGCATCGCCCCACGGAGCGGGCGCGCCACCTCGCCAGGGTCGGCCTCGGCCGCCGCAGGCAGGAACGATCGGACCAGCGCCGCCGGCAGCAGTCCAGCGACCAGCGCGGCGCCCAGCAGGTGCGCCGCGACAGGCACGGACAGGGCAGCGGCAACGGCCCCGAGTCCGGCGCCCGCGACGGTTCCCAGGCTCCAGGCGGCGTGGAACCTCGGCATGATCGACCGGGCCAGCTCGCGCTCGACGGCGGCACCCTCGACGTTCATCGCGACGTCCCAGCTGCCCGAGCCCACACCGAGGAGGAACAGCCCGCCTGCGGTCAGCGCGACCTCACCGGCAGCGACCCCGGCACCGGCGAGCGCCAGCCCGCCGCCGTCCACCACCGCCGCACCGGCCACGACCCGGGCGGCGCCCACCCGGTGCACCAGGGGACCGGACGCCGGCAGCGAGAGCACCGAGCCGGCCGCGATCGACAGCAGCAGCAGGCCCAACGCACCCGGGCTCAGGTCGAGCGCCGTGCGTACCTCGGGCACGCGGGAAGCCCATGACGCGAAGGCGAACCCGTTCAGCGCGAAGACGAGCGCGACCGCCGTCCGCGCCCTGGTGGCGGGCACGACCGGCTCAGCCCAGGCGGACGACGGCGCGGGCCTTGCCGAGGACGCCGACCCCCGCGCACGTGGCGGCCAGGTCGATGCGCGCGGTCCGGGCATCGGTGTCGACCGCGCCGACCGTGGCCACCACCTCGACCTGCGCGCCCTCGGCGTCGCTCACGACGACCGGCTTGGTGAAGCGGACGCCGTAGTCGATGACAGCACCCGGATCGCCGCACCAGTCGACGACGACCCGGACGGCGGTGGCCATCGTGAACATGCCGTGCGCGATCACGTCGGGCAGCCCGACCTCGCGGGCGAACCGCTCGTTGTAGTGGATCGGGTTGACGTCGCCACTGGCCCCGGCGTAGCGGACGAGATCGGCGCGCTGGATCGGGTACGTCGCCCGGGCCACCTCGTCGCCGACGGCAAGGTCGGCCAGCCGCGGGGCGTTCACGCGTCCTCCGCCTCGGGGCCGCGGACGACGATCGTTGACGTCGCCGTGCAGACCGCCTCGCCGCCTTCGGTCGCGATCTCGCTGCGCGTGGTCACCATCGAGTGGCCGCCGGCGCCGCGGACGCCGTCCACGTGCAGGGTCGCGACCAACCGGTCGCCGGCAACGATCGGCCGGTGGTGGGCGAACCGCTGCTCGCCGTGCACGACCCGGCTGTAGTCGATGCCCGCCCCCGGGTCGCGGACCAGCCGCGCGTCGCTGCGCTGGGCCACGATCACGGCGAAGGTCGGCGGCGCGACGACGTCCGGGTAGCCGAGGGCCCGGGCCGCCTCGGGATCGGTGTGCACGGGGTGCGGTCGGCCGCCGGACGTGGCCTCGGCGAACTCGCGGATCTTCTCGCGGCCGACCTCGTACACGCCCTCGGGCGGGTACTCGCGGCCGGCGAAGGAGGCGTTGACACCCATGCGGCGCAGTCTGCCAGGTGCTACGCGGCAGCCCTCGATCGCGCCAGCGACACCCCGGCGATCGTCAGCCCTGCCGCCATCACGGCGTGGGAGCCGACCTCGACCGTGTTGCTCCAGCCGACGGCGTGCAGCACGAACCCCGCCAGGTACACGCCGATGGCCCACCACGGGGTGAGCCGGGCGCGCGCCAACCCCGCGAGCATCAACAGCTCGGCCGCCGGCAGCACGACCAGGATCAGGACGACGGGCAGTGCCCACCAACCCGCCCCCTCGTTCAGTCGCAGCGCTGCGAACTCAGACATCGCGGCGCGGTCGAGCTCCTGGTGCGCGTACTCGACGAGGAGCAGGTGGAACATCGCGAACCCTCCGGCACTCACCGCGGCGAGCAAGCCGAGGATCCCGCCCACGCGTGCAAGAGCTGCTCCCCGTCGCTGCACCACGAGGACGACACCCAGGGCCATGCCCGCGAGGACGAACCCGCCCAGCAGGTGCATCAGCCCGGCGAGGACCACCTGGCCGGCAGCGTCGTTGATCGCCGCCAGGTCGTCCACCGCGTCGAGATCACCGATCAGCGCCTCGCCGACGGCGACCGGCCAGTGGCCGACGACCAGGGCGGCGGCGGCGAACCACCACCAGGAGCGGGACGTCGTCGGCGTCGATGTCGCTCGGTCAAGGCTCTCGGTCTGGCTCATGG
>DASROP010000029.1:0-17984 GCA_035646835.1 Actinomycetales bacterium | reverse complement strand
GCCTACGCAGGCGCAGCCCTACCGGGCGCGGCGAGAACCGACCACGCAGGAGACCGCGTTGACCACGACAGGGCTCGAACCACAGGCGCTTGCCGACCTCGGGCGCACCACCGACCGCATCCGGCGCGCGATGGAGTCGGTGATCGAGGGGAAGTCAGAAGTCGTCCGCACCGCGCTGGCGGTGCTGCTCGCCCAGGGGCACCTGCTGGTCGAGGACGTACCCGGGGTGGGCAAGACGATGCTGGCCAAGGCGATGGCCAGGTCCATCGACTGCTCGGTGCGGCGCATCCAGTTCACCCCCGACCTGCTCCCGAGCGACATCACCGGTGTGAGCATCTACAACTCCACCGACCGCGACTTCGAGTTCAAGCCCGGCGCCGTGTTCGCCAACGTGGTGGTGGGCGACGAGATCAACCGCGCCTCGCCGAAGACGCAGTCCGCCCTGCTGGAGTGCATGGAGGAGCGCCAGGTCACCGTGGACGGCGTCACCTACCCTCTCGAGCCGCCGTTCATCGTCGTCGCCACGCAGAACCCGATCGAGATGGAGGGCACCTACCCGCTGCCCGAGGCGCAACGCGACCGCTTCATGGCGCGGGTCTCGATGGGCTACCCGAGCACCGCCTCCGAGCTCGACATCCTCGAGTCGCACGGTGCCTCCGACCCGCTGGCCGCCCTCGAGCCGGTGGCCGACGCCGCCACCGTCCGCTCCCTCGTGGCGGCCGTGGCCGGGGTGCACGCCTCCGACCCCGTCCGCGAGTACCTGATCGACCTGGTCTCGGCCACGCGGAGTCACCCCGACCTCCGGCTCGGCGCCTCGCCGCGCGCCAGCCTGCACCTGCTCAGGGCCGCGCGCGCGAGCGCCGCCCTCGACGGCCGCGACCACGTGCTGCCGGACGACCTGCAGGCCCTGGCCGAGCCGGTCCTCGCCCACCGGCTGCTGCCGACGGCCGACGCCCAGCTCGCGCGCCGCTCGGTCAGCGACGTGCTGGAGGACGTGCTGAACCGCGTCCCGGTCCCCGCCAGCAGAACCCGGGGCTGAGCGCGGAGTGACCCGCTCACCGCTGGCCGCCGCCCTGACCGGTCTGACGACCCGGGGCCGGGCGTTCGCGGCGGCCGGCGCGGCGGCCGCCGTCTGCTCGGTCGTCCTCGGTCAGCGCGACCTGCTGCGGGTCGCCGTCCTGCTCGTCGCCCTGCCGATCGCGTCCGTCCTGCTGGTCGCCCGCGCTCGCCACCGCATCCAGCTCGCGCGCACGATCACCCCGGTCCGGGTCACGGCGGGCCGGCCGGCGTCCGTGCGCCTGGAGCTGACCAACCTGTCACGCCTGCCCACGGGGGTCCTGCTCGCCGAGGACAACATCCCGTACGTGCTGGGCAGCCGGCCCCGTTTCGTCGTGGACCGGCTGGACGGCGGCGCCCACGCGGCCGTGGGGTACAGCGTGCGCAGCGACGTCCGCGGCCGGTGGGAGGTCGGGCCGCTGCGGCTGCGGCTGACCGACCCGTTCGGCATGTGCGAGGTGACCCGGTCCTTCTCGGCGACGGACCCGCTCGTCGTCGTGCCGAAGGTGCACCCCCTGGTACCGCTGCGCGCGAGCGGCAGCTGGATGAACTCCGGCGAGGCGGTGGCACGCAGCGCCGCAGCCGCCGGGGAGCACGACCTGGCGACCCGGGAGTACCGGCACGGCGACGACCTGCGCCGGGTGCACTGGCGGTCGACCGCCCGCAAGGGTGAGCTGATGGTGCGCCGCGACGAGCAGCCGCACCAGATGCGCGCGACCGTGCTGCTCGACCGGCGGGCCGTCGGACATCGCGGCGACGGGCCGGCGTCCTCGTTCGAGTGGGCGGTCAGCGCCGCGGCGTCGATCTCGACCCTGCTCGTGGACAGCGCCTACGGCGTCCGCATCCTGTCCGACGAGGTCGAGACGAGCTGGGCCGGCCGGGAGACCTCGACCGGAGCAGGCCACCTGCTCGACCAGCTCGCCACCGTCCCGGTCGGGGGCCCGCACGAGCTGCGGCACGCGTCGGGGGTGCTGGCCCGCGCCGGCGGTGACGGACTCGTGGTGGCGCTGCTCGGCGAGGTGGACGTGCCCGACGTGCACGCCTTCGCGGCGATGACCCGACGCGGGGTCGCCGGTGTCGCGCTCCTGCTGGCCACCACGTCGTGGGCGATGCTCCCGCCCCGCCGTGCCGCGGAGATCGACGACGCCCGCCGGCGTGTGCAGGCCGTGCTCGACCAGGCGGGCTGGTCGGTGATCGAGGTCGGGGTCTCTGACCAGGTCAGCGAGTCGTGGACACGAGTCGCCATGCACCACCAGGTGCACCGCGGGACCCGGGCGACGCGGGCCGGGGCGGTCCGATGAGCCGTTCCCCCAAGGTCACCGCCATCGCCGCACTCGCCACCCTGCTGGCGGCGGCGACGCTGTCCACCCTGGTCGACGGCGTGCTGTGGTTCGTCGAGGTGCTCCTCGCGGTCGCCCTGGTGGCCGCGGTCGGTGCCGTCGCCCGCCGGGCGCTGCGGCACCCGGCGTTGGTGGTGGTCGCGCAGCTGGCCGCCGTCGGGCTCCTGCTCAGCTGGCTGTACGCGTTCCCCGAGGCGATCTACGCCGTCCTGCCCGGGTCGGGAAGCATCGAACGGCTCGTCGACCTGGCCGCCGACGGCGCGCGCGTGACCCGCGAGTTCGGCCCGCCGGCGCCCGCCGTGCCGGGCCTGCGCCTGCTGGTCACCGGCGGGCTCGCGCTCGTCGCGATCGCCGTCGACCTCGTCGCGGTGGGGATGCGCCAGCCCGCGGTGGCCGGCGTCCCGCTCCTGGCCGTGTACTGCGTACCCACCGCCCTCGCGACCGGCGGCCTCGACTGGTACTGGTTCATCCTGGCGGGCGCAGGATTCCTGCTGCTGGTGGCCTCGGACTCCGCGCAGCGCGTGTCGCGCTGGGGCCGGGTGCTGTCCGGCGAGGGTGGCCAGACCGCGCCGATGGCCGCGACCGGACGCCGGGTCGGCGCGCTCGCGCTGGGGGCGGCGGTCCTGGTGCCGACCCTGGTGCCAGGGCTGTCGGAGGGGCTGTTCCCCGGCAGCGGCGAGGGCTTCGGCAACGGTCGCGGCGAGGGCACCATCTCGGTGGTCAACCCGATCCTCGACCTGCGCGACAACCTCACCGCCCGCGACGACGACGTGGTGCTCAGCTACACCACGGACGTGGCGGACCCCGAGCCGTTGCGCCTCGTCACCGTGGACACGTTCGACGGGGACACATGGAAGCCCAGCACCGGCGAGATCCCGCGCAGCCAGACGGCGGCCGACGGGCTGCCGGTCCCGCCGGGGCTGGACCCGGAGGCCGACGAGCTGCCGCTCCGCACGACGATCACGATCGAGACCCTGCGGATGTCCTACCTGCCCACGCCGTACCCGCCGACCGTGATCGACGTGGACGAGCAGTGGTTGTACGAGGCCGACACGTTCAACATCGTCGGCGACGGCATCAGCACCGAGCAGGGCCTCGTCTACACCGTCCGCCACCTCGACGTCGACCCCTCGTCCGAGCAGCTGGCCTCGGCGCCACTACCGCCGGACGACGTCGTCGAGCGCTGGACCGCGCTGCCCGAGGACCTGCCCGCCGTGATCGGCGAGACGGCGCGGGCGGTCGCCGGCAGTGGTGACGCGTTCTCGCAGGCGACGGCGCTGCAGACGTTCTTCCGTAACGGCGACTTCGACTACACGCTCGAGGCCCCGGAGGAGAACGGCTCGACGGCGATCGCCGACTTCCTGGTCCGCCAGAACGGCTACTGCGTCCACTTCGCCTCCGCGATGGCGGTGATGGCCAGGACGCTCGGTATCCCGGCCCGCGTCGCGGTGGGGTTCCTGCCCGGCGCGGAGCAGCCGGACGGCAGCTACGAGGTCAGCCTCCAGGACGCGCACGCGTGGCCGGAGCTGTACTTCTCCGGGAGCGGCTGGATGCGGTTCGAGCCCACCCCTTCGACCAGGTCGGGGACGCTGCCCGGCTGGGCGGCGCCCTTGCCCGACTCGGTGTCCCCGACCGCGCCGGCGCCCGTCCCCGCCCCCACCGAGGGCCAGCTGCCCGAGGGCGGTGCTTCCACCAACGAGCCGTCAGGCAGCGAGGGCCTGGACCTCGCCGCCGTCCTGGGGGCGGTGCCGTGGCGGGTGGTCGCCGCGCTCGCCGTCGTCCTGGCCGTGATGGCCTCGCCCGCGCTGGCGGCCCTCGGTGTGCGGCGCCGCCGCTGGCGCCGGGCCTCCGGGCCGGTGGCGCACGCCGAGGCGGCCTGGCTCAACCTGACCGAGCGGCTCGCCGACCTCGGTCGTCCCTGGCCCGCATCGGTGACGCCCCGGCAGGCCGAGGCGCGCACGGCCGAGATGCTGGACGACGAGGGGAAGGCGGCCCTGCACCGTCTCGCGCGGGCTGTCGAACGAGCCCGCTACGCGCTGACCCCCGGGTCGTCCGACGAGCTGAGGCGGGACGTCGCGCGCGTGCTCCGGGACGTCGAGCACGGCGTGCCGACGAAGCAGCGGATCGCGGCGACCCTGCTGCCCCGCTCCGGTGCGGAGCACCTGCGCTCCGGCATGGTCGACGCGGGGCTGGCGCTGGACCGCGCCGAGCGGGTGGCCGCCGCGCGGGTCCGCGAGACGGTGCGCCGGCTCAGCGCTCGTCGCGGCGACGCTGCCAGCGCTGCTCCAGGCGCTCCATGAACCCGGAGCGTTGCGCACCGCGCGGCGGCGCGGGGCGGGGCTGCGGCTGACCGTCGGTACCGACGACACCGACCGGGCCGGGACGCTTCTTCGGTGAGCTCATCGCGTAGCCGGCACCGACGAGCATCACCAGGAACGCGGCCACTCCCAGGACGACGTTCAGGGCGGAGGACGAGGTGTCCACGCCGACAGCGAGGACGAGCAGGAGCAGGCCGACGACGACCGCGACGCTGCCGACGAGGACACGCCGGCCGGTGCGGCGAGCGGATCCGCGCATCGCCGAGGCGAACTTGGGGTCCTCGGACAGCAGCTGCTGCTCCATCTGCGAGAGCAAGCGCTGTTCGTGGTCGGACAGCGGCACGTGGACCTCCTCGGGCGAGGCGCCGGGGCTCCTTGACAGGCAAGGCCGGACGCGGCTACTACCTCAGAGGATAGGTCGGCGTGGACGCGGAGGAAACCCGAAGGGGTGATCAGAGCAGGGAGGCGGGTCGCACGGACTCCGAACCGAACCGTCGACTGGCCCGGTCGGCGGCCTGCTCGGCCTCGCGCCAGCCCTGGGGCCGCTCGTCGAGCAGCAGCTGGCGGTGCTGGGTGTCCGAGTCGACGAGGCCCTCCATCCGGACCCCGACCAGGCGCACCCGGGCCCGCTGGAGGTTCAGCGCCTCGTACAGCGCCCGGGCGCAGCCGTAGACGGTGCGGGTGACGTCGGTCGGCTCCGTCAGGGTGCGTGACCGGGTCACGGTGGTGAAGTCGGCGAACCGCACCTTGAGCACGACCGTCCGGCCGGCGAGGTGCTGGGCCCGCAGCCGGGACGCCGTCCGCTCCGAGAGCCGGAGCAGCTCGCGCAGCACCACGACCGGGTCGTCGACGTCGCTGGAGAACGTCTCCTCCGACCCGACGCTCTTCTCGACGGCCGTCGGCACCACCGGACGCGGGTCGCGGCCCCACGACAGCTCGTAGAGGTGGTGCCCGGAGGCCTCGCCGAGCGCGCGGCGCAGGGTGGCCTCGGGCGTGTGGGCGATGTCGGCGACGGTACGCAGGCCGAGCCGCTCGAGCTGTTCGGCGGTCTTGTCCCCCACCCCCCACAGCGCCCCGGCGGGCAGGGTGTGCAGGTAGGTCACGGTGGCATCGGCGGGGACGACGAGCATCCCGTCGGGCTTGCAGCGCCCGGAGGCGAGCTTGGCGACGAACTTCGTGGCGGCGACGCCGACCGAGCAGGTGATGCGCTGCTCGTCGGCGACCCGGTCACGGATCAGCTGGGCGACCTGCACCGGCCCGCCGAGGCGGCGGCGCGCACCGGCGACGTCGAGGAACGCCTCGTCGAGGCTCAGCGGCTCCACCAGCGGGGTGACCGAGGCGAAGATCTGCATCACGTTGCGCGAGACGCGCGAGTACGCGGCGTGGTCGGGGCCGATCACCACCGCCCTCGGGGCGAGCCGGCGCGCCCGGCTCATCGGCATCGCCGAGTGGATGCCGAGAGCGCGGGCCTCGTAGGTGGCCGACAGGACGACGCCGCGGTTGCCGCCTCCCCCGACGATCACCGGCGAGCCGACGAGGTCGGGTCGGTCGATCAGCGCGACCGACGCGAAGAACGCGTCCATGTCGACGTGCAGCACCGTGCAGCCCGTGTCGTCGGCCGAGCCTGCGGACCCGGTCGTACCGCGGCTGCGGTCGAGCTGGGAACGGCTCATCCGACGCCTCGCTCAGGCCGAGGCACTACCTCACGCTGGAACACAGTGCAGGTGCAGCTGGGCGGCGACGTCGAGGAACGCGTCGGAGCCGCTGGCGTGGGCCTCCAGGCGGGCGAGCAGGTCGCCCTGGTCACGATCGTCCAGCCCGCGTGGGAGGAGGTCGGCGAAGACCCGGATCCCTTCCACCTCCTCGACGGCGAACCCGTTGCCGGACAGCAGCTCTCGCACCTGTGCGATGTCGAAGCGGCGCCGCAGGGGGTCGTCGTCCCCCCACCGGCCGTCGGGGTCGAAGGCGAGGTGGGCGGCCCGGCGCAGCTGGCCGTGGCTGACGTGGGCGAGAACGGCGGCGTGGCGCTGGGCGACGAGCAGGCTGAGCCGGCCGGTCGGGCGCAGGACGCTCCGGACGGCGTGCAGGGCCACGGCGGGGTCGTCGACGACCTCGAGCACCCCGTGGCAGAGCACCAGGTCGACGGTGGCGTCACTGACCAGGTCGGCGAGGGTCTCGGCGTCCCCCTGGACGGCGTGCACGGCGTCGGACACCCCGGCCTCGGCGGCCCGTCGGCCCAGCGCGGCGAGGGCGTCGGGGCTGGGGTCGACGACGGTGACGCGGTGGCCGAGGGTGGCCAGCCGCACCGCCTGGCCTCCGGTGCCGCCGCCGATGTCGAGCACGTGCGCGGGGCCGGCGTCGTCACGGCACGCCGTGACCAGGACGTCGATCCCCGCGGTGAGTGACACGCGACCCAGCGTAGGGCTCTCATCGCCCTGAACTACCGGGGCTGGAGTGCCACAGCTTGCGCGGCGGCTTCTTCGTGTCCTCACCCGGCGGCTTGACGTCGGCGTACGGCGACTGGCGGAAACCGCTGGCGTGCACCAGCACCCGCCGGGTGGCGGCGTCCCCGGCCGCGTCCCCGGCCGCCGCGGCGACACCGGCGCGGCGGGCCGCCGCCGTCTGCCGCTCGGCCTCGCCGGAGTCCTCGTGGTAGGCGGGTGGGTAGCCGACCACCACCGGACGGGAGGACCGGCTCGCCGCGGCACCGGCGATCGCCGGCTCGCCGTACCCCGCCGCGGGTGCCATCTGGGCGTGCACCGCCTCGATCCCGCCGCGGGTCCACGCGTCCCAGAGCACGGTCAGGTCCCAGGCGCCGGTCGCCCGCAGGGACACCCCGCGCGGACCGGTGCGCCGCAGCACACCGCGGACGACGAGCAGCCACGACCCGAAGACCGTTGCGGCGTAAGGGCCCTGGACGTCCTCGAAGAAGGTGGCGTCGACCGGGCCCGTCGAGTCGTCGAGGGTGAGGAAGACGACTCGCCGGCCGGAGCGGACCGGTGGTGTCTGCGTCGCGACCTTGACGCCGGCCACCAGCAGCTCGCTGCGGCTGCGCCGGCGAACCAGGTCGGGCACCGACGTGGTGCCCAGCGCTCGCAGCACCGGTGCGTAGAAGTCGACGACGTGCCGGCTGGCGTCGAGGCCGAGCACCTCGAGCTCGGCGCGGACCCGCTCGGCGCCCGTCATCTCCGGCAGGCCGCTGACCACCGTCTCCTCCGGCGCGTCACCGAGGTCGAGGGCCATCTGCACCGACTGCTCGTCCGCGGCCGCCACCGGCTGCGCCGCGCGGGACTGCCGCGCTGCCGCCGCGGTGACGTCGAGCACCCCCGCCGGTGACCGAGCGGGACGACGGGACCTGGGTCCCGCGGCCCGGGTGGCCCGCTCGGTGCCGCGCGTCCAGCGCTCGAGCTCGGCGAGCTGCAGCAGCAGGTCGCGGCGGGTCAGCCGACCCCGCCCCCGGCTCGCCCCGCCCAGTCCGTAGAGGGAGTCGAAGCCACCGGTGACGACGAGTCGCTCGGCCACCGGGCGGGTGACCCGGGCGCGGTGCCAGAAGTCCGCGAGCGAGTGGTACGGCTGCCCCGCCACGACCCGCGCCACCTCGGCGGAGGAGATGCCCTTGACGTCGGCCAGCGACAGCCGGATCCCGTAGCCCCGCCCGTCCGGCACCGCCGCGTCCGTCCGGTACCCGGGGGATCGAGGTGCTTGATCACCCCCAGACCCCTCGTGATCAAGCACGTCGATCCCCTCGACCTTCTCGACGCGGTAGGTCTCGCCGGAGCGGTTCACGTCGAGGCCGAGGACGGCGATGCCCAGGTTGCGGGCGTCGTCGAGGATCAGCCTCTTGGGGTACATGCCCGGGTCGTGGGTGAGCACCCCGGCGAGGAAGGCCGCCGGGTGGTGGGCCTTGAGCCACGCGCTCTGGTAGGTCGGCAGCGCGAACGCCGCGGCGTGCGCCTTGCAGAACCCGAAGGACGCGAAGGCCTTGAGCACCGCCCAGATGCGGTCGACGTCGTCCGGTGCCATCCGTTCACCAGCGAGGGGCCGCCACCACGCCTCCACCTCGACCTGCCCGTCGGGCGAGCCCATCTCCCGCCGCACCTCGTCCGCCTCGGCGAGGCTCACCCCGGTGGTGGTGGCGACGATCTGCAGCACCTGCTCGTGGAAGACCACGACGCCGTAGGTCTGCTCGAGCGCCTCGCGCAGCGACGGGTGCAGGTAGTCCGGGGGGTCCCAGCCCTGCCGGGCCCGCAGGAACGGCGCAACCATGTCGGACTTCACCGGGCCGGGACGGAACAGCGAGATGTCGGTGATCAGGTCGGCGAAGTCCTGCGGCGCGAACTTGCCGACGAGCTCGCGCTGACCGGGCGACTCGATCTGGAAGCAGCCGAGCGTGCGGGTCGAGCGGATCAGACGGAACGTGGGCTCGTCGTCCAGCGGGACGTCGTCCAGCTCGATCCGGTCACCGCCGTCGGTCCGCACGATCTCGTCGACCGCGTGGGACATCGCCGACTGCATCCGGATGCCGAGGATGTCGAGCTTGAGCAGCCCGAGCACCTCGACGTCGTCCTTGTCGAACTGGCTCATCGGGAACCCGAGCCAGCTCGCCTCGACCGGCGTCCGGTCGCCGAGGGTCGCGTCGGAGAGCAGCACGCCGCAGGGGTGCAGCGCGACGTGGCGAGGCAGCGCGTCGAGTCCCTCGACGAGGTCGAACAGCAGGTCGAGGCGGCGAGCACCCAGGCCGGAGGAACGCAGCTCGGGCAGCTCGGCGATCGCGTTGCGGGCGTCGCGGGCGCGGATGTGCGGGAACGACTTGGCGATCACGTCGACCTCGGACGGCGGCAGCCCCAGCGCCGCTCCCACGTCGCGGACGGCGTGCCGCACCCGGTAGGTGTCCATCATCGAGACGCAGCTGACCCGGTCACCGCCGAAGCGCTCGAGCACCCGCTCGTACACCTCGGTGCGACGGGCGGACTCGACGTCGATGTCGATGTCGGGCAGCTCGACGCGCTCGGTGGTGCAGAAGCGTTCCATCAGCAGGCCGTGCGCGAGCGGGTCGACACCGGAGATCCCGAGCAGGTGGTTGACGAGACTGCCCGCCCCACTCCCCCGCGCCGCGACCCGCACCCCCATGTCGCGGATCTCCTCGCACACCTCGGCCACGGTGAGGAAGTAGGTCGGGTAGCGCAGGGTCGCGATGGTCGCGAGCTCGTCGTCCAGCCGTCGTCCGACCTCGGCGAGCTTGGCCGAGGAGGCGCCGGGGTAGCGCCAGGAGATGCCGGCCTCGCAGCGGCGGCGCAGGATCGCGTCGGTCTCGGCGTGGCTGTGGGCCTCGCCCCGGGTGACGACCTCGGGCTCGGGCAGGTGCACCCGGCCGATGCCGAGGTCTGCGGCGACATCGAGCCGGCACCGCGCCGCCACCGCCTCGGTGTCGGCGAGCAACCGTGCCGCCCAGCTCCGGTCACCCGCGGCGTCGGCCACCTGCCGGGCGAGGGCCGCCATCTCGGCGGCGCCCTTGAGGTGCCCCTGGGCGGTGGTGCGGTCGAGGTGGCGGGCGTCCAGCGGCACCAGCCGGCGGGCGGCGTCGAGGACGTCGACGGTGGCGGCGCCGTCGGGTGTCGCGTGTCGGACGGCGTTGGACAGGACGGCGGGCAGCGAGGCGTCGCGGGCCAGCGCCAGCATCCGGGCGGCGTGGCCGAGGCTGCCCGGCGTCCCTTCCGGGCCGAGGTGGCAGACCACCTCGATCGCCAACGCCCCCAACGGGAGCGCGTCGTACCAGCGCGCGAGCACGGCCCGGGCGAGGTCGGTACGGCGGGCGAGCACCGCCCGGCCGAGCTCGGACGCCGGGCCCAGCAGCACGGTCAGCGCAGCCTCGTCGGCGTCGGTCGGGTGCCGGGCGTGCTCGGCCACCAGGTCGGTCGTGGAGACCGGCGTGCCGCGCTCGCCGCGCAGGTGGGTGGCCGAGACCAGCCGGCACAGCCGGGTCCAGCCGGCCGGCCCGCCGCCGTGGACGAGCACCGTGACCCGCGGCAGGCGGACGTCGACGACCGATCCGCCTCGCGCCGGCGCCGGCCGCCGGGCGGGCGGCGCCGGTACCAGGCCGGTCGGCTCGACCGCGAGATCCACACCGAGCAGCGGCGTGATGCCGGCGTCCGAGCACGCGGTGACGAACTTGATCGCGCCGTAGAGGCCGTCGCGGTCGGTGAGGGCGAGCGCCTGGTGGCCCTGCTCGGCGGCACGGCCGACCAGCGCGGCGGGGCTGGATGCCCCGTGCCGCAACGAGTACCCGGAGGCGACGTGCAGATGGGTGAACACGGCAAGCTCTCTGTATCGGTGGTGGCGTCGAGCGGTCCGGAAAGGGCTGTACTCGAACTTGTGTTCGACCCGTCACTACACTACCCCGGTCCCGGCGGTTCCGGCACCATGGACGGATGGAGATCTTCGACGACAGCGAGGTACGCCGGGTGCTCGCGGTGGCGGCACACCCCGACGACATGGAGTACGGGGGGTCGGCGGCGGTCGCGAGGTGGACGGCGGCCGGGGTCGACGTCTCGTACGCCCTGGTCACCAGCGGCGAGGCGGGGATGGACTCGGTGGCCCCGGTCGAGGCGGGCCCGCTGCGGGAGGCGGAGCAACGAGCGGCCTGCGCCGCGGTGGGCGTGCAGGAGGTCACGTTCATGGGCTTCCCCGACGGCATCCTGGAGTACGGGCTCCCCCTGCGCCGCGCGGTCGCCGAGCAGGTCCGCATCGCCCGGCCGGACCTGGTCGTCACCGGCGCGTTCCGTGACACGTGGCCGGGCGGCTACCTGAACCAGTCCGACCACGTCGCGGTCGGCCGGGCGGTCCTGGACGCGGTCCGGGACGCCGGCAACCGCTGGGTCTTCCCCGAGCAGCTGGCCGGGGACCTCGAGCCGTGGGGCGGCGTCCGGACGGTGCTCGCCCTCGGCTCGCCGTCCGCGACCCACGCGATCGTCGCCGACGACACGTTCGAGGCCGCCGTCCGGTCGCTCGAGGCGCACGGCGCGTACCTGGCCGCGCTGGGGGACGGGACGACGAACGCCCGGGACGTGCTCGAGCAGGTGCTGGGCCACGCGGGGCCGAAGGTCGGCGCCCGCTACGCCGTCGCCGCCGAGGTCTTCCGGATGTAGCGCAGGCTCGACAGCTTCCGTCCCCCCCCGTGATGATCAAGGACTCCAGCCGTACTTGCTGTTCGGCCTTCCACGCCGCGGGAGCGTCGCCGTCCGACTCAATTGCGTTGCGGGGCAGACCCCCGGTGCCTAGCGTTGCTTCCTCATGGGCACGGCGGAGCTGCTCCGTCCGCGGCTGTGAGCCGGCAGATCGGAGGGATGCGGCGCGATGGCTTCTCACCTCCTCGCGCTGTGCTTCGATGCGAACGATCCGCTCCGTCTGGCGCGCTTCTGGGCCGGCGTCTTGGGCTGGGAGATGACCGACGGCCCCGACGACGACATCGCGCTCCTGCCGAGCGATGACACCGGCTTCCGGATCCGATTTCTTCCGACCCAGGAGCAGAAGGTCGGACAGAACCAGATGCACTTCGATCTGACGAGCACGTCCCTCGAGGACCAGCAACAGACGGTGGCCAGGTCGCTCGGGCTCGGCGCCCGGCACATCGACATCGATCAGCGCCCGGATGAGGGTCATGTGGTGCTCGCCGATCCCGAAGGCAACGAGTTCTGCGTCATCGAGCCGGGCAACAACTTCCTCGCCGACTGCGGATTCATCGGAGCGGTGAACTGCGACGGTTCGCAGGAGGTGGGGTACTTCTGGAGCGAAGCGCTGGGGTGGCCGTTGGTCTGGGATCAGGACCAGGAGACCGCGATCCGCTCGCCGCACGGCGGTCCGAAGATCACCTGGAGCGGGCCGCCGCTGATGCCAAAGACCGGGAGGAACCGGCTGCATTTCGACCTCGCTCCACCCGCACACGGTGATCAGCAAGCGGAGGTCGGCCGTCTCGTCTCCCTCGGGGCAACTCGGATCGACATCGGCCAGGGCGAGGTCAGCTGGGTGGTGATGGCCGATCCCGATGGTCATGCGTTCTGCGTGCTGACCCCCGGTAGCGCGACCACCTCACCGGTCGAGCAACGCTGTGATCGAGCCAACTGGTCCGGGTCCAGCCGGGGCCCACGCTCCCGAGCCGCCTTCAGCCGGCTCTCGCGCGCCCACTCCCGCCCGGCTTGTGCCAACGCCACTGTGTTCATTGGTGACCACCTCTTCCTTGATCCGTTGCCCGCGGCCACACGACCGTGCCACCGTGCGCAGCGGATCCAGGTCGGCCGGGACGACAACGCTGGCAACGGGCGATCCCCATGTGTCGCAGGGCGTACGACAGGGTCATCGGATCGCCTGCTTGGGTCGAGAGTGCGCGGGCTCGCTCGAGTGCAGGAACCGCGGCCGCATCGTCATGCTGTAACCACCTGGTGGAACGTGCCGATCCAGAACCGTGCCTCAGCGTCACCCTGGACGTCACCGAGCCTGCGGTACAACTCGTTTGCCCGCTCGAAGAAGGCGAACTCGTCATCGAGGTCGTCAGGCTCCTCCATCGCTCGCGATGTCGTTTTGAGAAGCGGTCGCTCCTATCGGCGGGATCTCGCTCTCAGATGCCGATCCGCTGCCGGGACTGCGGTCGTCGCGGTGGCCCCTCCTGGGCTTGTGCGGGCCTAGCTCTCGACGCCGTTGAGGCGCAAGGTGCCGGAGGCATCGCGGTGGCCGCCGGTGGTGTGCTTCAGCTCGAACTCAGCCCCGTTGCGGATGACGTGGGATACGGCCTGGGCGTGTCCCGCGCCGCGAGAGTAGTCCTCTCTGAGCCACGCGACGATCTCCCGGTGGGCGGTGGGACCCCGCTTGCCGGCTTCGTCGACGGGCTGCTGGGGACTACGGCCCAGTCGCTGGAGTCACTCTCCGGAGCCCACCAGGACGAACTGCTCGACCTACACGGCTTCGGTCCACGAGCGGCGCGCATCCTCAACGAAGCTCACCACGGCTCAGCTCCCGCCGCTAACACACTCCGGTCGAAAACCGTCCCGGTGGTCGGATCGGCGTACGGACGGCAATAGAGACATCTCGCTGCCGTCGGGTCGAGCGGGGTTCTCGTGGGGTCCGCGATGCCTCCGCCTCGCCTCCCTCCTCCGCCTTCCATCGCACGCACACGGCGTCCCTGCCGACGGCCGCTCGTCCGCCAACACGACCTAGCCGTTCGTTGCTCCGAAGTCATGTACGGCAGGCACGTTCTTGTGCCAGCCCAGACAGAACGGGTGCCCGGCCGGATCCGCGTACACCTGATGGCCCTCCTCTGAATCCAGGTCGTCGGCGGCCTCGAGCAACCGTGCACCGAGCGCGATCGCCTGCTCATGCGCGCCCCTGATGTCCTCGACATGCAGATCGAGATGAACCTGCTGCTGTTGTGCCCCATCCGGCCACACCGGCGGGACGTGGTTTGGCGCGAACTGAACACCGAACCGCCACTTGCCGCCGACGATCACGCTGTGAAAGTCATCGTCCTCATAGACCTCGCCGCCCAAGAGCCCCGCCCAGAACGCACTCTCGGAACCGATGTCGGCCGCATCGAACACGGTGATCTGCCTAGCGACCTTCATCAGTCATCCTCTCGAAGCCGCGATACGGCACGCAACAACCGATTCCGGAAAGCCGCTGCCATCCGCGGGCCAGCAGCTGCGGCCGCAGCAGGCACGCCACTCGTGACATCACGCGCACACGACCCCGAGGAGCGTGCCGCACGGCGATCCCCGACGGAACGAACTGCTTCCGGTCTCCTCGGATGCGTGGCATGATTGTGGCATGACTCGCACACGTCTGAGCACAACGGTGGACGCGTCGCTTCTCGAGGATGCCCGAAAGGTGAGGTCGGGGACGACGGACGCTGCGCTCGTCGATGAGGCTCTTGCCGCTCTGCTGGCTCGTTACCGCTCCGCCGAGGTAGATGCGAGTTACGCCGCCTACGACGAGCATCCGCTCGACGAACCAGACGAGTGGGGGGACCTGGCTTCGTTCCGACGCGCGGTCGCAGCGTCGTGACCGCCGTCCCCGCTCGAGGGGAGGTGTGGTGGTGCGAGATGGCCGAGATCGGTCGTCGACCGGTAGTCGTCCTGTCTCGCGACGCAGTCATTCCACGGCATCGCCGCGCACTCGTGGCTCCATGTACGACGACCGTACGAGGGCTCGCGAGCGAGGTCGTGCTCGAACCCGGTGACGACCCGGTGCCGCTTCGCTCCGCGGTGAACCTCGACTCGATCGAGAGCGTCTCGATCGCCATCCTCGTGAGCCGATTGGGACGCGTGGCCGAGACGCGCATGCGTGAGATCTGTGCCGCTCTCGCAGTCGCGGTCGACTGTTCTGGCTGACCCCGACCAGAGAGGCGGCCGCGTGCCGATAGAGGATCCGCTTCCGGCCATCACAGTCGCTCGCGTGGCGGCCGTCGCAGTGGTCTGGCGGCGCTGTACATCTGCACAGTCCCGACGAGGTACTGGCAACTGCGCCTCGCAGTCGAGCGCTTCCTCACCAAGGTCTCTTCGCCACAAAGCAGCGTCGCGTACAATCAGTAGGCGGTTTCGACGGGACATCTATTGCTGGGGGCACCCATGGAGTTCGTTCTCATCATGACAGTGCTGGTGATCGTCGGGCTGGTCGCGGCCCTCATCGCGATTTCGCGCCGGAGCGGGCGAGGTCGTGGTGGCCCTGAGTCGCCCGATGCAGCCCAGAGCCGCGCCATGGCACACGGCATTCGAAACTCGCAGAACCAGGCGGGCGGCATGTAGCTAGCCCGACCAGCCCATCGACGACTTCCCGCTACACGATCCTTATACGAGGCGGTTCCAAAGATCGCGTTCGGTGTAGAAGCGCTGGACCTCGTCGAGCTCGACGTCGGCGTCCTCGGCCCGGGTGGCAGCGGCGCCAGCAACCCACCAGTCAGCGCCGGGTAGGCCGGCGGACAGGTACGCCCGGGTCCCTGGCTGGCGAGTCTGCTGCGCCCGGCGGGGCTGCGCAACGACCGCGCCGTGCGAGGGCTCCCACAGCCGGGCCATGTCAGTCTCTTGGCCGAGCACAACGGCGTCGTACCACCGCCAGACCACGGCCTCGGTGCCGTCTGGCGCGGCTGCGACGGCTACCAGGTGGCCGGGAGACACCCGTTCGGTACGGGGCGACGGGAACAGCGTCGCGTACCGCACGGAGGAGAGCTGACCCTGACCGAGGATGTCGCAGGAATCCTCCTGAACGCTCAGGACGATGCCGCAGCGTAGGCGTGCGGGGGTGAAACCTTGATCCGTTCGAGTAGCCATGGCCCGAGAGTATCGGCGGTGGGTCGTCGAGCCGCCGACTCCGACTGGCCGCCAATGGGACTGTGGCGGTCGGCCATCGGCTTGCAAGACGATCGATGGATGCCCTTGCCGCGTGAGCGGAGAGATGGAGAAGATCGCGGCATGGGTGTTCGCCGCGTGGTCCCTGATCTTGCCAGTGCGTCGCTCGAGGCGGCTAAGGGCTTCTACGGCGAGGTGCTGGGGCTGCGTCCGGTGATGGACCACGGCTGGATCGTGACGTTGGCCGATCCCGAGCGGCCGGGTGCCCAGGTCAGCCTCATGACACACGATGCCACCGCGGCTGTTATCCCCGACGCCTCGATCGAGGTCGACGACGTGGACGCCTGCCATGCGGCAGCGGTCCGGGTAGGCGCGGAGATCGTCCACCCTTTGACCGAGGAACCGTGGGGTGTTCGCCGCTTCTTCGTCCGCGATCCGGATGGTCACGTGATCAACGTGCTGAGCCACCCCTCGCGCGCAGCCGGGTAGCCGCTACGTCCCGCTCACCGATCCGCCCTGACAACCGACCACCTGGCTAGCTGCTCGCGGGTGTGTATCTCAGTTCCAACGCACCGCTGGCGAGCGTCTTCGCGCCCCGGAGCTCAAGACCGACGTGGCCTGGCGGCAACTCCATGTCCTGGAAGAGCCGGACGCCGGAACCGACGATGATCGGCAGGACGCTGAAGTTGAGCTCGTAGAGAAGGCCGTTGCTGTTTGAGCCGGCTGAGCTGTTCGTGCAAGTCGTCACCCAGCACGGTGGCGTCGCGCCAGCTGACGTCCTGCAGCGTGGTGGACACGACGTACGTGGCGACGCTGTCCAGGAAGGCGACCGCCGGCGAATCCGGGTGCTGGTCGCGCAGCGCGTCATACCCCTCGAACAGCTCGTCGTCGAAGTAGGCGAACTGCCAGTCGTCGTCCGCCTCGACGACACCATCCAACGACATGAAGTGTCCAGTGACGATCTTACGCATGTGACCCCCTGGCCTGCTGCGCTTGCGGTGCCCGCTGACTCACCAGACCCATGCGGCGCGTCCCGCCGAGGCGCTCAGCTTGCTGCAGCGCATCTTCGACGTCTGGCACAGCGACATAGAACATCGCGCGGTTGACGTAGCCGCGCAGCTGCTGCGGATCGGTCCCGACGATCTCGAAGTGCACCACTGGCTGGCCCATGAGTAGTCCTCCTTGTGTCACTGCCGCTGACCGCACGCTCGAAGCGCACGGACCACGGCGCTCGGCGCCGTGTCACGTCGGATGAGACTGCCTCGCCAGCTGAGATTCATCGCTCACAGCGGTCCCGTCATCCCCTCCGCACGGAACCCCTTCCGGGCGAGCGCCCGCCGCCTGCCGCGCGCAGACGACGCACATGACGGCCGTGGGCCTCGCCTCCAGCCGGGCCGGGCCGATCGGACGGCCACAGCTCTCGCACATCTCGTAGGTTCCGGCGCGCAAACGCCCCAGTGCGCGGTCGACATCGCCGAGCTGACGGCGCGCCTGGTCGAGCAGCGCAGTCACCTGGGCGCGCTCGAAGCCGATCGTCGCGCCCTCCGGATCGTGCTCGTCGTCCGCGTTCGAACCGCGCGCCGACTCCATGGTCCGGTCGAGGTCCCGCTCCAGGTCAGCCTCACGGGCCGCGGCCCGGGCGCGAGCGGACGACAGCCGCGACAACGCGCTAGTCGGACGCAACAGGGCCGACGTCCGCGAGATACGCCTCGAGGTCCTGGACCCGGTCGCGCCACCAGTCACCGAGCTGGCGGTCCCCGAGCAGGTCGTTGGCCTCGGCTGCGTCGCGCGCAGCTTGCAGTGGACTTTCGCACTTTTGGGGCTGCGCTGAGCCGGTGAGGTAGTCCCGGGGGCAGCTGTCTTGTCGGTGACACGCCGCCCTCAATGATGACGATCCCGGTGGCGCCACGCGATTCTGGTCTGCAAGTTGACACAGTGCA
>DASROP010000028.1:0-16463 GCA_035646835.1 Actinomycetales bacterium | reverse complement strand
GTCGGCAGCTACTGGTCGTGATCGCCCGTCGCCCCCAGTGATCGTCGGCAGCAGGTGGCTGCGATCACGACCAGTAGCTGCCGACGATCACTGAGGTTCACGTGCGGGGCGGCCGTGCTCGGCGAGCGACCGGACGGTGGCGACCACGGCGTCGGGCTCGAACGGCTTGTCCACGAACGCGTCCACGCCGCGGCGGGCGGCCAGCGCGCGGTGGTGCGCCTGCACGGACGCGGTGATCATCACGACCGGGAGGTGCGCCAGGTCCGGGTCGCGGCGGATCTCCGCGACGGTGCTCCAGCCGTCCACCGGCTCCATCACCGCATCGAGGGTCACGACGTCGGGGAGCCGATCGGTGCGAGAACGCAACAACGCCAGTGCTTCCGCGCCGTCGGCGGCCTCGTCCACGTCGAGCCCGTCGAGCTCGAGGTTGAGGCGCAGCAGAAGCCGGATGGCCGGCGTGTCGTCGACCACCAGCACGCGGTGCGGCATCGCAGGATCCCTCCCGTGGGTGCCCCCGGCAGGATTCGAACCTGCGCCCCCGCCTCCGGAGGGCGGTGCTCTATCCCCTGAGCTACGGGGGCGGAAACGTGCAGGTCGACCGAGTCCGCCGCGGTGCGCGAGCCTACCTCAGGCCGGTCAGGCCACGTACTCCCAGTGCCACGGCTCGTTGGGCCCCGAGCCGCCGCGACGCGCCCAGTCCGGGTTGTCCCAGCCGAACTCCGGGGCGTTGTCGCGCAGCCAGCGGTAACGCTCGCCCGCGGCCTCGACGCCACCGCACAGGTCCACGGCCAGTCCCCAGCCGTGCTCGCTGGTGCCGGCCCGTGCGGCGAGACCCGGCTTGTTGGCGCGGAGCCGCACCTGCGAGGAGTAGCTGCGGTAGGAGTCGGTCATGCACAGCTGCACGCCGAACGTGTTCTCGTACTCCACGTTCAGGCGCGCGAGGGTGACAGCGGCGTCGGCGCGCAGCAGGTGGCCGCCCTCCCACAGCTCGCAGAGGTCGTCCGTGTCGAGGCGCCCGTTGGAGGCGTCCGGGTCCTGCACGTGCCCGTCACACCCCGGCAGCTCGGAGCGCTCGAGGTCGCGCGTGGTCTGCTGCGCCTGCTGGCGGAGCGCGGCGAGCTGCTCGGCGTCCAGCTCGTGGGCTGCCATCAGGGACGGCGGTGGCTCGCTGACGTCGGGCTGCTCGGCGGGGGGCACGACGCGGAAGCTCGAGTCGAGCGTGGGCGCCTGGGCCTGCGTCTGCTGTCCGGAGCGGGCCGAGGCGGTGGCGGCGGACGCGTCGTCGAGCAGGACGTCGCCGGCCAGCGGGGCGACGATGGTGGCGACTCCGAGGACACCGACCACGCCGGCCTGGGGCAGCCCGCGGACCCAGGCGGGCGATGCAGGAGCACGGGGGGCTCTGTGGGCTCGGCGGCCCCGCGGAGCCGGCTCGGCACGACGCCGGCCATGGGCGGGCTTCACGGGCGTCGGGGGGGTCGCCTGGCCACGGAGGGCGCTGCCCCCGGCGCGGTGCGAACCCACGAACGAGCCTCCGTCGACTGGCCTGTCAGGTCGTGCGCCACCGACGGCTGGGCCGGAGCGACGCGAGGGTGCCCGCCACCCGTCGGCGGGCGAAGTCACGGGAGCATAACGGAGAACCCCCGTCCGATGACAAATCCCCAGGTCAGACGCGTCTCGGGCGAAGGATCCCGCAACCGTCAGCCTCGGGGGGCGCCGCTCGGCTCCTGGCGGGCCCGCTGCATCACGTCGCGGATCTCGCCGACCAGCTCCTCCAGCACGTCCTCGAGGAAGATCACGCCCAGCGTGGTGCCGTCGGCGTCCAGCACGCGCGCCAGGTGAGCCCCGCTGCGCTGCATCGCCGCGAGCGCGTCCTCGACCTCGTCGTCGAAGCCCACGCTGACGAGGGAGCGGACGCGCTTGTCGGGCACCGGCGCGTCGTGCGCGGCGTCCTCGGCGTAGAGCACGTCCTTGAGGTGCAGGTACCCGACCAGCGCGTCGTCGGCCGAGCGGACCGGGAACCGGCTGAACCCGGTCCGGGCCACGAGCTGTTCCACGTCCGCCGGGGTGGCCCCGGCGCGCACCGTGACCACGTCCCCGATCGGGACCATCACGTCGCGCGAGGTGTGGTCGCTGAACTCCAGCGCCCCGGTGAGCAGCCCGTGCTCGTCGGCGATGGTCCCCTCGCGCCGGGACTCCCTGACGATGGAGTGGACCTCTTCCGCGGTGAACGTGGAGGACACCTCGTCCTTGGGCTCGACGCGCATCAGCCGCAGCGCGGCGTTGGCGATCGCGTTCAGCACCCGGATCACCGGCGACACGACCCGGGCGGTGAAGACCAGCGCCGGGGCGAGCACGAGCGCCGAGGTCTCCGGCTTCGCCAGAGCCAGGTTCTTCGGCACCATCTCGCCGATCACCACGTGGAGGTACACCACCACGGCCAGGGCGAGGGCGAACGCGATCGGGTGCAGGAGGGACTCGGGGATCCCGAGCGCGGAGAACGGCGCCTCCAGCAGGTGGGCCAGCGCGGGCTCGGCGATCGCCCCCAGACCCAGCGAGCACACCGTGATGCCGAGCTGGGCGCAGGCCAGCATCAGCGACACGTTCTCCATCGCCCACAGCGTCGTCCGGGCGGCGCGGCTGCCGGCCTCGGCACGCGGCTCGATCTGCGAGCGACGCGCCGAGATGATGCCGAACTCGGCGCCGACGAAGAAGGCGTTGCCCAGGAGCAACAGGGCGCCGACGGCGAGGCCGAGGCCGGCGTTCATCGCGCCACCGCCGACGGTGTGGAGGCCTGGGACGCCGGGTGCCGCAGGAAGCGCAGCCGGTCGACGCGGCGGCCCTCGATGCGCTCGACGCGCAGCGTCCCGCCGCCCACCACCACCTCGTCACCGACCACGGCCAGCCGTCCCAGGCGGGCCATCATGAATCCGGCGAGCGTCTCGTAGCTGACGCCGTCCGGGACGTCGAGGTCGAGCCGGTCACGCACCTCGTCCGGCCGCATCAGCCCCGGCAACAGCCACGACCCGTCGCGCAGCCTCCGCGCACCGGCTCGCGCGCGGTCGTGCTCGTCGGCCACCTCGCCGACGAGCTCCTCGACGACGTCCTCGAGCGTGACGACCCCGGCGGTGCCGCCGTACTCGTCGGTGACCACGGCCATCTGCAGGCCCTGCGCCCTGAGCTCGACGAGCAGGGGGTCCAGTCGAAGGGTCTCGGGCACCCGTGGCGCCTCGCTCATCAGGGCCGCCGCCGGCACGTCGCCGCGCTTGTCGTGGGGGACGGCGATCGCGCGCTTGACGTGCACGACGCCGACGACGTCGTCCAGGCCCTCGTCGGTGACCGGGAAGCGGGAGTAGCCGGTCCGGCGGGCGAGGCGGACGACGTCCGACGCCGTGTCCTCACGACGGACGCTCTCCATCCGCACGCGGTGGGTCATCACGTCCGCGGCCGTGTGCTGGCTGAAGCCGAGGGTTCGCGACAACAGGTTCGCGGTGCCCTCGTCGAGCGTGCCCACCTCCGCCGACCGGCGCACCAGGGCCGCCAGCTCCTCCGGCGACCGGCCGCTCGAGAGCTCCTCCGCCGCCTCGACGCCGACGAGGCGCAGCAACCAGTTGGCGGTGCCGTTGAGCAAGGCGATCAAGGGCGACATCGAGAACGTGAACGCGCGCTGCAGCGGCACGGACCATCTGGCCGTCCTCAGCGGCAGTGACAGCGCCAGGTTCTTCGGGATCAGCTCGCCGACGAGCATCGACAGCACCGTGGCGAGGAAGATGCCCACGGCGACGCTCGAGGGAGCGATCGCCCCCTCGGGCAGGCCGGTCGCCGTCAGCGGTCCCGCGAGCAGCCGCGAGACCGAGGGCTCCACCAGGAAGCCGACCAGCAGCGTCGTCAACGTGATGCCTACCTGCGCGCCCGACAGCTGGGTCGACAGGGTCTTGAGCCCGCCGAGCACCCGGCGGGCGCTGCGGTCACCGGAGGCGGCAGCGCGCTCGACCGACGGGCGGTCGACGGTGATCAGCGAGAACTCGGCGGCGACGAACACGCCGGTACCCAGGGTGAGCAGCACGCCCAGCCCCACCAGCAGCCACTCGGTCAGCACGGATCACCCGCGCTACGGGCCCGAGCGGCCCCGGTTCGTGAGGGGGGCTCGTCCGGGGCAGGTGATCCCGGAGGATCAGAATCCGCAGGTGAGGGGGTCATCGCCCGCACATCGTACGAGAGCGGGCACCGCCGGCACCACTCACCAGCCTGCCGGCAGCGGCCGACCCTCCTCGTAGCCGGCGCTGGACTGGATGCCGACGACCGCCCGCTCGTGCAGCTCGGCCACCGTGCGGGCACCCGCGTAGGTGCAGGCGCTGCGGAGGCCCGCGGTGATGTGGTCGATCAGGTCCTCGACGCCCGGCCGCTGCGGGTCGAGCAACATCTGCGACGACGAGATGCCTTCGGAGAACAGTGCCTTGCGCGCGCGCTCGAACGGGCTGTCGGTACGGGTGCGGGCGGCGACGGCGCGGGCCGACGCCATCCCGAAGCTCTCCTTGTAGGTGCGGCCCGCCGCGTCGGTCATCGGGTCGCCCGGGCTCTCGTGCGTGCCCGCGAACCACGACCCGATCATCACCTGGCTCGCCCCGGCCGCCAGGGCCAGGGCGACGTCGCGCGGGTGCCGCACCCCGCCGTCCGCCCACACGTGGGCACCGAGGTCACGGGCGGCGGCCGCGCACTCGGCGACGGCGGAGAACTGCGGTCTCCCGACCGCCGTCATCATCCGCGTCGTGCACATCGCGCCCGGCCCGACACCGACCTTGACGATGTCGGCGCCGGCGGCGACGAGGTCGCGCACACCCTCGGCGGTGACGACGTTGCCCGCCACCACCGGCACGGTCGGTGACAGCGCACGCACCGCGCCGAGGGCCTCGATCATCCGCTCCTGGTGGCCGTGGGCGGTGTCGACGACCAGGACGTCGGCCCCGGACCCGAGGGCGGCGCCCGCGGTGGCGGCCACGTCGCCGTTGATACCGATGGCGACACCGATCCGCAGACGGCCCTCGACGTCCGTCGCCGGTTCGTACAGCCGCGACCGGAGCACCCCGACCCGGGTCAGGACGCCGACGCAGCGGCCCTCTCGCACCACCGGCGCGAACGTCATGCGGGCGGCGTCGAGCGCCTCGAACGCGCGCTCGAGGCCGTCCGGCTTCTCCACCGTGTCGGCGTCCAGGCTCAGGGGGTCGCGGTTCATCACCTCCGCGAGCAGCGTGAACCGGTCCACGCCGTCGCAGTCGTCGGCGGTGACGACCCCGACCGGCGCGCCGTCCGTCTCGGTGACGACGAGGGCACCGTGCGACCTCTTCGGCAGCAGGTGCAGGGCGTCGACGACGCGGTCGGTCGGGCGCAGGTGCAGGTGCGTCTCCCACAGCGGGTGGCGGTCCTTGACCCAGCGGACGACGTCGGCGACCACGTCGGCCGGCACGTCCTGCGGCAGCACCGCCAGACCGCCGCGGCGCGCCACGGTCTCGGCCATCCGGCGTCCGGTCACCGCGGTCATGTTCGCGACCACCACGGGCACCGTCGTCCCCGTGCCGTCGCGGGGGGTCAGGTCCACGTCCAGGCGGGACCCCACGGCCGACCGGGACGGCACCAGGAAGACGTCGGCGTAGGTCAGGTCGTGGGCCGGCCGGTGGTCGTCGAGGAAGCGCACGCCCCCATCCTCCCAGGCTTGTCAGCACGAGATCTTCACGACTCCCGACGGCCGGACGACGACCCGGGCCCGCGAGACGTCCCTACGCTGGCGGGATGGCTGAGGAGACGACGAGACCGGCGACCGTCCTGGTGGTCGAGGACGAGCCGGCCATCGCCAACGCGGTGGTGTCCCGGCTGCGGGCCGAGGGCTGGACGGCGCAGGCCGTGTACGACGGGCCGGCCGGCGTCGAGGCCGCGGAGCGGATGCGTCCGGACGTCGTCGTCCTCGACGTGATGCTGCCGGGTCTCGACGGCCTGGAGGTGTGCCGCCGCATCCAGGCCTCGTCCCCGGTGCCGGTGCTGATGCTCACCGCGCGCGACGACGAGACCGACATGCTCGTCGGGCTGGGCGTCGGCGCCGACGACTACATGACCAAGCCGTTCTCGATGCGCGAGCTCGTCGCCCGGGTGCGCACGCTGCTGCGGCGGGTCGAGCGGGCGGGTGCGCTGGCGACGGCGCGGCCGGCGGCCGCCCCGCTCTCGCTCGGTGACCTCGAGGTGGACCCGGCGCAGCGTCGGGTGCGTCGCGCGGGCGAGGAGGTGCACCTGACCCCCACCGAGTTCGACCTGCTGTCGTGCCTCGCCGCGGCGCCGCGCACGGTGCTCACCCGCGAGCGCCTGCTCGCCGAGGTCTGGGACTGGGAGGACGCCTCGGGCACCCGCACCGTCGACAGCCACGTCAAGGCCTTGCGGCGCAAGCTGGGTCCCGAGGTGATCCGCACGGTGCACGGGGTCGGCTACTCGCTCGAGCCGGTGGAGCCGGTGGAGCCGGCATGAGCACCGACCAGCGGGCGGCGCACGGGATCCACCTGCCCGACGTCCGCCCCCTGGACCACGTCCGGTCGATCAAGACGAAGCTCGGGGTGCTGGTCGGCGCGACCGTCACCGTGTCGTCCCTGCTGGTCTGGGCCGGCCTGCACAACCAGATCGGCCCCCGGTACACGCTTCCGGCCGCGATCGTGGTCGCCCTCGTGGTGACCCAGGTGCTGGCGCGCGGGATGACATCCCCCCTGCGCGAGATGACGTCGGCGGCGCGGTCCATGGCGACGGGTGACTACAGCCGGCGCGTCCGGGCCACGAGCTCCGACGAGGTCGGCCAGCTGGCCCAGGCCTTCAACCGGATGGCCGACGACCTCGCCTCGGTCGACCGGCAGCGGCGCGAGCTGGTGGCCAACGTCAGCCACGAGCTGCGGACGCCCGTCGCGGCGCTGCACGCTCAGCTGGAGAACCTCGTGGACGGCGTCACGCAGACGGACCCCGAGACCCTGCGGGCAGCGTTGGAGCAGACCGAGCGCCTCAGCCACCTGGTGTCCCAGCTGCTCGACCTCTCGCGGCTGGAGGCGGGCGCGGTGCCGCTCGAACGGTCCGACCTCGCGCTGCAGCCGTTCCTCGACGACGCGGTGCGCTCGGCGCGGCTGGTCGCCGAGGGCGCGGGCCGGGACGTGGAGTTCCGGCTCGACGTGCAGCCGGGGGACCTGTCGGTGCGGGCGGACGGCCCGCGGCTGCACCAGGTGGTGGCCAACCTCCTGGACAACGCGTCACGGCACTCCCCGGCCGGCGGGACCGTCGACGTGCTCGCCCGGCCCACCGACCGCGACATGCTGGCGATCGAGGTGGTGGACCAGGGTCCGGGCATCGCGCCGACGGAGCGCCAACGCGTCTTCGAGCGCTTTCACCGGGGGCCGCCGTCCGGGGGCGGGGCGGACGGCGGGACGGGGCTCGGTCTGGCCATCGCCCGCTGGGCGGTCGGCCTGCACGGCGGCACGATCGAGGTCGCCGACCCCCCGGCCGACGCGGGAGGACGAGGCTGCCGGATCCGCGTGCTGCTGCCCCGCCGAGGCGATACCCGGTTGCACTGATCCCTCCGTGAGTGCGGCACACTCTCCGCGTTGCTTCGCTGGTGGAGCGGGCGATGAATCGGGGGTGTGACCAATTTGGTGACCGTGAGCAAGGAACAAGCGGCAGGCGCAGGCGCCTCGATCGCCGTCCGGGGCCTGACGAAGAGGTTCGGCGAGGTGCTCGCCGTCTCCGACCTGTCCTTCGACGTGCGACCGGGCCGGGTGACGGGGTTCCTGGGGCCGAACGGCGCCGGCAAGACCACGACGCTGCGGATGCTGCTCGGGCTCGTGGAGCCCACCAGCGGCAGCTCGACGATCCTGGGCCAGCCGTACCCCGCCCTGGCGCAGCCGCAGCGCACCGTGGGCGCGGCGCTGGAGGCGAGCAGCTTCCACCCCGGCCGCACCGCCCGAAACCACCTCAGGGTGGTGGCGCGCACGGCCGGCGTCGACAACGGGCGCGTCGACGAGCTGCTGGCGCTGGTCGGCCTGACCGCGGCGGCGAACCGGCGCGCCGGCGGCTTCTCGATGGGGATGCGCCAGCGCCTCGGCCTGGCGTCGGCCCTGGTCGGCGACCCGCAGGTGCTCCTGCTGGACGAGCCCGCCAACGGACTGGACCCGGAGGGCATCCGCTGGCTGCGCGGCTTCCTGCGCCGGCAGGCGTCCGAGGGCCGCACGGTGCTGGTCTCGAGCCACGTGCTCTCCGAGGTCCAGCAGACCGTGGACGACGTCGTCATCATCAGCCGAGGACGCCTGGTGCGGCAGTCGACGCTCGCCGAGCTCGAGGACCCGGCGCGTGCCGGCGTCCTCGTCGGCGCCCCCGACCCGGCGGCGCTGAGGTCGGCGCTGGACGGGCAGGGCTGGACCGTCGAGACGGTCGAGGAGTCCGGACGACGGCTACGGGTGCGCGGCATCGCGCCGGCCCGGATCGGCCACACCCTGTTCGCGGCCGGCGTCGAGGTGCACGAGCTCACCAGCGAGAACAGCGGCCTCGAGGAGGTCTTCTTCAGCCTCACGGGCGGCGACGACGCCACCGGGACCCAGGAGACGACGTCGGAGGGAGCACGATGAGCCGCCAGGTCTCGACCGAGATCCTCAAGATCCGCAGCACCCGCTCGTGGTGGGGCATGCTGATCGGCCTCGTCGTGCTCACGGCAGCGCTGACCGCCCTCGGGGCGTTCACGGCCGGGGTCTCGTTCGCCCCCGGCGCGCCGCCGACCCCGGGGCCGGACGACCCCGCGGTGCTGCGCAGCGTCTACACCACCGGCTACGGCATGGCGACCGTCTTCGCCATGATCCTCGGGGTGCTGACGGTCTCCACCGAGTACCGGCACCAGACCGTGACCCCGACGTTCGTCGCCACGCCGCAGCGCGCCCGTGTGGTCGGCGGCAAGCTCGTCGCCGTCGTCGCGTTCAGCCTGCTGTACGCCGTGGTGGCGCTGTTCGTCTCCACCGGCTTCGGCGCGGCCGTCTTCGCGGGCCGGGGCTTCGAGACGGCCCTGACCGAGCACGACGTGCCGCGCGCCCTGCTGCTCGGCCTCGTCGGCACCGCGGTCTGGGGCGTCGTCGGCACCGGGCTGGCGACGCTGATCCGCAACCAGATCGCCGCGATCGTGGTGGGCATCGGGGTGACCTTCATCCTCGAGCCGCTGATCGGCCTGGCCCTGGGCCTGTTCTCCTGGGGGGCGGACGTCGCCAGGTTCCTCCCGGGTGCCGCGTCCTCGGCCATCGTGGAGATCTCGCCCACCGGCGGCCCGCTCAGCCCCGACGCCCTGTCGTGGTGGGCGGCGCTGCTCGTGCTGCTCGGCTACGGCGTCGTGCTCGGCGGGTTCGGGGCGGCCGTGACGCTGCGGCGCGACGTCACCTGACCGGTCGCCTCCACCGATCACGGGACGGCCGCGGGTGTCACGGCTCGAGGCGGGCACTAGGGTTGGGCCCAGGCCCAGCAGCGTCTTGATCCGTGGAAGAGGGCGATCTTCACCGTGTCCGAGTCCCAGTCCTCGCCCCCGTCGGCGCCTGCCGGTGCGGCCGCCGCGTTCGGCCCCAACGAGTGGCTGGTCGACGACCTCTACCAGCGCTACCTCGAGGACAAGAACTCGGTCGATCCCGCGTGGTGGGAGTTCTTCGCCGACTTCACGCCCGCGGACAATCCGTCGGGACAGGCGCACGCCCACGAGCCGGAGCCCTCCCCCAACGGCGGCCAGACCGAGCCGACGGCCCCCGAGGCGACGCCCGAGCCCACCAAGGCCCCGGCCGCCACGGCGGAGCCGGCACCGGCCGAACCGACGAAGGCGGCGCCAACCAAGCCGGCGCCCGCCCAGCCAGCACCCACCAAGCCAGCAGCCACCAAGCCAGGGCCCGCCCAGAGCAAGCCGCCGAGGACGCAGCCCGCGAAGAGCGAGCCGGCGGACGACGGGGTAGTGCGGCTCAGGGGGTCCGCGGCGCGCGTGGTCAGCAACATGGAGTCCAGCCTCGAGGTGCCGACGGCGACGAGCGTGCGCGCCGTCCCCGCCCGGCTGATGGTCGACAACCGGATCGTGATCAACAACCACCTCAAGCGGGCGCGCGGGGGCAAGGTCTCGTTCACGCACCTGGTCGGGTTCGCCGTCGTCGAGGCGCTGGCCCAGATGCCGGAGATGAACTACGGCTACGCCGAGGCCGACGGCAAGCCGGCCGTCCAGCGCAACACCCACATCAACTTCGGGATCGCGATCGACCTGCAGAAGGACGACGGCACGCGCCAGCTGCTGGTGCCGTCGATCAAGGGCGCCGAGGAGATGGACTTCGCCCAGTTCTGGGTGGGCTACGAGGACGTCATCCGTCGTGCACGCGCCGGAAACCTGGCGGTCGAGGACTTCGCCGGGACGACGATCAGCCTCACCAACCCGGGGACGATCGGCACCGTGCACTCCGTGCCTCGGCTGATGAAGGGCCAGGGCACGATCGTCGGGGTCGGGGCGATGGACTACCCGGCGGAGTACTCCGGGGCGTCGGAGGAGACCCTCGCCCGGCTCGCGGTCAGCAAGGTGATGACGCTGACGTCGACCTACGACCACCGCATCATCCAGGGCGCCCAGTCCGGCGACTTCCTCCGCATCGTGCACGCGAAGCTGCTCGGCGAGGACGGGTTCTACGACCGGGTGTTCCACGCGCTGCGGATCCCGTACGAGCCGATCCGCTGGGTCCGCGACATCTCCGTCTCCCACGACGACGAGGTCGGCAAGACCGCGCGCGTGATCGAGCTGATCCACGCGTACCGGGTGCGCGGTCACCTGATGGCCGACACCGACCCGCTGGAGTACCGCCAGCGCCGCCACCCCGACCTCGACGTCCGGACCCACGGCCTGACGCTGTGGGACCTCGACCGCGACTTCCCCACCGGCGGCTTCGCCGGCCAGAGCGTGATGAAGCTCCGCCGCATCCTCGGCGTCCTGCGCGACTCGTACTGCCGCACCATCGGCATCGAGTACATGCACATCCAGGACCCCGACCAGCGGCAGTGGATCCAGGAGCGTGTGGAGCGGCCGTACAACAAGCCGACGCGCGAGGAGCAGCTGCGCATCCTCTCCCGCCTGAACGCGGCCGAGGCGTTCGAGACGTTCCTGCAGACGAAGTTCGTGGGGCAGAAGCGGTTCAGCCTCGAGGGCGGCGAGTCGGTGATCCCGCTGATGGACGAGCTGCTGTCGCGGGCGGCCTGCGCGGGGATGGACGAGGTCTGCGTCGGCATGCCCCACCGCGGCCGCCTCAACATGCTCGCCAACATCGCGGGCAAGAGCTACGGCCAGATCTTTCAGGAGTTCGAGGGCACGCAGGACCCGCGCAGCGTGCAGGGCTCGGGCGACGTGAAGTACCACCTCGGCACCGAGGGCACGTTCACCGCCGAGTCCGGCGAGACGACGAAGGTCTACCTCGCGGCGAACCCCTCCCACCTGGAGGCCGTCAACCCGGTGCTCGAGGGCATCGCCCGGGCGAAGCAGGACCGGATCGACCTCGCCGGCGCCAGCTTCCCGGTGCTGCCCGTGCTGATGCACGGCGACGCGGCCTTCGCCGGCCAGGGCGTGGTCGCCGAGACCCTGAACCTGTCGCAGCTGCGCGGCTACCGCACCGGCGGCACCGTGCACGTGGTCGTCAACAACCAGGTCGGCTTCACGACCTCGCCGGCGGCGTCCCGTTCGTCCTTCTACTGCACGGACGTCGGCAAGATGATCCAGTCGCCGATCTTCCACGTGAACGGCGACGACCCGGAGGCGTGCGCGCGCGTGGCCCGGCTCGCCTTCGACTTCCGCCAGGAGTTCGAGAAGGACGTGGTCATCGACCTGGTCTCCTACCGGCGCCGTGGCCACAACGAGGGCGACGACCCGTCGATGACCCAGCCGCTGATGTACGCGCTGATCGAGGCCAAGCGCAGCGTCCGCAAGCTGTACACGGAGTCGCTGATCGGCCGCGGCGACATCACCGTCGAGGAGGCGGAGGCGGCCCTCAAGGACTACCAGGGGCAGCTGGAGCGCGTCTTCGCCGAGACCCGCGAGGCGGCATCGGCCAACGAGCGCGGCCACGACGGGGCGGACGCCCCGGGCGGCCTGGAGCGGCCGGAGGCGCAGCAGGACGACGACGCCGTCGCGGACCCGCGGCAGACTGCGGTCTCGCTCGAGGTGCTCAAGCAGATCGGGGACCAGCACGTCAGCCCGCCCGACGGGTTCACCGTGCACGCCAAGCTACGCCCGCTGCTGGAGAAGCGGTCGCAGATGTCACGGGACGGCGGTATCGACTGGGGCTACGGCGAGCTGCTGGCCTTCGGTTCGCTGTTGATGGAGGGCGTCCCGGTGCGCGTGGCCGGGCAGGACTCGCGGCGGGGCACCTTCGTGCAGCGCCACGCCGTCCTCACCGACAAGACCAGCGGCGAGGAGTGGACGCCGCTGCTCTACCTGAGCAAGGACCAGGCGAGGTTCTGGATCTACGACTCGCTGCTGAGCGAGTTCGCGGCGATGGGCTTCGAGTACGGGTACTCCGTCGAGCGCCCCGACGCCCTGGTTCTCTGGGAGGCCCAGTTCGGCGACTTCGCCAACGGCGCCCAGACGATCCTCGACGAGTTCATCTCCTCCTCGGAACAGAAGTGGGGGCAGCGGTCGTCGGTGACGCTGCTGCTCCCCCACGGCTACGAGGGCCAGGGGCCGGACCACTCCTCCGCACGCATCGAGCGCTACCTGCAGATGTGCGCCGAGTCCAACATGACCGTGGCGATGCCGTCGACGCCGGCGTCGTACTTCCACCTGCTGCGCCGTCAGGCGTACGCGCGCCCCCGCCGTCCGCTGATCGTCTTCACGCCGAAGTCGATGCTGCGGCTCAAGCCGGCGGCGTCGGACGTGGAGGACTTCACCACCGGTGGCTTCAGGCCGGTGATCGGTGAGCAGTTCGCCGGCGGGTCCCAGACCGGCGGGGTGGATCGGGTGATCCTGTGCACCGGCAAGGTCTACTGGGACCTGCTGGCCGCGCGGGCCAAGGCCGAGGACACCCGGACGGCGATCGTCCGCCTGGAGCAGCTGTACCCGCTGGACAGTGAGGCGCTGGCCGAGGCGCTGTCGCCCTTCGGGCAGACGGAGGTCGTGTGGGTGCAGGAGGAGCCGGCAAACCAGGGGGCGTGGCCGTTCCTGGGGCTGGCCCTGCCCGAGCACCTCGGCGGCCGCGGGCTGCGGCTGGTCAGCCGTCCGGCGTCCGCCTCTCCCGCCACCGGCTCCAGCAAGAAGCACCAGGCCGAGCAGGCGACGCTGGTCGAGCAGGCGTTCGCCCGCTGATGTACTTCACCGACCGGGGCATCGAGGAGCTCGAGGCCCGCCGCGGCGAGGACGAGGTGAGCCTGGCCTGGCTCGCCGAGCGGCTTCGCACGTTCGTCGACCTCAACCCCGAGTTCGAGACGCCGGTGGAACGGTTCGCCACGTGGCTGGCCCGGCAGGACGACGAGTGAGGCAGCGATGACGGAGCAGGTCGACCGCCGCATCTGCGTGGTCGGCGACGCGCTGGTGGCCGGGGTCGGCGACCCCAAGGCACTCGGCTGGACCGGTCGGGTCGCCGCTCGCACCCCGGGCGGCACCCTCTTCCCCCTCGGCGTCCCGGGCGAGGCGACACCGGGCCTGCTCGCGCGCTGGGACGACGAGACGTCGCGCCGCTTCGTCGCCGGCGCCGACAACCGGCTCGTCGTCGGCCTCGGCCAGGGCGACCTGACCGCCGGCGTCTCCCTGGCCCGCAGCCGGCTCAACCTGGCGAACGTCCTGGACGACGCGACCTCGCGTGACATCCCCATCCTCGCGGTCGGCCCGGCACCGAGCGCCGACGCGTCCTCCAACGGCACCGTCGCCGAGCTCGCCGACGCCTTCGCCGACGTCTGCCAGCGCCGCGGCGTCCCCTACGTGGACTGCTTCGGGCCGCTGGAGTCGCACGAGCAGTGGTACGCCGACCTCGCCGCCGGCGACGGGGAGCACCCGGGCCAGGCCGGCTACGGGCTGATGGCGTGGCTGGTGCTGCACGGCGGCTGGTACTCCTGGCTCGGCCTGCCCCAGCCCTGACCTTTCGTCGACCCCAGTGGTCACTGGGGTTGACCGGCTCCCTCACTCGCGATATATCTTGTCTCGACGGACACGATACATCGCGAGTGAGGGAGCGACATGGACGAGCAGTGGAGCGTCGACGGGCCGCAGGTCATCGACGTGGGCAGCGGCGACGACCCGGTGCGTGCGGTCAAGGTGCGGCTGGTGGCCGGCCGGGTGGACGTCGTCGCGCACGACCGCGGGGACGGCGGCGCCACGGTCGAGGTCAGCAGCGTGCGCGGCCGCCCGCTCGAGGTCTCCTGGGACGGCGGCGCGCTGGAGGTCGCGCACCCGAGGCTCGGCTGGGAGTCGCTGTTCGAGCACCGGTCCGGCCGGCCCGGCCGCGACGACGAGGCGGTGGTGAGCATCGCCGTCCCCCGCGGCACCCAGGTCGAGCTGGGCACGGTCTCGGGCGACGGCCTGGTCAGCGGGGTCCACGCACCGACACACGTCCGGACGGTCTCCGGCACCGTCGTCGTCGACGGCGTCGTCGGCAAGGTCTCGGCGCGCACCGTCTCGGGCGAGATCGAGGTGCGCGACCAGGACGGCGCGTTCGCGGGTGAGAGCGTCTCCGGCGCGGTGAGCGTGCACGCGCTGCACCTGCCCAGCCTGTCGAGCAAGAGCGTGTCGGGCGACGTCAGTGTCGACCTGCTCGAGGCGCCGTCCGAGCTGCGGGTCAAGACTGTCTCGGGCGACGTGACCCTGCGGTTCCCGGCCGGGTCCGGCTACGACCTGCGTGCCCGGAGCGTCTCCGGAGCGGTCGTGGCCGACGGGCGCCGGCTCGACGGTCGCCACGGCCAGGCGAAGGGGCAGCTCTCGGCCGGGGACCCCGACGTCCGGCTGGTGGCCGACACGGTCTCCGGCGACGTCACGCTGCTGCGGGCACTGGCGTAGGCGAGGCGACGTGAGCCCGGTCTTCGCCCACGGGCAGCTGCGGCTGTACCTGCTGTCGCTGCTCGATGAGGCCCCCCGCCACGGGTACGAGGTGATCCGCGCCCTCGAGGAACGCTTCGGCGGCCTGTACTCCCCCAGCGCCGGCAGCATCTACCCCCGCCTGGCGCGCCTGGAGGAGGAGGGTCTCGTCGCGCGCACGGACGAGGGGCGAACGGCGGTCTACCGCATCACGGACGACGGTCGTGCGGAGGTCCGCGACCGCGCCGGCGACATCGACGACATGCAGCACGACCTCGACGTCTCGGTGGCAGACCTGGCCGAGAGCGTGAGGTCGCGCGTGCGCAGCGACACCCGGGACCTGCGCAAGGAGCTCAAGGAGGCGGCCAAGCAGGCGCGCCGAACGGCCCGGCCCGAGGGGGTCGCCGCGTCCGGCGGGCGTTCGGCCGTGAAGGACGCCGAGGAGGCCCTCGCGGCGTTCCGCGCCCAGGTGCGAGCGGAGCTGCGGCGGCACGGGCTGCCGGCGTCCGCGGTCGCCGAGTTCAGCGCGGTGCTGGACGACGCTGCGGCGCGGTTGCGGGACCTGGCGCGCGAGCCGTGACCATGCTGGACGCCGGCCGCGCGCGGCGGCGCTACCTCGTGCTGCTCGGGCTGCGCTGGCTGCCGACCGGCTTCCTCGTCCCGGTCCTGATCCTGCTGATGCTCGAGCGGGGGCTCACCCTCGCGGAGACCGGCCTGGTGAGCGCCGTCACGGGGGTGACCGTGCTCCTGCTCGAGCTGCCCACCGGTGGGCTCTCGGACACGCTCGGACGACGGCCCGTCCTGCTCGCGTCGTGCGCCGCGTCGCTGGCGGCGGTCGCCCTGTTGCTGGTGGCCGACTCGCTCGTGCTGTTCGTCGCGGCCGCCGTGCTCACGGGGGTGTTCAGGGCACTGGACAGCGGGCCGCTGGAGTCCTGGTACGTCGACGCCGCGCTGGCGGACGACGCGGACGCCGACATCGAGACCGGCCTCGCGCGCGGCGGCGTCGCGCTGGGGGTCGCGATCTCTGTCGGCGCGGTGATCGCCGGTGGCCTGGTGGCCCTGGACCCGGTGCCCTCTCTCGATGCGCTGGCCGTACCGGTGCTGGCTGCCCTGGTGCTGCAGGTGGTGGGCCTGGTGGTGACGGCGCTGCTCCTGGTCGAGCCCCGTGCGCCCAGCGGCTCGTTCAGCACCCGGGCGGCGGTGCTCGCGGTCCCCGCGACCATCGGCAGCGGGCTGCGGCTGCTGCGCGCACCCGTGCTCGCCTGTCTCGTCGGCGTGGAGGTCACCTGGGGTCTCGGGATGGTGACGTGGGAGCAGCTGCTGCCGGTGCGGCTGGCGGAGGTCGCCGGCGACCGGGACGTCGCGGCCGCCCTGCTCGGACCCGCGGCGTCCGCGGCTCGGCTGT
>DASROP010000027.1:0-4361 GCA_035646835.1 Actinomycetales bacterium | reverse complement strand
CCGGAGACGCCGGTGAACACCGTCAGCCGGCGCTTCGGGATCTCGATGCTGACGTCCTTGAGGTTGTTCTCGCGCGCGCCGTGCACGCGGATCAGGTCGTGGCTGTCGGCAGCGTGGTGTGCGGGCGAGTCCGTGCCCATCGTCGTGGCCATGCGTGCATTCTCTCCATCTGTTGGCGGGCCCCGCCGTTGCGGTGCCTGTCTACGCGAGCGTGCGGCCGGGGCCTCGGCCCGGCCTCAGAGTTGCCTCAGACTGGCACGGTCTCCCACGCGAACCCGTCCGGGTCGGTGAACGGCTCGGCGTCGCTGCGGATGACGATCCGGTGCGACCCGGTGCCGTCCGGGGAGACGCCGGCGTCCTTGGCGGCGGCACGTCGCCCGTAGAGCGCCAGCTTGACGTGCGAGGCCGGGCTCGCGAACTCGACGTACTTGCTGCCGAAGCTCTTCGCCACGGCCATGCCGTGGTCGACGTAGAACTGCTTGCTCGCCTTCACGTTCTCGACCCCCAGCAGCAGCACCACGTCGTCGACCTGCCGGGTGGCGGGGCCGGCGTCCTTCCTCGACGACGCCGCGACCTTCCAGATCGCCCCGTCCGGGGCCTGCACGACGCCGCCGTAGCCCCAGAACCCCTTCTTGGCCGGCTTCAGCGTCGTGGCGCCGCCGTCGAGGGCGGTGCCGATGAGGCTGTCGACGGTGCTCGGCTGGGACACCACGAGCGACAGCGCGAACCCGCGGAAGCCGGCCGTCGGTGCCTCCGAGGCGCGGACCGACACCTTGCCGTCGAGACCGAAGGCGGCGGTGTAGAAGGCGTCGGCGGTCGAGGGGTCGGGCACCTCGAGGGTGACGGACTCGAGGGATGTCATGTCAGCTCCTGGATCCGGACCATGTTGCCCGCGGGATCGCGGACCGCGCAGTCGCGAATGCCGTACGGCTGCTCCGTGGGCTCCTGGACGACCTCGGCGTCGCCGGCCTGCAACCGCTCGAATGTGCCGTCGAGGTCCCTGGTGGCCAGGTTGATGCTGGCGTAGGTGCCCTTGGCCATCATCTCGGTGATGGTCCGACGCTCGTCGTCGGTGATGCCGGGGTCGGCGGCCGGCGGGTGCAGGACGATGGAGGTGCCGGGCTGGTCGGTGGGGCCGACCGTGATCCAGCGCATCCCCTTGTACCCGACGTCGTTGCGGACCTCGAAGCCGAGGGTGTCGCGGTAGAAGCCCAGGGCGGCGTCCGGGTCGGTGTGCGGTAGGTAGGCCTGGTGAATGGTGATGTCCATGGCGGTCAGGCTAGGCGCGGCTCCGTGACCCGCGCTTCTCGATTCCTGATCGGTCTGGTCACCTGTTTCGCCACGCACGGCGGCATCCCCGCGGTCGCGCGCGCCGCCTGGTCCCGGTAGACGCTGGGCGGCACACCGACCAGCTCGGCGAAGCGAGTGCTGAAGGTGCCCAGCGACGAGCAGCCGACCACGAAACAGACCTCCGTGACGCTGAGGTCGCCACGACGCAGCAGGGGCATCGCCCGCTCGATGCGCCGCGTCATCAGGTAGCTGTACGGCGACTCGCCGTAAGCGAGCCGGAACTCGCGGCTGAGGTGCCCGGCCGACATGTGCGCGCCGCGGGCGAGCGCCTCGACGTCCAGCGGCTGGGCGTACTCCCGGTCGATCCGGTCGCGAACGCGGCGCAGCAGCGCGAGGTGGCGCAGGCGCTGCGCCGCGGCGGGACTGCTGGTCACCCGCGAGATCGTGCCACGTCGCAGCGGAGGTGCCTAACGCCGCTGGCGTCCCACCCACGTGGACCTGACCGAGCGTGTCGACGACGTCAGGGACCATCGTGACCGGCCGAGCGCACTCGGCCGCGATGAGTTCCTGCCGTACCACCGGTCACCACTGCAGGAGCGACCGACCGCGAGGAGAGCACATGGCGGACACCGAGATCCTGCGTCCGGGCGACGCAGGGTACGACGAGGGCCGCCAGGTGTGGAACGCCATGGTGGATCGCCGCCCTGCACTGATCGCCCGCTGCCTGGATGCCCGGGACGTCGTGGTCGCGGTGACGCTGGCCCGACGAGAGGGCCTCGAGATCGGCGTCCGCTGCGGCGGGCACAGCGTCGTCGGGCTGGCGGTGCCCGACGGCGGGCTGATGATCGATCTGACGCCGATGGGCGAGGTCCGCGTCGACCCGGAGCGGCGACGAGCGTGGGTTCAGGGCGGCGCCCTGCTCGGCGCGCTCGACGCCGCCACCCAGCCGCACGGGCTGGCCACCACGGCCGGCAACGTCTCGCACACCGGTGTGGGTGGGTTGACCCTGGGCGGCGGGATGGGCTGGCTCGCCCGCGAGCGCGGTCTGTCCTGCGACAACGTGGTGTCGTTCGGGCTGGTCACCGCGGACGGCGACGTCGTCCGCGCGTCGGCGGAGGAGAACTCCGAGCTGTTCTGGGGATTGCGCGGAGGCGGCGGGAACTTCGGCGTGGTGATCGAGTTCGAGTTTCGGCTCCACCCCACCGGCACCCGGGCGCTGAGCGTCGAGCTCGACTTCCCCGTCGCGGACGCGGGGTCGGCGGTGGCCCGCTGGCGTGACCTGAGTGCGGCCGCGCCGAGGCAGGCGACGTACGCCGCGACGGTCCTCGCCGGTGTCGCGACCCTCGGCTTCGTGTGGGTCGGCGATCCGGAGGAGGGTCGCGAGCACGCCCGCGCGCTCGAAACTCTCGGCCGGCCGCTCGAGCGGCGCATGGTGGAGCTGTCGTACCTCGACCTCCAACGCCGCGACGACAGCATCGAAGGCCACGCACTGCGCCGCTACTGGAAGGGCCACTACTTCCACGCGCTGCCCGACAGCGCGATCGAGGTGCTCCTCGCGCACGACCCGTCGGTGGCCGCCAGCCTCCAGGCGTACGGCGGGGCCATCGCCGAGGTGCCGGACGAGGCGACCGCGTTCAGCCAGCGCGGGACCGCCTTCGAGTACGTCGGCGCGGCCCGCTGGACGGATCCGACCGAGGACGCACCCCGGATCGCGACCGCCCGGGAGAGCGCGGCAGGGCTGGAGCCGTTCGCGAGCGGCGCCTACGTCAACGTGCTCGGGGACGACGGAGTAGCCGGCGTTCGACGCGCCTACTCACCCGCGAACCTGACCAGGCTCACCGCACTCAAGGACGCCGTGGACCCCGAGAACCTCTTCCACCTCAACCAGAACATTCCACCGACCACACGCAGCGCCCCGGTCCGTGATCGGTGACCGATGCTCAATGACCGCGGACCGATGACCACACCCGGACGAACGGCCTGCTCGAGGAGAGAGGGAGTGGCCGCATGAAGACCCTCTTCGTCGCCTACCGCGTCACGGACCTGGAGCGATCGCTCGACTTCTACACCGCCCTGGGCTACCGGGAGCTCGGCCGCGTCGCGTTCGACGACGGTGGACGTCTCGCAGTGCTGAGCTTCCCCGACGAGCCGGTTGCCACGTTGGAGCTGGTCCACCGTCCCGGCACGGGACCCGTCGACGTCGGTGGCTTCGACCATCTGGCGATCCAGGTGGACGACCTGACGAGCACTCTGCGGGTGCTTACCCGGAACGGACTCGAGCCCGGACCACCCGAGTCCCCCGGCGGTCCCGACGGCCCCGCGGCCGACTTCAACGACGAACCGAGCTGACCCACGACGATGGGACGCACCATCATGGGAGCGGACGACGTCGAGCGGACGTGCTCTCGGGACCACGGATGACCGCGTCCATCCGGCTCTACATGTCGATGTCCCTGGACGGTTTCATCGCCGGACCCGACGACCGCCCCGGCCAGGAGCTCGGGCGGGGCGGCGGCCGGTTGTTCAACTGGCTCGACGACCTTCGAGCTCGCCGGTCGCTGGGGTGGCGACCACCACGACGGCGTGCCGATCCACGTGCTGACCCATGTCGTCGACCAGGACGACGAGTCGCCCGGCAGCGCCATGTTCCACACCGATGTCCTCGCCTGCGCCGCCGCGGCCCGGTCTTCGGCCGGGGACCGCGCCGTCATGGTGCACGGCGCGGGTGCCGCCCAGGCCCTGCTGACGGCCGGCCAGCTCGACGAGGTGGAGATCCACCTGGTCCCGGTCCTGCTGGGCGCCGGCCGGCGGTTGTTCGAGTCACGGGCCACTCGCGCCGTCGAGCTGGAGCTGTTGCGCCGTCTCGAGGGCCGCGACGCCACCCACCTGCGCTACCGGATCCGCCGTTGACCACACGCCGCCCGACACCCGCGGCTCGGGTCAATCCGTGGGCCGGCGAGCCTGGTTCACCTCGCGGGCAACAGCCCAGGCGTCCGCCACCGGACCTACGTGCCCGAGCTTGTCGGGGTTGATCACCGCGCGGATCGCCTGGATCCGCCCGTCGAGTACGT
>DASROP010000026.1:0-50048 GCA_035646835.1 Actinomycetales bacterium | reverse complement strand
ACCCAGGGCTGATGTGACCTGGATCACACCCGATCGGGGGGTGATCAAGGCCTACTGATGGGTAGTGCCACTCCTGGCAGGTGCCGTCCCGCCTGACCCCGGCCCCCCTGGAGCGAGCATCCACCACCCCCGCACGCAGTTGCCCGGCCTGGTGCCGGCCTGGTGCTTCGCCACCCTGGCCGACGCGCTGGTGACGGCGGGGCCGGACGGACGGTGCCTGGCGATGGCGACGGCCACCTCGCCCGGACCGGTCCGCGGCAGCGGGTCGCTGAGATCCGACGACGACCCCGACGACACGCGCATCCGCGCCCTGGTGACGCTGGCCCAGGCCGGAGACGCCGAGGCGTTCGGGCAGATCTACGAGCAGTACGTGGACGTCGTCTACCGGTACGTCTACGTGCGCGTCGGGTCCACCCAGCTGGCCGAGGACCTGACCTCGGAGACGTTCCTGCGGGCACTGCGCCGCCTCGACTCCTTCGCCTGGCAGGGCCGCGACATCGCCGCGTGGTTCGTCACCATCGCGCGCAACCTGATCACCGACCACCGCAAGTCGAGCCGGTTCCGCCTCGAGGTCACGACCGACGAGCTCGTCGGGATGGAGAGCCCCGACCGGCGCTCCCCGACCGGTGCCGCCGCGGCGCCGTGCCCCGAGGACGTCGTCATCGACCGCGCGCGCGACGAGCGCCTCGTCGAGGCCCTGCGCCGGCTGCGGCCCGAGCAGCAGGAGTGCCTCGTACTGCGCTTCTTCCAGGAGTTCAGCGTCGCCGAGACCGCCAAGGCGATGGGCCGGTCCGAGGGTGCCGTCAAGCAGCTGCAGCTGAGGGCGTGCCGCGCCCTGGCCGGCGTCCTGGGCGGTGAGCGGCCATGACCTCGACCCAGCTCGCGCGGATCCGTGGCGCCGGGCCCGTAACCCGCGCCAGTCCACGTCGTTGTGCGGTGTGGGGGACGCGACGGAGCGAGGGGAGGTGCACGGGGAGATGATGATCACCACCCGCCGTGCAGCCGATCGCCTCGAGCAGGCACTGAGCAGCAGAGACCGAAGCCCGGCGCTCGTGCAGGTCGCCGACGCGGTCGCCTCCTTGCCCACCCAGCAGATCGCGCCGTCCGCCGACTTCCGGGCCACCCTGCGCGGGCGCCTGGACGCCGAGATGGCCGAGCTGTCCGCGGCCCGGACCGAAGAGGCCCGGCCACCTCGGGCGCCGGCCACCACCACCGTCGTCCGGGTCGGTCGCAAGCGTCAGGTCCTCGCGGGCACGGTGGCTGCGGTGCTGATCTCCGGCACCGCGGCCGCCGTGGCCAGCACCGCCGCGCTGCCGGGCGACCTGCTGTACCCGGTCAAGCGCGGCATCGAGGACGTCCGGGGCGCGGTGGGCGGTGACGCCACCCAGGCGGCCACCCAGCTGGACTTCGCCCGCGAGCGCCTGTCCGAGGCCGAGAAGCTGGTGCTGCGGGGCGAGCCCGGGGACGTCGAGGCGGCCGAGGTGGCCCTGCGCGACTTCGGCGCCGGCGCGGCCGCCGGCACCGCGGCCCTGCTGGCCCAGTACGCCGAGGACGGCGACGCCGACCACCTCGTCGAGGTGAGCGACTTCGTCGGCGACGTCGTGCCGCAGCTCGAGCGGATCCGCGTCGAGGCGCCGGAGAGCCTGCACCCGACGATCGACGCCCTGCTGCGCCAGCTGTCGGACGTCGGCGGCGGCCTGAGCGGGACCCTCGCCTCCTGCGGGCAGCCGTGTGCCGACGCCGGCATCACCGGGCTGGACTCGGCGACCGGAGCCGTGCTGGAGCGAGCCGGATCGGCGCCGCCGACGGCGTCGCTCTCCGACGCTCCCGCCGCGAGCGCCGCTCCGGCGGCGCCGGCCGTTCCGGGTGCGCCCGGTGCTCCGGCGGCACCCGCCGCGCCGGTCGGCGGCGTGCAGATCGGGGACGACGCCAGCGTGGGCGTCGACGAGGAGGGGCTGGCGGCAGGTCTGCCGGGCCTGGACGGCTCCGGGCAGCCCGGCTCGGCCGGCACCACGGGAGAGGCGTCCGTGCCCGACGTTAGTGAGGCTGACGTGCCGATCGAGCCCGACCTGCCGATCGAGTCGCTGCCGTCCGACCCGCTGGACCAGGGTGCGGTGGATGAGGTCGTCGAGGCGCCGCCGCTGCCTGACGTCGAGGTTCCCTGCGTTCCCACTTTGCTCGACGACTGCAGCTGAGGTTCAAGCTCGAACTCAGAAGAAGACCGAGCGCCGCTGCACCAACAGCGAGTACAGCGTCTGCTGGATGGTCTCGCGCACCTGGTCGGTCAGGTCGAACACGAGCATCGGGTCGTCCGCGCCGCCGTCGCCCGCGTCGTCCGTGGTGATCGGCGACGAGAACTCGATCAGCCACTTCGTGGGCAGCGGCACCAGGCCGAGCGGTCCCAGCCAGGGCCACGTCGGCGTCACCGGCGCGTAGGGCAGGCCGAGCACGCGGGCCACGGTCCGGGCGTTGCCGAGGATCGGGTAGATCTCCTCCGCCCCGACGATCGCGCACGGGATGATGGGCGTCTGCGTGCGCAGGGCGGCGGAGACGAAGCCGCCGCGACCGAAGCGCTGCAGCTTGTACCGCTCGCTGAACGGCTTGCCGACGCCCTTGAAGCCCTCCGGCCACACGCCGACGAGGTGGCCGTCGGAGAGTAGCCGCTCCGCATCGGGGTTCGCCGCGAGGGTAGAGCCGGTCTTGCGTGCCAGGTCGCCGATCACGGGCGTGGAGAACAGCAGGTCGGCGCCCAGCATCCGCAGGTGCCGGCGCTGCGGGTGCTCGTCGTGCACCGCGACCTGCGTCATCAGCGCGTCCAGCGCGATCGTCCCCGAGTGGTTGGCGACCACCAGCGCGCCACCGTCGGACGGGATGTTCTCGATGCCGCGGCACTCGACGCGGAACCACGTGCGGTACAGCGGTCGCAGCAGGTTCATCACGACGACGTCGGTGAACTCCGCGTCGAAGCCGAACTCGTCGACGTGGTACTCGCCTGTGATGCGCCGGCGCAGGAAGGCCATCGCCGCGGCCAGCTGCCGCTCGACGTCCGACGGCGTCGCATCGCGCGGCAGGTCCTCAACGAGACGCTCGCCCGCCTCCTCGGCGGTGCGACCGGCCCGGGCCAGGTCGCCGTCCGGGTTCGAGGCAGGCTCCGGCTCGGAGACCAGCGGCGTCGTCCGGCGCCGGCGGCGCTCGCGCTCGCCGCCGGCCCGCGCCGCCCCCGCCGCGACCGCGGACGCCGCCTTGTCGCGGATCGGGATCACCCGGGCCTGGGCCATCTACAGCACCCTTCCCACGCCGGCGAGCACCGCTCGCTCCACACCCTGCAGGACGTCGGCAGACAGCGGGCCGCGCAGCCCGCGGCCCTCCACGTAGTCGGCGAACGCCTCGCGGCTGCCGTAGCGCGGCTCGAGCCGAAGGTCTGACCGCATCCGGGTCGTGTCCAGGCCGCGGCCGTAGGAGAGGAAGCGGATCTGGTCGTCCGGGAAGTCGGCGCGGCCGGTCCGGCGGACCCCCTGGGCGACCGCCGTCACCATCGGCGAGGGCACCGGGACGCTCGGACGACCGGTCATGCCGACCGCCTGCCGCACCGTGACCACGCCGTCCCCGGCCACGTTGACCACCCCGGCCACGTCGCCGACCGTGGCCAGCTGCATGGCGTGCAGCCCGTCGTCCTCGTGCACGAACTGCAACCGCGGGTCGAAGCCGAGCACGGTCGGGATCACCGGCAGCTCGAAGTAATCGGTCAGCGCGGTGCGGACCCCCGGCCCGATGAAGTTGGCCAGGCGCAGCACGGCGACGTCGACGTCCGGCCGGCGCCGGGAGAAGCCCCGCACGTAGCCCTCGACCTCGACCGAGTCCTTGCCCCACCCGGCCCGGGGCAGCATCTTGGCGCCCATGTCCTCGGTGAACATCACCGGGTCGCGGGGGCTCGACCCGTAGACCGCGGCGGTGGACTTGACCACCAGCCGTCGCAGGGACGGCGCCTTCTGGCACGCCGCCAGCAGCTGCATCGTCCCGATCACATTGATCTCCTTCATGGAGATCCGGCCGCCGGCGGACAGGGGCGTGGCGATCACGTTCATGTGGACGACGGTGTCGACGTCCTCCCGCGCGATCACCTTGGCGATCATCGGGTTGCGGATGTCGGCCCGGACGAACTCGGTGCTGCCGATGTCGTCGGGCGGGGGGACCACGTCCACCCCGATCACGCGGGAGATGCCGGGGGTCGCGCTGAGCATCCGGGCGAAACGCCCGCCCAGGTACCGGCTGACGCCGGTCACGAGCACGACCTCTGCCATCTGCCCTCCCGCGAGCTGGTCTCGGCGAGCCGGGTTACTTCTTGTTGCGGCGCTGGTGGCGCGTCTTGCGCAGCAGCTTGCGGTGCTTCTTCTTGGCCATGCGCTTGCGGCGCTTCTTGATGACGGAGCCCACGGGTCCTCGCACTCTAGTGTCGTCGTCGGCGCACGCGGGCGCCGCTGGGATTGTCGCTTCTGGATCGTGCTCCGGCGTCGCGGCGCGATCGCCGGACGCTTCTCCAGCGCCCAGCCTACCCGGGGTTCAGGCGGTGTCGACGAACGAGTCCCGCAGGTAGTCGTCCACGGCCTTCTCCGGCACCCGGAAGGAGCGCCCCACGCGGACCGCGGGCATCTCGCCGGAGTGGACCAGGCGGTACACCGTCATCTTGGACACGCGCATCATCATCGCCACCTCGGCGACGGTCAGGAACCGCACCTCGTTCAGGTCACGCTCAGACGCCATCTCGCCACCGGTCCTCTGCCAGCGCGGCAGGACCCGGCGCCGGCCCCTGGCCGACGCGCCCTGTCGCGTTCTGGGCGACACCCTAGGGGCTGATGTGGCCGGTGGGGAAGTGGCTCGGGGGCATCTCCCCCAGTCGGCCCACCTGTCAATCGAAGTAGGGGTCGAGGCCGTGCAGCGGGAACGCGGCCTTGCGGGTGGCCATCACGGCACGGTCGAGCTGGTCGTCGGGGTCGTAGCCGACCTCCCAGGAGCGCCACCACGAGTCGCGCCCGTCGGTCATCCGGCCGGGTGCCGAGCGCCCGAACGCCGAGCGCACGTACGCCGCCCACTCCTCCGGCACCGCGGTGGTGGGGTCGACCGGTGCGTGCACGGCGATCCCCACCAGGTGCGCCCAGGAGCGCGGGACGACGTCCACCACCTCGTAGCCGCCGCCGCCCAGCGCCACCCACCGCCCGTCGCAGACCTCGTGGGCGAGCGCGTGGATCATGGCGGCGGCCGTCCGCTGGGCGTCGATGGTGACCGCCATGTGCGCGAGCGGGTCGAGGAAGTGCGTGTCGCACCCGTGCTGGGAGACCACGACCTCCGGCTCGAAGGCCCGCACCAGCTGCGGCACGACCGAGTGGACGGCGCGCAGCCAGCCCGCGTCGCCGGTGCCGGGCGGCAGGGCGACGTTCGCTGCGCTGCCGATCGCGTGGGGGCCGCCGAGCTCGTCGGGGAAGCCCGTGCCGGGGAACAGCATCCGGCCCGACTCGTGCAGGGAGATCGTCAGCACCCGCGGGTCGTCCCAGAAGATCGCCTGCGGCCCGTCGCCGTGGTGCACGTCGATGTCGATGTACACGACCTTGCGGGCGCCGAGGTCGAGCAGCCTGCGGATCCCCAGGGCGATGTCGTTGTAGACACAGAACCCGCTGGCACGGTCGGGCATCGCATGGTGCAGACCGCCGCAGAAGTTCACCCCGTGGGCGACCTCGCCGCGCCACACCTGCTCGGCGCACTCGACGCTGCCCGTCGCCACCCGCGCGCTGGCCTCGTGCATGCCGGCGAACACGGGGTCGTCGTCCGTGCCCAGGCCGCGGGCGAGGTCCGTCAGCGTCGGGTCGTCGCTGACACGCCGGACGGCGGCCACGTAGTCCGGGTCGTGCACGGTCGCCAGCAGGTCGTCGTCCGCCACGTCCGCGCCGGACACCTGGACGCCGGGCCGCTCCAGCAGTCCCAGGGCGTCGGCGAGGCGCGCGGTGAGATCGAGGCGGACCGGCGTCAGCGGGTGTCCCGGCCCGAAGTCGTAGGAGGTGAAGGAGGGATCCCACACGACTCGGGTGCCGCTGGCCATGCGGCGACGCTAGCGTCCCTGCCCGGGGGCCACGTGCCGTGCGCCCCGTGACGTCAGCGGGAGGTGGCATGACGACGCTCGGTGCGCCGCGTCCGGCCGCCCCCGGCGGCGGCCGGCGGTTCGGGCTGGCCTGGCTGCGCGACACCGTGGACGACGTCGCGCGGTCGTCGCCCGCGCGTCTCGCTCTGACGGCCTTCGCCACGATCATCGTGATCTTCACGGCCCTGCTGACCCTGCCGGTGGCCCGCGAGGGCGTCGATGCGCCGTCGTTCGTCGACGCCCTCTTCACGGCGACGTCGGCGGTCTGCGTCACCGGGCTCACCACTGTCGACACCGCGGCGTACTGGTCGAACTTCGGCGAGGCCGTGATCCTGATCGCCATCAAGATCGGCGGGCTCGGCATCCTGACGCTGGCGACGCTGCTCGGCCTCGCGGTGTCGCGACGGCTGGGGCTGAGGCAGCGGCTGCTCGCCGCGAGCGAGACCAGGGCGCTGCGTCTGGGCGAGGTCGGCAGCCTGATCCTGACCATCATCATCGCCTCGACCTCGATCGAGATCGTGCTCGCCGCGATCCTGGTCCCGCGGTTCGTCGCCCTCGGCGAGAGCCTGCCGGAGGCCCTGTGGCACGGCGTCTTCTACGCGGTCAGCTCGTTCAACAACGCGGGCTTCGTCTCCCACGCCGGCGGGCTCCCCGACGGCGCCGTCGGCGACGCGTGGCTGTGCATCCCGCTGGCGGTCGGCGTGTTCATCGGCAGCCTCGGCTTCCCGGTGCTGCTGATGGTCGGGCGCTACTGGCGGCACCCGTCGCAGTGGAACCTGCACACCCGGCTGACGATCACGACGAGCCTGGCACTGCTGGTGGCCGGCGGACTGGTGCTCGGCGCGTTCGAGTGGACCAACCGGGCCACGCTGGGCGCGCTCGGGATCGGCGACCGGCTGCTCGCCACCTTCTTCATGACGGTGATGCCGCGCTCGGGCGGCTTCTCCACGGTGGACGTCGGGGCGATGAACGAGGGCACCTGGCTGGCAACAGACGCCCTGATGTTCGTGGGGGGAGGCAGCGCGTCGACGGCCGGTGGCATCAAGGTGACGACGTTCGCCGTCCTCGTGCTCGCCGTCATCGCCGAGGCACGCGGGGACGACGACGTGGAGACGCACCGCCGGCGCGTGCCGCCGGCGACCCTGCGGCTTGCCGTCACGGTGCTGCTGGTGGGCGCCACCATCGTCCTGCTCGCCACCCTGGCCCTGCTCGCCATCACCAACCTCAGCCTGGACGAGGTGCTCTTCGAGGTGATCTCTGCCTTCGCCACCTGCGGCCTGTCGACGGGCATCACCGGCGCCCTGCCCGACGAGGGCAAGTACGTGCTCACGTTGCTGATGTTCGTCGGCAGAACGGGCACCATGACCCTGGCTGCCGCGTTAGCGCTGAGGGAACGCAAGAAGCTGTACCGCTTGCCCGAGGAGAGGCCGATCGTTGGTTGACAAGACACTGCACGACGACGCCGTCCTGGTGATCGGGATGGGCCGCTTTGGTAGCGCCATCGCCGACGCCCTGGGCCGCCTCGGCCACGAGGTACTCGCCATCGAACAGGACGAGGACCTGGTCCAGGAGTGGTCGGGCCGCCTGACGCACGTCGTCGCGGCCGACGCGACGAACCTCGACGCGCTCAAGCAGCTCGGCTGCCAGGAGTTCCCGATCGCCGTGGTCGGCATCGGGACGTCGGTCGAGTCCAGCGTGCTGGCGGTGGCCAACCTCGTCGACCTGGAAACCAGGCAGATCTGGGCCAAGGCGATCACCCCCGCGCACGGCCGGATCCTGGAGCGGATCGGCGCCCACCACGTGGTCTACCCGGAGACGGACGCCGGGGAGCGCGTCGCGCACCTCGTCAGCGGCAAGCTGCTCGACTACATCGAGTTCGACGACGGTTTCGCCATCGTCAAGATGCACCCGCCCAAGGAGACGCAGGGGTTCACGCTCGGCGAGTCGGGCATCCGGCGCAAGTACGGGGTGACCGTCGTGGGCGTCAAGTCACCCGGGCAGGACTTCACCTACGCCGTGCCGGAGACCCGCGTCACGTCGCACGACCTGCTGATCGTCTCGGGCCACAGCGAGCTGGTCGAGAAGTTCGCGGCCCGCCCGTAGCTCAGTCCCCGACCGGCCAGGGCTCCACCTCGAGTCCCGGCATCGGAAAGTCCTTCGGGTTCCCGGTGCCGAGGCGGGCATCCGCCGTGACCGCGCACGCCGCGACGAGGCAGTCGGCCTGGTGCAGGGTCACCCCTCGGGCGGCGTGGTCGCGACGCCAGCCGCCGGCGAGCTCGCCCTCCGGCTCCCGGACCGCCAGCACGTGCAGGCCCGCGAACAACGCACGGGCCGATGCGATCTCGCTCTCTCGCAGTCCCCGCACGATCTCCTCGACGTTGATCGCCGTCGTCAGCAGGGGCAGCCGCTGACGCCGCAGGGCGCGGAGCCGTTCGACCGCCGGGCGACCCCGGAGGACGTCGATCAGCACCGTCGTGTCGAGCACGATGCCGGGCATCAGCCCGACCGGCGCGCGTCGGCCCGCTGGCGGCGGACCCACGCCGCCGGGTCGTCGTCCCAGTCGTGGCCCTGGTCGGCGATCGAGCCGAACGCCGACTCGAGGGCCTCGTGCCGAGCGTGCTCGTCGAGGGCCCGGCGGATCGCCGACTCGATGAACGAGCTGCGCTCGCGCGGGCCGACTCGACGGTCCAGCTCGGCGACCACGCCGTCGTCCACGCTGATGTGCAGACGCATGCCCACAGGATAGCCCACTCCACCGAGCGCCCCGAGGTGCCGGTGCCGCGGGATGACGCGTCCCTAGGATCAGCGGCGTGGGCACGTCGGACGGCCTCTCCGGTGTTCCGCCGCCCGGATCGACGCGGTCCATCGTGCGCCTGCTCGATCGGCTGTCGGACCTCGGCGCTCGACCCGAGGACTCCCATGACGAGCGCCTCCGCTACGGCACGCTGATCCTCGCGTCCGTGCTGATCGCGCTGCTCTCGGTGATCTGGTCGCTACCTACCTCGCGCGTACAGCTACCCCGTCTCGGCGACGATCCCGGCCTTCTACCATCTGATCACGGTTGTCGGGCTCGTCGTCCTGGCGCGGACGCGGCGGTTCGGCGTGTTTCGCTCCATGCGCTCGCCGTCCGGATCGGGATCGACACGGGACCGGCCGTCGCAGGTGTGATCGGACGGCGCAAGTTCATCTACGACCTGTGGGTGACACCGTGAACACGGCGAGCCGGATGGAGTCCCACGGCCTGCCCGGTGAGATCCAGGTCACCGACCGCGTCGCGGCCGCGCTCGGTTCGGGGTTCGCTCTGCGGCCGCGCGGAACGATTCTCGTGAAGGGGAAGGGACCGATGACGAGGTTCCTGCTCGACGGGGTGGTCTAGTGCCGTGACTGGGCCCCCGCAGCACTCAGTGGCACGTTGCGTACGCCCCGCCGCGTTCAGTGGCACGTTCGAGCACGAAATCGGGCGGCGGAATCTGGGCCGGAACGTGCCACCGAACGTCCGGTGTGTGCTGGAACGTGCCACTGAACCGCCACGGCGTCATCGGATCGCCGAACGGGCAAGGCTTGCCCGTCACGACGCTAGGTCCGGCATCCTCACGGCGCGGTTGCGGTCGCGAATACGCGCCGCAACGAGTCGAACGCGTGGAGGGAACGGCGGCCCTCGGCCTGCAGGGACCGGACCGCAGCGTCGGAGCCGTCCGGTGCCGCGACCGCCTCCTCCCACAAGACCCGCTCGACCGCCCGCCAGTCGGCCCTCTCGTGCACCTGGACGTCGACGAAGCCCGCCGCCGGAAGGTCCCGCCGGAGGTTCACCGCGTGGAGGCGCGGCGACACCAGGTCGTCGGACGCATCCGCCGCCTCCCAGCTGCTGAGCACGAGCCGGCCGCCGGGAGCCAGGACCCGGTGGAACTCGAGCATCGCGGCGAGCGGCGGGTCCGCGAACTGCACCGCGTCCACGCACATCACCCCGTCCACCGTGGCCGTCGGCACGCCGGTCGCGAGCAGGGTCCCGACCTGGAAGGCGGACCGGCCCGCGGGCAGCAGGCCGGCTCCCCTCGACCTGGCCTGCCGCAGGGCGACGGCGGAGAAGTCCACGCCGAGCAGGCGTGCGCCGGTTCGCCGGGCGACCTCGATGCCGTAACCGCCGCGCCCGCAGGCGACGTCGAGCAGCAGCCCCTCGGGGGGCATCCGCAGCTCCGCCGTGACCTCGGCGATGCCCTGCCAGGTCAGGAGGCTGGTCGACTGCAGCTCCGGTGGCAGCCCCAGCGTGCGGGCGACGATCGCGTCGCGCGCCGTCGAGGTGGTCATGTCCGCGTACCACCGGTCGAAGTACGCCGCGTCGCGCGCCGCCGGCGTGGCCGGCCCCCCGGAGCTCATGCGGACATTCTGGTCGGGCGCGGCGGCGATGACTTCCTAGCCCCCGCACGGTCTACGTTGCTGACAGGTTCAACGCATCCCGAGGAGCAGGGCCATGGGCAAGATCGTCTCGAACTTCTTCATCGCCCTCGACGGGGTCGTGGAGTCCCCCGACCAGTGGCACTTCCCCTACTTCGACGACGCGATGGGAGCGATCGTCGGCGAAGGCATGGAGGCCACCGCCGCGTTCATGATGGGGCGCAAGCTGTACGACGAGTGGTCCGAGTACTGGCCGGAGCAGGGTCCGGACGTCGGGTTCTCAGAGTTCATCAACACGATCCCGAAGTACGTGCTGTCCACCACCCTCACGGACCCCACATGGCAGAACACCACGGTCGTCTCCCAGGACGTGGCCGCCAAGGTGGCGGCGATCAAGGACAGCACTGACGGGGACATCGGGATGTCCGGCAGCGCCACCACCGCGCGCTGGCTGCTCGCGAACGGGCTGCTCGACGAGCTCGCTCTGCTCGTGCACCCGATCGCGGTCGGATCGGGGCAGCGACTGTTCGAGGACACGACGACGCACCCGCTCGAGCTGCTCTCCAGCGCGACGCTCGACAGCGGTGTGCTGCACCTGCGCTACGCGCCGGCGTCCTGACCGTCGCCCTACAGCGACAGGCTCCGCTCGTGCTCGGTGAGGTGCTCGCGGGGCGGCGGGAAGTGACCCGTCCGCCCGGTCGGCGTCGCCCCGAGCCGGTCGTAGAGGGCCAGGCCCGCGGCGTTGGAGTCCGCCAGCCACAGCCGCAGCTCGGAGGCGTCGATCGAGCGGGCGAAGTCCGCAGCGGCCTCCACCAGCAACCCCGCGACGCGGTGGCCGCGAGCGGACGGCGAAACCCAGAGCGAGACCAGCTCCGGCAGGCCCTCGTGAGAGTCCGGCAGGCAGGCGACCAGGCCGGCGTCCGAGCCGTCGACCACGGCGACCCACGTCGCAGCGGGCCCGGAAAGCCTTTCGCGCCAACGGTTCTCGTCGAGGTCGACCTCTTCGGCCAACGACCGGTAGAAGGCGTCCGGGTCGGCGTCCAGGGCCGCCAGCCGGAGCTCTCGCTGCCGTGGCCAGTCGTCGGGTCCGAGACGCTCGACGCGAACGCTCATGCCGAGCCGCTCGACAGCTCCCGGGAACGGTCGCGTGCGGCCTCCATCGCGGTGAGGAACGCCGCCCGCACCTTGTGGTCGTCGAGCTGGCGCAGGGCCGCCATCGTCGTCCCCGCCGGGCTGGAGACCTGCTCGCGCAGCACGGTGGGGTGCTCGCCGGTCTCGCGCAGCATCGTCGCTGCGCCGTACAGCGTCTGGACGACGAGCTCGGACGACGTCGCGCGGGGCAGCCCCAGCAGCACTCCGGCCTCGATCATGGCCTCGACGACGTAGAAGATGTAGGCGGGCCCGCTGCCGGAGATCGCGGTGACGGCGTCCTGGTGGTACTCGGGCAGCCGCACGACGCGACCGGTCGCCCGCAGCAGCGCCTCGGCCCGCTCCAGGTGCGACTCGTCGCAGTGCGCGCCGGGCGACACCGCGGCCATCCCCTCGTCGACCAGTGCCGGGGTGTTGGGCATCACGCGGACGACGGCCACCCCGTCGGGCAGCCGCGCCTCCACGAAGGAGGTGGTGATCCCTGCCGCGATGCAGACGACCAGCGCCCCGGGCCGGAGGTGGTCGTGGATCTCCGCCAGCAGCGACTCGATGTCCTGCGGCTTGACGACCAGCACCAGCGTGTCGGCGCTGCGGGCGGCCTCGGCGTTGTCGCACGTCCGGACGTCGAACCGTTCCGACAGCTCGGCGGCCCGGTCCGCGCGCCGCTCGGTCAGCAGCAGGTCACCCGGCGACCACCCGGCCCGCAGCAGCCCCGACAGCAGGGTCTCGCCCATCACGCCGGCGCCGAGCACCGCGACCATCTCGCCGTCCATGGCTCAGCCCTTCGTCGCCAGCGCCCGCAGGAAGAATGCCGTGTTGGCCGGACGCTCCGCCATCCGGCGCATCAGGTAGCCGTACCACTCCTGCCCGTACGGCAGGTAGACGCGCACCTTCTCCCCGACGGCGGCGAGACGGCGCTGCTCGTCGGGGCGGATCCCGAAGAGCATCTGGTACTCGTAGGTGCCCTGGGCTCGGCCGTTCTGGACGGCGAGGGCTCCGGCGATGTCGATCAGCCGCGGGTCGTGCGTGGCCACCATCGGGTAGCCCTGCCCGGCCATCAGGACCTTCAGGCACCGGACGTAGGAGCGGTCGACGTCCGCCTTGTCCTTGAACGCGACCGATGCCGGCTGGTCGTACGCCCCCTTGCAGAGCCGGACCCGGGAGCCCTCGCCGGCGAGGTCGCGGCAGTCGCCCTCGGTGCGGTGCAGGTAGGACTGAAGAACGGCCCCGACCGAGCCGAAGTCCGTGCGCAGCTGTCGCAGGGTCTCCAGGGTGGCGTCGGTCGTGCTGTGGTCCTCCATGTCCAGGGTCACGGTCGTCCCGGCCGCCGCGGCCGCCTCGCAGATCTCGTGCGCGTGCTCCGTCGACCGCTTCGGCCCGTCGGCGCCCAGCCCCTGGCCGATCGCGGAGAGCTTGAGGCTGACCTCGGCCCTGCCGCCGGCGGTCAGGCCGGCGTCTGACAGCCGGCCCAGCAGGTCCACGTACGCGGCGCGGACGGCGTCCGCCTGGCCCTGGTCGGTGGTGTCCTCGCCGAGGTGGTCGATGGTGACGAGCAGGCCGTCGCGCTCGAGCTGGGCGGTGGCGGCGACGGCGTCGGCGGCCTCGGTGCCGGGGACGAACCGGCGGACGACGGACCGGGAGACCGGCGCCGTCTCGATCAGGTGCCGGGTCCGCGAGCTCTTGGCCATCTGGAGCAGCACCGTGCGCAGGGCGGCGTTCAGCATGGCCCGCAGGGTACGCGGGCTCGCCGGACGCTCAGCGGAGCAGGCGGTAGAAGCGGAAGAAGTCGTTGTCGACGTCCAGCACCTCGATGTCGGAGAAGCCGGCGGCCTGCGCGTAGCCACGCAGCACCGGCGCGCGCATCACCGTGCCGGTCCCGACCGACCCGGGCGTGCTGAGCCCGTCCGGCAGGCAGACGAAGAGGCTGACGCCGTAGAGGAAGCGCTCGTAGATCTCGGCCGGGGCGGTGAGCTCGTCGGCGGTCCGTTCGTCCATCACCAGCACGGTGCCGTCGTTCCCGGCCATCTCCCGCATCGCCGTCAGCACGCCGACCGGGTCAGGCATGTCGTGGATGCACTCGAACGCGGTCACCAGGGCGTAGCGCTGCTCGGGCAGGGCGGCGGCGATGTCCACCTCGCTCACGGTGACCCGGTCGGCAACACCCTCGTCCTCGGCGATCGCCCGGGCGGCGACGACGCTCTCGGCGTCGACCTCGAAGCAGTCGACCCGCGCGCCCGGGAAGGCGCGGGCCATCGCCACGCTGGACCAGCCGTAGCCGCTGCCGACGTCCGCGATCCTCGCGCCGGGGGCGCGGAGCCGCTCGACGACGTCCGGCATCGATGACAGCCAGTCGGCCATCAGGGTGAGGAACGCGGGGCGGTTCGCATCCGCCTGCGACTCACGCATGTCGGCGCCGTGCGCCTCCCACGAGACGCCTCCACCGGTCCTCGCCGCAGCGGCGACGAGCTCGTAGTCGCGCGCCGCAGTGGCGAACATCCGGGCGAGGGGTGCCAGGTAGGCGAGCGAGTCGGCGTTCGTCATCACCTCGGCGACGGGTGGCGGCAGCACGAACCGGCGGTCGGTGTCGGACGACGGCGCGGCGACGTCCAGCATGCCCGACGCAGCCTGCTGCTCGAGCCACTCGCGGCAGTACCGCTCGTGGGTGCCAGTGGCCTCCGCGAGCTGGGCCGCGGTCGTCGGTTCGCCCCCGGCCAGCGCGGCGTACCACCCCAGCCGGTGCCCCAGCGCCATCGCCATCGTCTCGCCGGAGGCGACGACGGTCTCGAAGACGTGCTCGGCCACGGCGTCGACCGTGCGGGGAATGGTTTCACGTTCCGTCACGGTCACGGTGACCACCTCCGGCTGACCAGGGTCGACGAGGTACCGCGTCTTGTGAAGACCCGATGTGACTAGTCACGGCCTCTCCCGACACCCGCCCTACTCACCGCAAGCCGCTCGCGGAGCCTGATTCCCGGCCCAGAACCGGCTTCCCGTGAGCACGAGGGGCGGGGTCAGCGCGCGGCGGCAACGACCTCGAGGACCGTGCGTGACAGCTCCGGGACCGCGAGGGCGGCGTCGACGGCGACACCCCGCTCGTCGGCCTGGAGGTCCTCGAGAGCCTCGAACTGCGAGCGCAACAACGACGCCGGCATGAAGTGCTCGCGGGACTCGATCCGTTGCCGGAGAAGCTCCTCGTCGCCACGAAGGTGGAGGAAGAACGTGTCGGGATCCGGCCCCCGGAGGACGTCGCGGTACGCCCTCTTCAGGGCGGAGCAGGTGACGACCGTCGACCGGCCCGCCGCGCGACGCCCCGCGGTCCAGTCGGCCAGCGCCTCGAGCCAGGGCCAGCGGTCGTCGTCGGTCAGGGGCTCGCCGCCCGCCATCTTCGCGATGTTGGCCGGGGGGTGGAAGTCATCCCCCTCGGCGAGCTCCATCCCGTACTCGTCGCGGAGCACGGCCGCCACCGTGCTCTTGCCGCTGCCGGCGACGCCCATCACGACCACGTGAACGGTCGTCGTCAACGCCGGTCCCGCCCGTCGGTAGGGTTCCCCGAATGCCGACCTTGCACGAGGAGGTCCTGTCCAGGCTGGGGCCACGCATCGTCGACGGGTCCCTGCCGGCCGGGTCGACCATCAACATGGACTGGCTGCAGGCCGAGTTCGAGGTGTCGCGGACGGTGGCCCGCGAGGTTGTGCAGGTGCTGGTGTCGATGCGCCTCGTGGCCAGTCGACGCCGGACCGGAGTGGCGGTTCTGCCGAGCAGCCGGTGGGACGTCTACGACCCGGCCGTGATCCGTTGGAGGCTGGCGGGTCCGGAGCGCGCGTCGCAGCTGCACCAGCTCTCGCAGCTGCGCGCCGCCATCGAGCCCCCAGCCGCGGCGCTGGCCGCCGTCCACGCCGACGACGCGCAACGCCAGCGGATCCTCGACACCGCGGAGGCGCTGGAGTCGACCGGCGCAGCCGGTGACCTGAGGACGTTCCTGGAGCACGACATCGGGTTCCACCGCCTGCTGCTCGAGTCCTCCCAGAACAGCATGTTCGTCGGCCTCGTCGACGTCGTGGAGGAAGTGCTCCGCGGTCGGACGCACCACCACCTGATGCCGGCTCACCCCAAGCCGGAAGCGCGGCTGCTCCACACCGTGGTGGCCGAGGCCGTGTCGCGGGGTGAACCCGAGGTAGCCCACGCCGCTATGAGCGCGATCTGCGCGGAGGTGGTCACCGAGATGGATCGCCTCTCCCACCGCGGCTGACGCCCGGACGGACGACAGCTCGCTCACCCTCAGGTGACGACCCACAGTCCCGCTGCGATGACGAACGCGGAGAGGCCCAGCGTCGTCTCCATCACGGTCCACGTCTTCAGGGTCGTCTTCACGTCCATGTCGAAGAACCGGCTCACCAGCCAGAAGCCCGAGTCGTTGACGTGCGACAGCACGGTCGCGCCGGCGGCGATGGCCACCACGAGCAGGACCAGCTTGAAGTCGCCGAGGTCCGCGGCGGCCACGGCCGGTGCGATCAGGCCGGACGCCGTCGTCAGGGCGACCGTGGCCGACCCCTGCGCCACCCGCAACAGCGTGGCGATCACGAACGCCTGGAGGATCAGCGACATGCCGAGGTCGGACAGCGACCCGCTGAGTGCCGCGCCGATCCCGCTCAGCTCAAGGACACCCCCGAACATGCCACCGGCGCCGGTGATCAGGATGATGGTGCACACCGGCCCCAGCGCGTCGTCCATGATCGTGCTGACCCTGCCGATGGAGGCCCGGGGGCGACCGAGGACGAGGATCGCGACCAGGACCGTGATCAGCAGCGCCACGGGCGTGATGCCCAGCAGCTTCAGGAAGTCGACCCAGAGCAGCCCTTCGTCGAGCCCGCCGGTCGCGACGACAGTCGTGAGCACGGTGTTGCAGGAGATCAGCACCAGCGGGATCGCAAGGATCATCAGGACGGTGCTGAACGCGGGCGCCTCCTGGCCGAGCCGGGTGCCGACCCTGGTGTCCTCGAGCAGGTCACCCTTGTCCTTCTTGGCGTCCCCGGCCGAGCCGTCGGGGTCCTTCGTGCCCTCGTCGGCCGGGTCACCGTGGCTGTCCCTGACCTGGCCGAAGACCGCGTCCGGGATCGAGACGTAGATCCGCCTCCCGAGGAAGCGGGAGACGAGCATCACGCCGACGTACCAGGCCGCGACGGCGATCGGGATTCCCGCGAGCAAAGTGAGCCCGACGGGGGCGCCGAGGAAGTTGGCCGCTGCGACCGGACCCGGGTGGGGCGGGACGATCGCGTGCATGGCCGCGAACGCTCCCGCGGCCGGGAGCGCGTAGAACAGCACGGAGCCGCCGAAGCGACGGGCCACCGTCAAGATGATCGGCAGGAAGACGACGAGGCCGGCGTCGAAGAAGATCGGGAACCCGAACAGGAGCGCCGCGACGCCGAGGGCCAGCGGGGCTCTCTTCTCGCCGAACCGGTTGATCAGGGTGTCCGCGAGCACCTGCGCGCCGCCGGTCACCTCCAGCAACCGGCCGAGCATCACCCCGAACGCCACCAGCAGGGCGACCGAGGCGATCGTGTCGGCGAAGCCGAACAGCAGCACGTCCGGGATGTCCGCCAGCGGGAACCCGGCGGCGATCGCCGTCAGCGCGCTCACCAGGACCAGCGACACGAACGCGTGCAGCTTGACCTTCATGATCAGGAACAGCAGCAGGGCAACGGCGCCGGCGGCGATGAGCAGCAGGACGGCGGTGCCGTACTGAGGGTCGATGGCTTCCACAGCTGAGCTCCGTAGCGTCTCGCCCGGCCGGATGGCGGGCACGTGACGGGTCACCCTGCCGCAAAGATCATACCTTTCACAAGGGGTATCCCGGACATTCTTCGCGGCCTACGTGGCGGCAGCGAGGTGGAGCCGCGCGAACGCGAGGGTGCGTGCCAGGTCGGCCTCGCGCTCGTCCGGCGTCCGCCGCCGCGTGTTGATCTCGGCGACGACGCAGCCGGACCAGCCGACCTCGGCGAGCAGCCCCAGGACCTCACCGCACGGCTGCGTGCCGGTGCCGGGCACGAGGTGCTCGTCCTTGGAGGAGCCGCTGCCGTCGGCCAGGTGCAGGTGCCGCAGCCGCCCACCGAGACCGCCGGCCATCGCGAGCGCGTCCGATCCGGCCGTCGCGGTGTGGGACAGGTCGAGCGTGACGTGGTCGTAGTCGTGGCCGGTGGGGTCCCAGCCCGGCGAGTAGGCCATCACCTCGCGCTTGCCGGCCCGCCACGGGTACATGTTCTCGACGGCGACGGCGACCCCGTGCTCGGCGGACACGCGCCGGACGCCGTCCACGAAGCCGGCCGCGTACTCCCGCTGCCACCGGAAGGGCGGGTGGACGACGACCACGCCCGCACCGAGCTCCGCGGCCAGGGCGGCCGACCGGTCGACCTTCTCCCACGGGAGCCCCCACACGCGCTGCGTGACGAGCAGCGTCGGCGCGTGCACCGCGACGACCGGGACCCCGTAGTGGTCCCGCAGGCGGGCGAGTGCGCCGGCGTCCTGGCTGACCGCGTCGGTCCAGACCATCACCTCGACGCCGTCGTAGCCGAGCCGGGCCGCCACCTCGAACGCGTCCGCGCACGAGCCGGGAAAGACCGACGACGTCGACAGCGCCACCTGCGCCGCCGGCACGCGCACCGGGCGCCCACTGCTCGGCGCGTTCATCCGGCGCTGATCCAGTCCAGCCGGCGCAGGATGATGCCCTCCCGCAGCGCCCACGGGCAGATCTGCAGCGCGTCGACGTCCAGCAGGTCCATCGCGGCGTGCGCCACGACCGCGCCGGCGAGCAGCTGCAGCGCACGGCCCGGCGAGACCCCCGGCAGCTCGGCTCGCTCCGCCGCACTCATCGCCGCGAGTCTCGGCACCCACTCCGCCACGTCGTCGCGGGAGAGGTGACGCGGCTCGTAGGCGCCCGCGCCGGTCGGCGCCGCTCCCGCCAGGCGCGCCAGCGACCTCAGCGTCTTGCTCGTGCCGACCACACGGTCGGGCATGCCGAGCCGGCTCAGGTCGCGGACCGCGGTGGCGACCTGCGCGCGGACCTGCTTGCGCATCGCCTTGACGGCCGCCGACGACGGAGGGTCGCCGTCCAGCTGGTCGTGCGTCAGGCGGCCGGCGCCGAGCGGCAGGCTCAATGCGACGTCCGGCTCCTCGTCGGCGCCGGCGGCCATCTCGAGCGAGCCGCCGCCGATGTCGAGCACCAGCAGGCGCCCAGCCGACCAGCCGAACCAGCGGCGGACGGCGAGGAACGTCAGCCGAGCCTCCTCGTCGCCGGTCAGCACCTGCAGGTCAACCTCGGCCTCCTCCCGCACCCGGGCTAGCACCTTCCGGCCGTTGGGCGCCTCCCGGATCGCCGAGGTGGCGAACGCCAGCAGGTCCTCCGCGCCCTGGTCCTCGGCCATCTCGAGTGCCTGGCGGACGCAGCGGACGAGATCGTCGGCCCCCCGGCGGTCGATGCCGCCGTCCTCGCCCAGGTGCTCCGCGAGACGCAGCTCGGACTTGTGGGACGTGGCCGGCCACGGCCGTGCGCCCGGGTGGGCGTCGACGACGAGGAGGTGGACGGTGTTGGAGCCGACGTCCAGCACACCCAGGCGCATGGGGCGACCGTACCGGCGCCGGGACGCGACGGCCCCGGACGTACAGTTGCCCGGTGCCGGAGACACCCCTCGACATCGCCCGGACCTGGGTGGAGTTCCCCGACCCCGACGACGGCGACGGCCCTGCGCGCCAGGTGTTCCGGGCCGACCTGACCTGGCTGACGTCGGCGTGGACCTGCATCTTCGGCGCCGGGTGCAAGGGCATCTACGCCGACCGTCCCGACGACGGCTGCTGCACGCTGGGTGCCCACTTCTCCGACGCCGACGACGAGAAGCGGGTGCGTAAGCAGGTCAAGAAGCTGACGCCCGACACGTGGCAGCGGCACGCGGCCGGACGGCGGGCCGCCGGGGGCTGGGTCGAGACCGACGAGGAGGGTGTGCGCAAGACCCGCGTGGTCGACGGCGCCTGCATCTTCTTCAACGACAAGGGCTTTGCCGGTGGTTACGGGTGCGCCTTCCACCACCTCGCCGAGCGCGAGGGCGTCGACCACCTGCACACCAAGCCCGACGTCTGCTGGCAGCTGCCGATCCGCCGCACGTACCGCACCGTCGAGCGGCCCGACGGCTCGAGCTACCTCGAGGTGACGGTCGCCGAGTACGACCGGCGCGGCTGGGGCTCGGGCGGCCACGACCTCGACTGGTACTGCACCGGAAACCCCGCGGCCCACGTCGGGGACGACGCGGTGTTCCGGTCGCTCGAGGCCGAGCTGCGCGAGCTGGTCGGCGACGCCCCGTACGAGGTGCTGCGCGAGCACTGCGAGGCCGTGATGCCGGCGCGCAAGCTGCTGCCGCTCACCGTGCACCCGGCGTCCCCCCGCCGGTGAGGGACGTCGTCCCCAGCCCGAACATCTGGCACCACCCCGAGACGTACGAGCTCGAGAACCGCGGACTCGACGCCGCCGGGGTGATCGACTCGACGCTCCGCGAGATCGGCGACTGGTCGGGGCTGCGAGTGCTGGACGTCGGCTGCGGCAACGGCTTCCACCTCCCGACGCTGGCCGGTGGGCCCGGAGCGGCCGCCCACGTGACCGGCGTCGAGCCGCACCCGCAGCTGGCCGCCGCGGCCGCCCGGAGGGTCAGCGGGCTCGACCGGGTCGAGGTGCTGGAGGGGACGGCGGCCGCGTTGCCGCTGCCCCCGGGCGCCGTCGACGTGGCGCACGCACGGTGGGCCTACTTCTTCGGCCCGGGGTGCGAGCCGGGCCTGGCCGAGCTCGACCGGGTGGTCGCGCCCGGCGGTACGTCGATCGTCGTCGACACCGACGCCGCTCGGTCGACGTTCGGCGGCTGGTTCCGGCGCGAGCGCCCGGGCTGGGATCCCGTTGCGGTCGAACGGTTCTGGGCACGCCATGGGTGGAGCCGGCGAGGTCTGGACGTCGAGCTGACCCTGCCCGACCGCGCGTCGTTCGAGGCCGTCGTGCGGATCGAGCTGTCGCCGTCCGTCGCCGACGAGGTGCTCGCCGGTCACCGGGGCACGTCGGTGGACCACGCGGTGGTCGTGCGGTGGCGACGGCGCTGACCGCGCCGTCCGCCGTCCGCCCCCGCCCCCCAGGGCGAGCCCTCTGGCGTGATCGGCCCGGCAGGAGCACAGTGAGGGCATGTCTGACCAGGCAGCACCGGCCGAGGAGTCCCGCGACACGCCGGAGCGGGCGATGCCCCCGATCCGGTGGCCGCACCCGGGAAGGGCCACCCTCGCGCTGATCGGTGTGTGGGTGCTCGGCATGCTGCTGGCGGTGTTCGTGCCGGCGCTGATCGTGCCCCCGGCCGCCTCCGACGCCGAGACCGGGCCCGTGCTGCTCGCCTTCGCGTGCACCCTCGCCGGCGCGGCGGTGATGACCGGGGTCGGCTGGCTCCTGCACCGCAAGTACGACGAGCCGCTCGCCTGGTCGTTCGGTCTGGTGCCCGCGCTCACCGTCACGGTCGGCGGGATCATCATGATGGCGACCAAGCTGGGCGTGGGCTGACCGTCGCTGTCGGGGGCGCCGCCTAGCCTCTGGCCCATGAGCAGCAACCCGGGTCGAGGCAGTGTCACCCGCCCCTCCTACCGCTGCGCGGAGTGCGGCTGGACGACGGCCAAGTGGGTCGGCCGCTGCGGTGAGTGCCAGGCGTGGGGCAGCGTCTCCGAGTCCGGCGCGCCGAGGGGCGCCGCGACGGCCGCCGGCCCCGTGCACACCGCGGCCCAACCGATCGGCGACGTCGACGTCACCTCCGCGCGGGCCACGTCGACGGGGGTCGACGAGCTCGACCGGGTGCTCGGCGGCGGCCTCGTGCCGGGTGCCGTCGTCCTGGTCGCGGGCGAGCCCGGCGTCGGCAAGTCGACCCTGCTGCTCGACGTCGCGAGCCGGGCCGCGCAGCACTCGCGCACCGTCCTGTACGTGACCGGTGAGGAGAGCGCCGCCCAGGTTCGGTTGCGGGCCGAGCGCATCGGCGCCCTGCGCCCACGTCTCTTCCTCGCGGCCGAGACCGACCTGGCGACCGTGCTCGGTCAGGTCGAGGCGGTCCGGCCCGACCTGCTCGTCGTCGACTCGGTGCAGACGATCAGCTCCGACGCGGTGGACGGCGCCGCGGGCAACGTCTCGCAAGTTCGGGAGGTAGCGGCCGCGCTGATCCGCGCGGCCAAGGAGCGCGGCATGGCGACGCTGCTGGTCGGCCACGTCACCAAGGACGGCTCGATCGCCGGGCCGCGGGTGCTCGAGCACCTCGTCGACGTGGTCTGCCAGTTCGAGGGCGACCGGCACTCGCGGCTCCGGATGGTGCGAGCGGTCAAGAACCGGTACGGCCCCACCGACGAGGTGGGCTGCTTCGACCTCTCGGACGCCGGCATCGTCGGGCTCGCCGACCCCAGCGGGCTGTTCCTCTCCCGGTCGACGACCCCCGTGTCCGGCACGTGCGTGACCGTGACGCTGGAGGGACGTCGTCCGCTGGTGGCCGAGGTCCAGGCGCTGGTGGCGCGGGAGACCAGCGGCAACGCCCGGCGCGCGACCAGCGGCCTCGACACGGCGCGCGTCGCGATGGTCGTCGCCGTGCTGGCCAGCCGACAGAGGCTGCCTCTCGCGGGCCACGACGTGTACGTCGCCACGGTGGGAGGCGTCCGGCTGACCGAGCCGGCCGCCGACCTGGCGACGGCGCTCGCGCTGACGAGTGCGGTGACCGAGCACACGCTGGTCCCGAACCTGGTCGCCTTCGGCGAGGTGGGCCTCGCGGGCGAGGTACGGCCGGTGACCGGGCTGCACCGGCGGCTGTCGGAGGCTGCCCGCCTCGGGTTCACGCGGGCGATCGTGCCCGAGGGCACCACCGACGCGGCCCCGGCGCCGGCGGGGATGACGGTGATCGAGGTGGCCGACCTGGCCGGGGCGGTCCGGCAGGGGCTGCGGCTGACGATCGTGCCGGACGAGCCGCGCGGACCTGCCGGGCTCCGGCTCGTCCGCGATCCCTGACATGGTCGTCACCGGCGGCGCGGCGTCGCGGATTGTGGCCTGCTCGTGACCCATCGTGGCGCCGTTACGCCGTTAGAATCCCGTCCGTCTCGCGGCCCGCGAGTCCATCCACGCCGGGGGGAGTGACGTGCCCGCAGACGCCGAGCGCGAGGACGAGCTGCTGCGCGCCACGCTGGCCGCCGTCGCTCCCGGCACGGAGCTGCGGGACGGGCTCGAGCGCATCCTGCGCGGTCGCACCGGCGCCCTGATCGTGCTCGGCTACGACCGCACCGTGGAGCAGCTCTGCACCGGCGGCTTCGTGCTGGACGTCGACTTCGCCTCCACCCGCCTGCGGGAGCTGGCCAAGATGGACGGCGGCATCGTCTGCGACTCCTTGGCCACGAAGATCCTCCGGGCCGCCGTCCAGCTGGTGCCGGACCCCTCGATCGAGACCACCGAGTCCGGCATGCGGCACCGCACCGCGGAGCGGGTCGCCAAGCAGACCGGCTTCCCCGTCATCTCGGTCAGCCAGTCGATGCACATCGTCGCCCTCTACGTCGGCGACCGCCGGCACGTACTGGAAGGGTCCGACGCGATCCTCGGCCGCGCGAACCAGGCGCTCGCGACGCTGGAGCGCTACAAGGCCCGCCTCGACGAGGTGACGGGGACGCTGTCGGCGCTGGAGATCGAGGACCTGGTCACCGTCCGCGACGTCGCCAGCGTCGTGCAGCGGCTGGAGATGGTGCGCAGGATCTCCGACGAGATCTCCGGCTACGTGGTCGAGCTGGGCACGGACGGCCGGCTGCTGTCCCTCCAGCTCGACGAGCTGATCGGCGGTGTCGGCCCCGACCGCGAGCTGGTCATCCGCGACTACCTCGAGTCCGCCAAGCGGGACCGCTCGGTGTCCGACGTCCTCGCCGGCCTCGCCCTGCTGGAAGCCAGCGAGCTCGTCGACCTCAACGCGGTCGCGCGGGTGCTGGCGCTCACGATCGGGGCCGAGTCCCTCGACGGCGCGGTCAGCCCGCGGGGATACCGGCTGCTGAGCAAGGTTCCCCGGCTGCCGGGCGCCATCGTCGACCGTCTCGTGGAGCACTTCGACGGGTTGCAGAAGCTGCTGGCCGCCAACATCGAGGACCTGATGACGGTGGACGGCGTCGGCGAGCAGCGCGCGCGGGCCGTGCGCGAGGGGCTGTCACGGCTCGCCGAGTCCAGCATCCTCGAGCGCTACGTCTGAGCTCGCTGCGAGCCTGTCACTCCAGGCCGAAGGAGACCGGCGCGCTCGTGACGCCGGCGACGGTTGCGGTGAACTGGTAGGTCCCGGGCCGGGGCTCGGCCAGGTCGCTCGGGCACCCCTCGGCGGACCGCTGGCGCGGCCACTCGACGGTGACGGCCTGCTCGCCGGCCCCTTCCACCGCGACCGGAGCCGACGCGGTCTCGGTCTCGCAGTCGTCGCTGGACCAGATCCGGTCCGAGCCGGAGACGACGAGCAGCGTCACCGCCGGCTCACCGAGGTCGACCGTGCAGGCCCGCTCACCGGTGTTGCGCACCGTCGCGCCGAGCTGGGGGGTGGTTCCGTCGGGATAGCTGCCGGCGTCCGCGGTCGCGACGACCTGCAGCTGCTCGGCGGCGCAGGGCCCGGGCTCCTCGGTCGTGGCCGGAGCCGTCCCCTCGGTACCCGTGGTCTCGTCCGTGACGCCGGCGTCCCGGTCGCGATCCGCCGCCGCGGCGTCGTTCCCGCCGATCCGGCTCACGGCGAACGCAGCCAGGGCCACGAGCACGACGGCGAGCACTCCCACGGTGACGCGCCGGCGCCAGTACACCTCGGGCCGCTCCGGCCCGACCGGGTGCGTGAGGCTGCTCATGACCCCTGACGGTAGGCAAGGCTCGGCCACGGGCGCGGGAGCCACGCCGCAGCGGCTGGCATCATCGGCCGCGATGCCCAGCCACCCTCTCCATGAGCCGGTCCTGGCCTGGTACGCCGACCATGCCCGCGACCTGCCGTGGCGTGGTCCGGACGCGTGGCCGTGGGGCGTCCTCGTCAGCGAGGTGATGCTGCAGCAGACGCCGGTGGCCCGGGTGCTTCCGGTGTGGCGCCGGTGGATCGAGCGGTGGCCGGCTCCGGCCGACCTGGCGGCGGCCGAGCCCGGGGAGGCCGTCCGGGAGTGGGGCCGGTTGGGCTACCCTCGGCGGGCCCTGCGGCTGCACGCGGCAGCCGTCGAGATCGTGGCGAGGTTCGACGGCGACGTGCCGGCGGACGTCGACTCGCTGCGGTCGCTGCCGGGCGTCGGCTCCTACACCGCCTCCGCCGTGGCCGCGTTCGCGTTCGGGCGGCGGCACGCCGCCGTCGACACCAACGTCCGGCGCGTGCAGGCCCGTGCGGTGACCGGTGTCGCACTGCCGGCGCGTTCGCTGACCGCCCGGGAGACGGCCCTCGCCGAGAGCCTGCTGCCGGACGACGCACCGGTGTCGGCCAGCTGGGGCGTGGCCGTGATGGAGCTCGGCGCACTGGTGTGCACGGCCCGCTCGCCGCGCTGCCCGCAGTGCCCGGTCGTCGACCGGTGCGCCTGGCGCCTGGCCGGCGCGCCGCCCGACAACGGGCCGGTGCGCCGGCGTCAGGCCTGGGCGGGCACCGACCGTCAGGCCCGGGGTGCGTTGCTGTCGGTGCTGCGGGAGGCACCGAGCAGCGTCGGGCCGGCGCGGCTGGCCGCGGCGTGGGACGACGCGCTTCAGCGCGAGAGGTGCCTCGACTCCCTGGTCGCCGACTCCCTGGTGGAACCATTGGGGGACGGGCGTTTTCGGCTACCGGTCCGCCGTCCGTGATGGCCAGGCGCACCAGGACCAGGTTCGTGCCGTCGTGGTGTGGCATGCTGAAGAACGTGTCAGGGTCGCCCGCCAGCATCGCCTCCCGCTCGTCCTGGGTGGCCTTGACGGTCAGGGTGTCGTCGTCCCACATCCGGGCGAGCAGTGTCTTGGCGAACCACGCGGGTTGTTGCCAGCTGAGCCGCTCGCTCACGCCCGGCAGGGCCAGGGCGAGGTGCCGGACGTCGTCGACGGAGGCGGTCACAGCACCCTCATCATCCGGGTGTTGCCGAGGGTGTTCGGCTTGACCCGTGCGAGGTCGAGGAACTCCGCGACGCCGTCGTCGTGCGAGCGCAGCAGCTCGACGAACACGTGGGGCTCGACCGGTGTCCCCTGGATCACGTCGAAGCCGTGGCGGATGAAGAAGTCGACCTCGAACGTCAGGCAGAACAACCGGTCGACGCCGAGCCCTCGGGCCCGCTCGATCAGCGCCTCGAGGACGGCGTGGCCGATGCCGAGGCCCCCGAAGTCCTCTCGCACACCGAGGGTGCGGATCTCCGCCAGGTCGTCCCACATCACGTGCAGCGCACCGCAGCCGACCACCCGCCCGTCGAGCTCGGCGACGGTGAACTCCTGCAAGGCCTCGTAGTACGCCACCGCCTCCTTGGCGATCAGGACTCGGGCGTCGGCGAGCGGGCCGATCACCTGACGGATCCCGGGGACGTCACCCGTACGCGCCGGGCGGACGTCGAGGGTCACGGCGTGTCCAGTGAGGTCAGCGCCTCGTCCGCGGAGAGCACGCCGGCCGTCGCGAGGGCGAGGTTGGCGAGCGACGCAGCGTGCGTGCTCTGGTCTGCGGCCGTGACGCAGTCACCGACGACGAACGCCGTGAAGCCCAGATCCGTAGCGCCACGGGCGGTCTGCTCCACCGTAAGGTTCGTCGCCACGCCGGTGACGAGCACCGTGTCGACGCCGGCGGCCCGCAGGCGATCCGCCAGGTCGCACCCGGCCATCGCGGAGAGCCGCTGGTTGTCGCTCACCTCGTCCGTCGCGGCGTCGAAGCCGATGTCGTCGACGACCGCCGTCCCAGCGCCGTCCGGGCGAAACGCCTCTGCTGCGTCAGCGACTGCCTGCATGAATCCGGTGTTGCGCACCAGGGTGCCCTCGTCGTCCGGGACGGTGAACCGGGTGAAGACCAGCCGGACGCCTGCCGCCCGCGCGGCGTCGTGGAAGGCGCGTGCCCGGTCGGTCACGCCCGAGGCCCTGACGGGCTCGGCCAGCATCGGTCCGAAGAAGCCCTCCGGCCGCACGACGTTGACCTGCCAGTGCAGGGCGAGGACGGCGGTCGCGGCAGGCTCGAGTCTCATGGCGGACCATTCTGTCGTGGCGACCCCCTCACCCCGCCAACCCCACGGGTCAGGGGGTGCCCAGGGTGATGCCGATGTACTTGGTCTCGAGGTACTCCTCGATGCCGGCGGCTCCGCCCTCGCGACCCAGGCCGGAGGACTTGACGCCGCCGAACGGCGCGGCCGGGTTGGACACGACGCCCTGGTTGAGGCCCACCATCCCGCTCTCCAGCGCCTCGGCGACGCGGAAGGCGCGGCTCAGGTCGTTGGTGTAGACGAAGCCGACGAGGCCGTACTCGGTGTCGTTGGCGGCCGCGACCACCTGCTCCTCCGTGCTGAAGGCGGAGAGCGGCGCGACCGGGCCGAAGATCTCCTCGTGCCGCATGCGCGCCGAGTCGGGCACGCCGGTCAGCACGGTGGGTGGGTAGAAGTAGCCGGCGCCGTCCAGCGGGTGTCCGCCGGTCAGGACCTGTGCCCCCTGGGCCAGGGCGTCATCGACGAGCGTCTGCACCTTGTCGCGTGCGACCTCGTCGATCAGCGGGCCGACGCGGACGCCGTCCTCGACGCCACGGCCCACCGGCAGCTCACTCATCCGGGAGGCCAGGCGGCGCCCGAAGTCGTCGATGACGTCGCCGTGGACGTAGAGGCGGTTGGCGGCGGTGCATGCCTCGCCGGAGTTGCGCATCTTGGCGGCGAGCGCGCCCTCCACCGCCGCGTCGAGGTCGGCGTCGGCGAAGACGATGAACGGCGCGTTGCCGCCGAGCTCCATCGAGGTGCGCAGGACCTTGTCGGCGCACTGCTCGAGCAGCTTCCGGCCGACCGCCGTCGAGCCGGTGAACGAGAGCTTGCGCGCGAGGCCGGAGCGGATCAGCGGCTCCATCACGTCACCGGAGCTCGTCGTCGTGACCACGTTCACCACGCCGTCCGGGACGCCGGCCTCGGAGAGGATGCCGACCAGGGCCAGCATCGACAGCGGCGTCTGCCCGGCGGGCTTGATCACGCTGGTGCATCCGGCGGCCAGGGCGGGGCCGATCTTGCGCGTTCCCATCGCCATCGGGAAGTTCCACGGCGTGATCAGCAGGCACGGGCCCACCGGCTGCTTGGCGACCAGGAAGCGGGTGCCGCCGGCGGGGGCGACCTGGTAGCCGCCGTCGACGCGCACCGCCTCCTCGGCGAAGTGCCGGAGGAACTCGGCCGCGTAGACGATCTCCCCCCGCGACTCCGCCAGCGGCTTGCCCATCTCCAGGGTCATCAGCAGCGCGAGGTCGTCGATCCGCTCGTGCAGGAGCCGGAACGCCGTCATCAGCATGTCCGACCGCTGCCGCGGCTCGAGCGCGGCGAACGAGGCCTGCGCGGCGGCGGCTGCGCGCAGCGCCCGGATGCCGTCGGCCGGGGAGGCGTCGGCCACCGAGCAGAGCACCGTCCCCGTGGAGGGGTCGACCACCTCGAAGGACGCGCCGTTCTCGGCGTCGACCCAGGAGCCGTCGACGAAGAGCTGCTTGGGCACGGCGTCGACGACGATGCGCTCGGCGGTGGGGTCGGTCATCGGTTGCTCCTCGCGGTCTCGCCAGCCGGGTTTGCTGCAGGGTAAGGTAACGGCGATTTCTGATTGTCGACAATCTACCTGAAGGAGTCTCCGTGGCGGAGCTCTCATCGCTGTTGAAGCAGGCGACCGGTGTGCTCGCCGCCCGCGGAGAGGGCGTCTACCTCTACGACGAGGACGGCCGTCGGTTCCTCGACTTCACCGCCGGGATCGGGGTGACCAGCACCGGCCACTGCCACCCCCGCGTCGTCGCCGCGGCCCAGCGGCAGGTGGCGACCCTCATCCACGGGCAGTACACGACGGTGATGCACCGCCCGCTGCTCGACCTGGTCGACCGGCTCGGCGAGGTCCTGCCGGCCGGGCTGGACCGCCTGTTCTTCGCCAACTCGGGGTCCGAGGCGGTGGAGGCGGCGTTGCGACTGAGCCGGCAGGCGACGGCACGGCCGAACGTCATCGTCTTCCACGGCGGCTTCCACGGGCGGACCGTGGCCGCTGCCTCGATGACCACCTCCGGCACGAAGTTCCGCTCCGGCTTCGGCCCGATCATGGGTGGTGTCGTCATCGCGCCGTTCCCCAACGCCTCCCACTACGGGTGGAGCCAGGAGGAGGCGACGGACTTCGCCCTGCGCGAGCTCGACTACCTGCTGCAGACGGTCACCCCGGCCAGGGAGACCGCGGCGTTCCTGATCGAGCCGGTGCTCGGCGAGGGCGGCTACGTGCCGGCCAACACACGCTTCATGGACGGCCTGCGAGAGCGCGCCGACGAGCACGGGATCCTGCTGGTGCTCGACGAGGTCCAGACCGGATGGGGTCGCACCGGCAGGTTCTGGGGTGGCGACCACTTCGGGGTCCGACCCGACGTGGTGGTCACGGCCAAGGGGCTGGCGTCCGGCTTCCCCCTGTCGGCCATCGCGGCACCCGCGGCGATCATGGACAAGGCGTGGCCCGGCTCGCAGGGCGGCACGTACGGCGCCAACGCCGTGGCCTGCGCCGCGGCCCTCGCGACGTTGGAGGTCATCACCGACGAGGGGCTCGTCCAGAACTCCGCCGACCGCGGGGCCGAGCTCCGGTCCGCGCTGGAAGCCGTGGCCGCCGGGCACAAGCAGATCACGGACGTGCGCGGCCTCGGCCTGATGCTCGGCAACGAGTTCCGCGACTCCGACGGCCGGCCGGACGGCGACACCGCCGCGGCCGTCCAGGCCGAGGCAGCGCGCCGTGGGCTGCTGCTGCTCACCTGCGGCGCCTGGAGCCAGGTGGTCCGGTTCATCCCGGCGCTCGTCGTCACCTCCGAGCAGGTGCAGGCAGCGGGCACGATCTGGGAGGAGTCGGTGGCAGCCGTCCTGTAGCCGGTCACCGGCGGGCCGACGGACTCAGGGCCTGGCCGGGGCCTGTGCGCTCACGGACGGGAACTTCGGTGCCAGCCGCCCGACGGCGTCGTCCATGTGCGCGACGATCAGCCGGTCGGTGGTCTCGGCGTCGCCGTCGGTGATCGCCGCGGCGATCTCACGGTGCTCGGGGACGCGGATGTCCGACTCGGGGTACGTCCCCTCCAGGGCGAGCACGCACATGCGGGTCTCGGTCAGCAGCGTCTGGTGCATCCGGATCAGGCGCGTGCTCCCGGACAGCCGCACGAGCTCCTCGTGGAACTCCAGGTCCGCCTGGCCGATGCTCGCGCCGTCGTCGTTGGCTGCGGCCAGCGCCATCCGGGCGACCACGATGGACAGCGAGGCGCCCGCGGCGACGTGGTCGCCTCGCACCAGCTGGGCCGCGGCTGCCCTCTCCACCGCCGTCCGGGCGACGTAGATCTCGAGGACGTCGGCCTCGGTCAGCTCGATGACGAACAGGCCGCGGTTGCGGATCGACAGCAGCAGCCCCTCCTGGGTCAGGCGCTGCATGGCCTCCCGCAGAGGTCCGCGGCTGACCCCGAGCTCCCGGGCCAGCTCGGCCTCGGCGAGCTGGGCACCGGGTGCCAGCTCGCCGTGCGCGATGGCGTGACGGAGCTTGCGCGCGATGATGCTGGGAGTCGACTCCCGCTCCACGGGGTCGAGGAACCTGGGCCTCGCCGGGGGCGTGTCCGTCTCCATGTGTGGATTGTCTACACCACGCCCGGCACGCGCGTCCCCGAGTCCGCCATTGTGCTCAGCGCGCACAGAGCGCCCCCAGACCGGGGAGCTGGGTGGGAGCGCCCGCGATGCGCAGCCCCTCCCACACGGTCACCTGGTTGGCGGTCAGGACCGGCTTGCCGACCGCCTGCTCCAGCGCGTCCAGCCAGCCGAGTGAGTGCATCGCCGTGTCCGGGAGGACGATCGCCTGTGCCGCCGGCCGGTCCGCGGCGCACACCATGTCGATGACCTCGTCGCGCCCCAGCCTGCCCACCTCGGCGGCCGTGTCGATGCCGTGGCTGCCCAGGTGGAGCACCTCGACACCCCCGAGCGTCAGGAAGTCGACGAGGTGCTCGGCCACGTCCTGCGGGTACGACGCCGCCACGCTCACGCGCTCGGCTCCCAACGCCGCCAGCGCGTTCACGAAGGCGAGGGAGGTGGACGACACGGGGACGCCGAGCAGCCCCGCGACGTCGGCGACCTGCCGGCGGGCTCCCTCCCACCCGAATACGAAGCTGCCCGAGGTGCAGGCCCACATCACGCTGTCGGGACGGGCAGCCACCAGCGCCCGGGCTCCCTCGGCCAGCCTCGCCGCACTGCCGAGGTCGAGCAGCGCGTCGACGCGGTGCGCGTCATCACCGACGCTCGTGTGCACCAGGGGCAGCCGTACCAGGCCGGCGAGCCGGGCCTCCAGCGCGGGGAAGTCGTCCTCCGCGCCGTACCCGGGGTAGAGCAGCCCGACCGTGGTCGGCGGGACGTCGACGGCCATCGGCGCACCTCCACACCCTCCGGGCATGGTCGCCCGGGAAGCCGGACGACCGTGCCACCGACTGTTGACGGAAAGCAGATTGTTGACAATGCTACGCCACCACGACGTCGATCCCCCGTGGACGGCATGAGGAACTGGAGTCCCGATGACCAACCACCCCTCCCGCAGGACCATGCTTCGCGGCCTGGGTTTCGCCGCCATCGCCGTCCCCGGGGGCGTGTGGTTGAGCGGCTGCAGCCAGGTCGACCCGCCCGCGTCGCCCGGCAGCACGGAGCAACAGCAGGGCCTGCTCGAGCTCGGTCGCGAGCAGGGCTACCTGCGGGTCGGGATCGCCAACGAACCCCCCTACACCTCGGTGACGGCCGACGGCACGGTCACCGGGTGCGAGCCCGACGTGTTCCGCGCGGTGTGCAAGCGGCTGGGGATCGACGAGATCGAGGGCATCATCACGCCGTACGACGCGATGATCCCTGGCCTCAAGGCCAACCGCTGGGACGCGATCACGGCCGGCCTGTTCATGAAGGAGTCCCGCTGCGCCGAGGTCCTGTACTCCGAGCCGGTGATCGTCTCCACCGAGTCGTTCGGGGTCCTGCCCGGCAACCCCGAGGACATCCTGGAGGTGGCCGACGTCCTGGCCAACCCGGACCTGCGGATCGTGGTGCTGCCCGGAGCGTTCGAGGAGGGGATCCTGGTGACCGCCGGCGTCCCGGACGAGCAGATGGTCCGCATCAACGACAACCGCAGCGGGGTCGAGGCCGTCGTGGCGGGCCGCGCGGACGCGTTCTTCCTGCCGACGCTGTCGCTGCGGGCCCTGCAGGAGACGGACGAGGGCTTCGAGGTGACGCCTCCCGTGCCCGACGCCCCGCGGACCGGGTCCGGGGCGGCGTTCCGGCAGAGCGACCAGGCGTTCCTCGACGAGTACAACGTCGAGCTGGAGGCGCTGAAGGCGACGCCGGAATTCGGGGAGATCCTCACCGAGTGGGGTTTCGACCCCGACGTCGTCGAAGGCGTCACCGCAGCGGAGCTCTGCGAGACCCCGGGCTGATGCCGGCCGGCCCGCGGCGTGGAGGGTGGAGATGAGGCCCGATGTCGTCTGACTTCGTGTCGTACGCCACCCCGCTCCTCCTGCAGGGCCTGCTCGTCACGCTGCTCGTCACGGTGCTCGGGACGATCCTGGCCGTGGTGACGGCGTTCGCCGCCGGTCTCGGGCGGTTGTCGCAGCACCGGTTCGTGCGCTGGCCGGCCGCGGTCTTCGTCGAGGTGTTCCGCGGCACCTCGCTGGTGGTGCAGATGTTCTGGTTCTTCTTCGCGCTGCCGGCCTTCGGCATCCAGCTGGAGCCGCTCGCGGCCGCGGTGCTGGCCCTCGGGCTCAACGAGGGCGCGTACGCGGCCGAGATCGTGCGCGGCTCGATCAGCTCCCGCACGGCCGGGCAGAACGAGGCCTGCATCGCCCTGGGTATGGGCCGCGCGCTGCGGATGCGCCGGATCCTGATCCCTCAGTCGATCCCCGCCATGCTGCCGCCGTTCGGCAACGTGATGGTGGACCTGCTCAAGAACACCTCGCTGGTGTCGCTCGTCACCGTCTCGGACCTGGCCTTCCGTGCCGGGTTCGTGCGAAACCAGCTGGGTCACACGACCGAGGTCTTCCTGATCATCCTGGTGATCTACTTCGTGCTGTCGCAGGTGATCGCGTTCTTCACCAAGTGGCTGGAGCGGCGCTTCGCCCTCGACCGGCAGTCGCGGTCAGTCACCAAGGCGGCCGGCATGCAGCCGGTGGGGGCAGGCGGGACATGACATGACCTGGGACAACGCCTTTGCGTGGTCGATCCTGCCGGAGCTCCTCGGCGGGCTGTGGATCACCGTCCAGATCACCCTTGCGGGCACGGCCATCGCGATGGTCGTCGGGCTGGCCGTCGCCGTGATCCGGTTCTCGCGGATCCCGGTGGTGTCCAAGCTGTTCGGCTTCTACGTGCAGTTCGTCCGGGGCACCCCGCTGCTCGTGCAGGCCTACATCGCGTTCTTCGTGCTGCCGGACTACGGCCTGAGGTTCAGTGCGCTGGCCACGGGCATCGTCGTGATCGGGCTGAACTACAGCGCCTACACCGCGGAGGTGTACCGCGCGGGCATCAGCGACGTGCCGACCGGTCAGTGGGAGGCCGCCACCGCGCTGTCCCTGCCGATGGCACGGACGTGGGTCCGCATCATCCTGCCGCAGGCCGTCCGGACGGTGGTGCCGATGCTGGGCAACTACCTGGTCCAGATGTTCAAGGACTCGGCGGTGCTCTTCGCCATCACCGTGTACGAGCTGATGGGCCACGCCCTGGCGATCGGCTCGAGCAGCTACCGCTACCTCGAGCCGCTGACCATCGCCGGTGCCCTCTTCCTGCTGGTCAGCTACCCGTCCTCACAGCTCATCCGGACATTGGAGCGCCGCCTTGCCCCTTCTCGCTGACCGCAGCAGCTCCGACCCGATGATCTCCTTCACCAACGTGAGCAAGTCGTGGGGGGACAACCAGGTCCTCCGGTCCCTGGACCTCGAGGTCCGCGCCGGCGAGAAGGTCTCCGTGATCGGGCCCTCGGGCTCCGGCAAGACCACCATCCTGCGCATCCTGATGACCCTGGAGACACCCGACGAGGGCCTGGTCACGGTGAACGGGGAGACCCTCTGGGACGCGAAGCCCGGCACCACCCCCCGGGAGACCAAGCAGATGCGCGCGGCCCGCCGCAACGTGGGCATGGTCTTCCAGCAGTTCAACCTCTTCCCGCACATGACGGCGCTGGAGAACGTCACCGAGGCTCCGGTGCGGGTGCTGAAGATGGACGCCGCCGAGGCCCGGGAACGCGCCGTCGACCTGATGGAGCTGGTCGGCCTGGCCAAGCACCTCGACCACAAGCCGCCCAAGCTGTCCGGCGGCCAGCAGCAGCGGGTGGCGATCGCGCGCGCCCTGGCCATGCGCCCCAAGGTGATGCTGTTCGACGAGCCCACGTCCGCGCTGGATCCCGAGCTGATCGGGGAGGTGCTGAACGTCATCCGCGAGCTGGCGCACAGCACCGACATGACCATGCTGATGGTCACGCACGAGATGCGCTTCGCCGAGGAGATCTCCGACCGCGTGGTGATGTTCGACCACGGGAGCGCGGTCGAGGCCGGCCCGCCGCACGAGATCTTCTCCAACCCCGCCGAGGAGCGCACCCGCCAGTTCCTCAGGGCCGTCCTGGACCGCTGACCTCGCTGCGGAGCAGCCGCAGGGCGCACAAGGCGTAGGTCCGCGCCGCCGTCAGCAGGTCGTCGAGCGGGACGGACTCGTCGGCGCGGTGGGCCTGTGTCGCCACGGAACCCGGCCCCAGCACGACGACGGGCACGTGCCCGTCCCGGGCGATGAAGCCACCGTCGCAGGCCGCCGTCCAGCCCGCCACGGGCACGTCGGGACCACCGGCATCGCGCACCGCCTCGCGGCTGACCGTGACGAGGCGGTGATCCGCTGGGGTCTCGAATCCCGGCATCTCCATCGTCATCCGGACGTCGACACGCATGCCGCGCTCGGCCAGCCCCAGCGCCGCCACCCGGGCGGTGACGTCGGCGAGGACGTCGGCGCCTGCCTCGCCCGGCAGCAGGCGCCGGTCCGCGGTGACCACGCACTCGGCCGGCACGGTGGACGTGCCCGTCCCCCCGTGGACCTTGCCGACGCTCCACGTGGCGGCGCCGACGAGCGGGTGCGCATCGTTCGCGAGCTCACGGTCGATCCGCTCGATCTCGGCGACCACGGCCGCTCCGCCGTAGATCGCGTTGATCCCGTCCGCCGGGTTGCCGGAGTGCGCTGCCCGGCCGGTCACGACGATCTCGACGTACGAGTCGCCGCGGGCCGCGATGATCGTCTGCAGGTCGGTCGGCTCGGCGACGACGCACCCGGCGACGTCGCCCAGGGCGCCGGTGTCGAGGTGGTGCCGGACTCCGCGGCCGGTCTCCTCCTCGTCGACGACGGCGGCGAGCTCGACATTGCCGGTCAACGCGATCCCGGCCCGGTCGAGGGCCGACACGGCCGCGACGCAGGCGGCCAGTCCACCCTTCATGTCCGCCGACCCCCGACCGAACAGCCGGCCGCCCGAGACCTCGCCGCAGAACGGCGCGACCGACCACCCGTCACCGACCGGCACGACGTCCGTGTGGCCGAGCAGGAGGAGCCCCGGGCCGTCCCCACCGGGCAGGACGGCCGACAGGTTCGGCCGTCCGGGAGCCACGTCGGTCGTCGTGACCTGCAGCCCTCGGGTGCGGCAGGCACGTTCCAGGACGTCGACGGTCGCCTGCTCCTCCCCCGGCGGGTTCTGGCCGACGGCCCGGACGAGCTCGACCGCGATGTCGCGGACCTCGTCGATCGTGATCAGGTCCAGGACAGCCTGCTCGGCCGCGGTGACGCGCGGTGCCACGGTCAGCCGTCCGCCAGGACCCGGTCGTAGGCGGCTCGCAGGCGGGCGACGCCGACCGACGTCCGCTCGGGCGTCGTCGAGGCGAAACACAGCCGGAAGGCGTTGCCGAAGCTGCCCCCCGGCGAGAACGCGCGGCCCGGGATGAAGGCCACGCCCTCAGCCAGCCCGACCTCGAAGAGGCGCTGGCTGTCGACGGCGTCCTCGGACAGGGTGACCCAGAGGAAGAAGCCGCCGTCCGGGTCGGTCCACCTCGCGATGTCGCCGAAGTGCTCGCCGAGCGCGGCCTGCATGGCCAGCTTGCGCCGGTGGTACTCGGTCCGCAGCCCGACCACGTGGTCGGCCAGGTGCCCGTCGCCGAGGAACCGCGCCAGCAGCCGCTGCGCCGGCAGGTTCGTGCAGGTGTCCATCGCCTGCTTGGCGTTGATCAGCAGCTGCGACAGCTCGGGGGCGGCGTCCACCCAGCCGACGCGCAGCCCCGGGGCCAGCACCTTCGAGAAGGTACGGACCGAGAACACGGTGGGATCCCCCTGACCGAGCTCGCGCAGGGAGGGGAGGTCCTCGCCCTCGAAGCGCAGCAGCCCGTAGGGGTCGTCGTCGATGATGACCGCGTCCCAGCGGCGGGCGAGCTCGATCAGCTCGTGGCGGCGCGGCAGCGACATCGTGACGCCGGACGGGTTCTGGAAGTTCGGGATGGTGTAGATCGCCTTCGGGGGACGACCTGCCGCCTCGACGAGACCGGGCAACGCCTCGACGACCATCCCGTCGTCGTCGACGGGCACCTCGAGCACGACGCCGCCGTAGGACATCACGGTCGCGGTGCCGTTGGTGTAGGTCGGCGACTCGACCACGACGAGGTCGTCGGGATCGACGTAGAGCTTGCAGGCCAGGTCGATGCCCTGCATCCCGCCGCTGGTGATGGTCAACCGCTCGGGGGTCGTCTCCTCACCGGTGCCGGAGAGCATGTCCAGGACCGCCGTCCGGAGGCCGGGGTCGCCCTCCGTTGCGGCGTAGTCGAACGCGTCGGCCGAGTCGGGACCCAGCGCCGTCGCGCTGATCGCCGCGAGCAGGGCGGTGGGCACGGCCTCGGCTGCGGGGCTGCCCATCGCGAACCGGACGATGTCGTGGGTCTGCCGCTGCAGCAGGGAGGTGCTCGAGTCGATGACCGACCCGACCAGCCCTGAGGCTCGGACGGCCAGCTGTGGTGCTGCGGTGGTGTGGCTCATGGGTCCCTACTTCGTGATGGTCTCGGTCTTCTTGACAGTCAGGTCCTGGGTGAGGTCGGTGAGACGCTCGACGCCGTCGGCGGTGACCGCCACCGGCTCGGACAGCTCGTACCCCCACCCGTCCATCCACATCCCGAGGATGACGTGGAAGCACATGCCGGCCTCGAGCGTGGCGGCCTCGTCGGGGCGGAGGCTGATGGTGCGCTCCCCCCAGTCCGGCGGGTAGCCCACGCCGATGGAGTAGCCGATGCGGGAGGGCTTGCTCAGGCCGTGGGCCCCGATCAGCTCGTCCCAGACCGTGTGCAGCTCGGCCGCGGTGCGGCCGGGCCGGAGCTCGGCCAGCAGGCGGGCCATCCCGTCCCGGACGACGGAGGCCACCGAGGCCAGGCGTTGCGGCGGCTCGCCGAGCATCACCGTCCGTGCGATCGGGCAGTGGTAACGCCGGTAGGCCCCGGCGATCTCGATCGTCGTCGCCTCGCCGGGCCGGAAGGGCTGGTCGGTCCACGTCAGGTGCGGCGTCCCCGCACCCGCGCCGGTGGGCAGCATCGGCACGATCGCGGTGTAGTCGCCGCCGTGCTCCGCCGTCCCGTGCGCCTGGGCGGCCAGGATGTCGGCGACGGCGTCGCACTGCCGCCGTCCCGCCGCCACCGACTCCAGGGCCACCTCCATCGCGTGCTGCGCGACGGTCCCCGCGATGCGCATCTGCGCCAGCTCGTACGGGGACTTGACCACCCGCGCCCAGTTGACCAGCTCCCGGCTGTCGACGAGGACGACGCCCGGCAGCCCGGCCCGGAGCGCGAGGTAGCCGCGCACGGAGAAGAAGGCCGAGTCCCCCTCGACGCCGACCGTCGCCGCCTCGAGCGGCTCGACCAGGCGTCGCTCGCGGATCCGCTCGGCGATCCAGTCGAACGGGTGGACGTCGAGGCGGTGCACCAGGTGCTCGGGGTAGCCCTCGACGGCGTCCGCGGGCAGTCGTGACGTGAAGCCCGCCCCGGCCGCGTCCATCTCCCTCGCGAACAGCACCGGGTCACCCGCCGCGGGGACGACCAGGCACTGCGGCGTGTAGAACGACCACGCGTCGTAGCCGGTGAGGTAGTAGAGGTTGGCCGGGTCGGTGACCACCAGCGCCGCCATCGAGCGCTCGGCCATCGCCCGACGGACGCGGTGCAGCCGCTGCTCGTACTCGGCGGGGCTCGGGCCGGCCGTCCGGACCGTGGTGCGGCCAGGCTGCTCCATCCGGTGGCACCTCCCTCGTCAGCGGCTGATGAGCTGTCCGGCGCCGGCCGCCGTCCGGCCGACCTCGCGCAGCACCGCCCACATGGTTGCCTGGTTGGCGGTCACCACCGGCTTGCCGAGCCTGCGCTCCAGCGGCGCGACCACGTCGTACGTGGGCAGGTTGGTGCACGCGACGACGACCGCCTGCGCCCGGTCGTCGTCCGCCTCGATCACGAGCTGGCCGGTTCTGGCGTAGGGGACCTTCCAGATGTCGGTCGTCATCCCGAGGTGGGAGCTGCCCTCGACGGTCACGCCGGCCTCGCCGAGGAAGTGTGCGAGGCGGTCGTTGACCCGCTGCTCGTACGGCGTCGCCACCGCGACCCGGCTGACCCCCAGGGCGGCCAGCGCAGCCAGCAGCGCACCGGACGTCGTGACCGCCGCGGGAGCACCGGCCGCGCGCATCGTCTCCGTCAGCCGGCGCTCCCCGGAGACGCCGTTGACGAAGCTGCCCGAGGTACACGCGTAGGCGTAGGCCGCGGGCGCGACGGCCTGGAGGTCCTGGACGCCGGCGCGCACGCCGGCGCCGTCGGCGACGTGCTCGGCCATCTCGACGGTCACCGGCAACGGCGCGAAGGGCGTCCGCGTGAAGTGCAGGGAGACCTCCGGGGGCGTCCAGCGCCACAGCTCCCGGTCGAGGGCCATGTCGTAGGGGACCACCACGCCGACGCCGACCTGCGGCGCCGGCCCGACGAGTTCGAGCGCGTCGAGGTCGGCCGAGTCGAGGTCGGGTCGTGTCATATCGTCCTCCGGGCGGGCGGGTGTCCCCGGCATCCTGTCAGCGCGGCTGGATTGTTGACAATCCGACTGGGGCGATCCTACGGTCGGTCGCGGCCGGTCGGGTCGCATTCCTCGTGATCGGAGGCGCGTGTGCGGCACCCGGCGGACCGACCCACCCTCACCGTGCTCTGCGACGGGGAGAGGCGCCCCCCGCACATGGAGCCCGTCGAGGCGCGCATGCACGTGCGGTACACCGACGAGTCCGGGCTGGCCGACGCTGTCGACGGCGCCGACGTCCTGTTCCTGTGGGACTTCTTCTCCAGCGCCGTCCGCGACGTCTGGGACCGCGCCGGGGATCTCCGGTGGATCCACGTCGCCGCCGCGGGGGTGGACCGGCTGCTGTTCGACGAGCTCGCGCGGTCCGAGGTGACCGTGACCAACGCCCGTGGGGTCTTCGACCGGCCGATGGCCGAGTTCGTGCTGATGAGCATCCTCGCCCACGCCAAGGACGCCCAGCGCAGCCTGGACCTGCAGCAGGCCCGCCGGTGGCAGCACCGCGAGACGGCCACCGTGGCCGGCAGCACCGCGCTGGTGATCGGCACCGGGGCCATCGGTCGGGAGACCGCCCGCCTGCTGCGGGCCGTCGGGATGACCGTCCGCGGCGCGGGCCGAACCGCGCGCGAGGACGATCCCGACTTCGGCACGATCGTCGCCAGCGTGGACCTGGCCACCCATGTCGGTTGGGCCGACCACGTCGTCGTCGTCGCGCCACTGACCGACCAGACCCGCGGGCTGGTCGACGCGGAGGTCCTGCGCGCGATGAAGCCGACGTCCTTCCTGGTCAACGTCGGGAGGGGGCCGTGCGTCGTCGAGGCCGATCTGGTCGCCGCACTGCAGTCCCGCCGGATCGCCGGCGCGGCACTCGACGTCTTCGACACCGAACCGCTGCCCGCGGAGCACCCGCTGTGGGACGCGCCGGGCGCCACGATCTCCCCGCACATGTCCGGCGACGCGGTCGGCTGGCGCGACACGCTGGCACAGCAGTTCGTCGACCTCGCACGGGACTTCCTCGACGGCCGACCGCTGACCAACGTGGTCGACAAGCGGCTCGGCTTCGCCGCGTCACCCGCCGACTCACGGCCCGCTCGATGACCGACCTGACGCGCCTTCCCGCGCACGAGCTCACCGCCTGCTACGCCGACGGCAGCCTGTCCCCCGTCGAGGTGACGCAAGCCGCCCTGGCCGCCATCGACCGGCTGGACGGTCTGGTCAACGCCTTCGTCCTCGTCGACGGCGACGGCGCGCTCGCGCAGGCGAAGCAGTCCGAGGTGCGGTGGCGGGCGGGTGAGTCGCTCGGTGCGGGCGACGGTGTACCCACGTCGATCAAGGACATCTTCCTCACCCGCGGCTGGCCGACCCTGAGGGGCAGCAACCTGATCGAGGAGGCCGGTCCGTGGCCGGACGACGCGCCCTGCGTCGCGCGGCTGCGCTCCGTCGGCGCCGTGCTCCTCGGCAAGACCACCACGCCGGAGTTCGCGTGGAAGGGCGTCACCGACTCGCTCCGGTTCGGGGCGACGGGCAACCCGTGGGACGCCGGCCTCACGTCCGGTGGCTCCAGCGGCGGGAGCGCGACGGCCGTCGGCCTGGGGATGGGCACGTGGTCGGTCGGCACGGACGGCGGTGGGTCGGTGCGCATCCCCGCCGCCTTCACCGGAACGGTCGCGCTGAAGCCGACCTACGGTCTGGTCCCGATGTTCCCCGCCAGCCCGTTCGGCACCCTGGCGCACGCGGGCCCGATGACGCGCACGGTCACCGACGCGGCGGCCATGCTCGACGTCCTCGTCGGCTTCGACGACCGGGACTGGTCGGCCATGCCGACGCCCACGACCTCCTTCCTCGACGGTCTGGACGACGGGGTCCGTGGGCTGCGGATCGCCTTCTCGCCCGACCTCGGGTTCGGGCGCAACGACGCCGAGGTCGAGCGCCTCGTGCGTCGGGCCGTCGATGTACTGGCCGGTCTCGGCGCGGAGGTCGACGAGGCCGACCCGGGCTTCGCCGACCCGGTCGAGGCGTTCCACGTCCTGTGGTTCACCGGCGCGGCCAAGGTGGCCGAGTCGTACGGACCGGACGCGCTGGAGGACGTCGACCCCGGTCTGCGGCGCGCGGTGGAGCTCGGCCGGACGACGTCCGGCTCGGAGTACCTGGACGCCACCGCCGTACGGATGGACCTCGGCCGCCGGATGGGACATTTCCACCGGACGTACGACCTGCTGGTCACCCCGACGCTGCCGATCACCGCTTTCGGTGTGGGGATGGACGCACCACCGGGGTCGCCTTCGAACGACTGGACCAGCTGGTCGTCGTACGCCTACCCGTTCAACATGACACAGCAGCCCGCCCTGAGCGTGCCCTGCGGACTGACCGACGCGGGGCTGCCGGTCGGTCTGCAGGTGGTCGGCCCCCGGCACGCCGACGCGACCGTCCTGCGCGCCGGCCGCGCCTACGAGTCGACGACCTCGTGGGGTTCACTCGTGCCCACGCTCGCCGCCAACTGAAGGAGAAAGCATGGCCCGCTTCATCACGGTCACCCTCGAGTCGCGCGGCGTCAGCTGCACCGCGCGGCTCCTCGATGAGGAGGCCCCCCGCACCGCGGCCGTCTTCTGGGACGCTCTTCCGCTGTCCGGGCAGGTGTTCCACGGCAAGTACGCGCGGAACGAGATCTACAACCTCGTGCCCGCGTTCGCCCCGGTCGAGCCCGGCAAGGAGAACACCACCGTCACGCCGATCCCGGGCGACCTGTGCTACTTCTCGTTCGACGCCAACGACCTCCGGACGCCGTCCCACGGGTACGAGCAGTCCGGGGGTCCCGGCGACCTCGAGCGGATCATCGACCTTGCGCTGTTCTACGGCCGCAACAACCTGCTGCTCAACGGAGACGCCGGCTGGGTGCCCGGCAACGTCTTCGGCACCGTGGTCGAGGGTCTCGACCAGATGGCGGCAGCGTGCCAGGACATCTGGATGGGTGGCGCGCGTGGTGAGACGCTGACGTTCGCGAGGCTCCGGGAGGAGTAGGACCTACCCTGACGCGGGTGAGCCCACCTTCCCGCGGTGTCCTGGTCACCGGTGCGTCCCGCGGCATCGGGGCCGCGACCGCGGCGGCGTTCGCATCCCGAGGCGACCGGGTCGCCGTCGGGTACCGGGGCGCCCGCGACCGCGCCGAGCAGGTACTGCGCGGCCTGGACGGCGCGGGGCACGTGCTGGTCCCGGGCGACATCGGCGACCCCGGGGCGGCGGCGGCGATGGTGGAGGCGGCCGTCGGAGGTCTGGGCCGGATCGACGTGCTGGTCAACAACGCGGCGCTGTTCGTGGACGCGCCGGGCAACCGGCGGATCGGCCACCGCCTCGACGAGACCTCCTACGACGCCTGGGTCGCAGCCTGGCGGCGCACCGTCGACGTCAACCTGCTCGGCACGGCGAACGTGACGTGGTGCGTGGCGCGACACATGATCGACGTGCCGCCGCCCGACGGGCTCCCGACCGGGCGTGTGGTCAACGTCGGCTCCCGAGGGGCGTTCCGTGGCGAGCCCGACGTGCCCGCGTACGGCGCGAGCAAGGCGGGGGTGCACGCCCTCGGCCAGTCGCTGGCCGTCTCCCTCGGCGCCCACGGGATCTCGGTGACATCGGTCGCCCCGGGCTTCGTGGCGACCGACATGGCGGCCGGCGTGCTCGACGGGCCCGGAGGGGACGCCGTCCGCGCCCAGAGCCCGCTGGGACGCGTCGCCACCGTGCAGGAGGTCGCCGACGCAGTGCTGTACCTGGCGTCTCCCGAGGCGCAGTGGGCCACCGGCGCCGTCCTCGACCTCAACGGCGCCTCCTACCTCCGGTAGGCCATGCTCCCCTGACGTGATCAAGCACTCCGATCCCGGGTGGGGAATCGAAGTGCTTGATCACGCTGGGGAGGGGTCAGTCCTTGGCCTTGGTCAGCTCCACCGGTGCGGCGGCCGCCAGGACCTTCGCCTTCGGCGTGCCCTGGAACGTGAAGCTCGCCGCCAGGCCCTCGCCGTCGACGTCCACCGCGATGATCTCGCCGGCCTTGATGTCGCCGTAGAGGATCTTCTCGGACAGCGCGTCCTCGATGTCGCGCTGGATCGTCCGGCGCAGCGGCCTGGCACCCAGCACCGGGTCGTAGCCCTTGGTGGCCAGCAGCGTCTTGGCCGCCGGGGTGAGCTCGATTCCCATGTCCTTGTCGGCCAGGCGCTCCTCGAGCTTGGCGACCATCAGGTCGACGATCTCGATGATCTCCTGCTGCGACAGCTGCGGAAAGACGACGACGTCGTCCACGCGGTTGAGGAACTCGGGCCGGAAGTGCTGCTTGAGCTCGTCGTTGACCTTCTGCTTCATCCGCTCGTAGGACGTCGACAGGTCGCCGCCCGCCTGGAAGCCCATCTGCAGGCCCTTGGCGATGTCCCTGGTGCCGAGGTTCGTCGTCATGATGATCACGGTGTTCTTGAAGTCCACCGTGCGCCCCTGGGAGTCGGTGAGGCGGCCGTCCTCGAGGATCTGCAGCAGCGAGTTGAAGATGTCGGCGTGCGCCTTCTCCACCTCGTCGAAGAGGACCACCGAGAACGGGCGGCGGCGGACCTTCTCCGTCAGCTGGCCGCCCTCCTCGTACCCGACGTAGCCGGGAGGGGAGCCGAACAACCGTGAGATGGTGTGCTTCTCGGAGTACTCGCTCATGTCGAGCTGGATCAGCGCGTCCTCCTCGCCGAACAGGAACTCGGCGAGGGCCTTGGCCAGCTCGGTCTTCCCGACGCCGGTGGGGCCGGCGAAGATGAAGGAGCCACCCGGGCGCTTCGGGTCCTTCAGACCCGCGCGGGTACGCCGGATCGCCTGGGAGAGAGCCTTGATGGCCTCCTCCTGGCCGACGATCCGCTTGTGGATCTCGCTCTCCATGTTGAGCAGCCGGGAGCTCTCCTCCTCGGTGAGCCGCACGATCGGGATGCCGGTGGCGGTCGCGAGCACCTCGGCGATGAGCTCCTCGTCGACCTCGGCGACGACGTCCATGTCGCCGGCCTTCCACTGCTTCTCCCGCTCGTTCTTGGCGGCCAGCAGCTTCTTCTCGCTGTCGCGCAGCGACGCGGCCTTCTCGAAGTCCTGCGCGTCGATCGCGGACTCCTTCTCGCGCCGGACAGCCGCGATCTTCTCGTCGAACTCGCGCAGGTCCGGCGGCGCCGTCATCCGGCGGATCCGCAGGCGGGCACCGGCCTCGTCGATGAGGTCGATCGCCTTGTCGGGCAGGAACCGGTCGTTGACGTACCGGTCGGCGAGGGTCGCCGCGGCCACCAGCGCCGCGTCGGTGATCGAGACCCGGTGGTGCGCTTCGTACCGGTCGCGCAGGCCCTTGAGGATGTTGATGGTGTGCTGGAGGTTGGGCTCGGCGACCTGGATCGGCTGGAAGCGCCGCTCCAGGGCGGGGTCCTTCTCGATGTACTTGCGGTACTCGTCCAGCGTGGTCGCGCCGATCGTCTGCAGCTCACCGCGCGACAGCATCGGCTTCAGGATGCTGGCGGCGTCGATCGCGCCCTCGGCCGCACCGGCGCCGACGAGCGTGTGGATCTCGTCGATGAACAGGATGATGTCGCCGCGGGTGCGGATCTCCTTGAGGACCTTCTTCAGGCGCTCCTCGAAGTCACCGCGGTAGCGCGAGCCGGCGACCAGCGCACCCAGGTCGAGCGTGTAGATCTGCTTGTCCTTGAGCGTCTCCGGGACCTCGCCCTTGGTGATGTCCTGCGCCAGGCCCTCGACGACGGCGGTCTTGCCGACGCCCGGCTCGCCGATCAGGATCGGGTTGTTCTTGGTGCGCCGGGAGAGCACCTGCATGACCCGCTCGATCTCCTTGCCGCGACCGATCACCGGGTCGAGCTTGCCCTCGCGGGCCGCCTGGGTCAGGTTGCGGCCGAACTGGTCGAGCACCAGCGAGCCGGACGGCGTCCCCTCGGCCGGTCCACCGGCGGCCGCGGGCTCCTTACCCTGGTAGCCGGACAGTAGCTGCAGCACCTGCTGGCGCACGCGGTTGAGGTCGGCGCCGAGCTTGACGAGCACCTGGGCGGCGACGCCCTCGCCCTCACGGATCAGGCCGAGCAGGATGTGCTCGGTGCCGATGTAGTTGTGGCCGAGCTGCAGGGCCTCGCGCAGGGACAGCTCGAGAACCTTCTTGGCGCGCGGCGTGAACGGGATGTGACCGGAAGGCGCCTGCTGGCCCTGGCCGATGATCTCCTGCACCTGCTCGCGGACGGAGTCCAGCGAGATGCCGAGGCTCTCCAGCGACTTCGCGGCGACACCCTCACCCTCGTGGATCAGGCCGAGGAGGATGTGCTCGGTGCCGATGTAGTTGTGGTTGAGCATCCGGGCCTCTTCCTGGGCCAGGACGACAACACGGCGGGCTCGGTCGGTGAACCTCTCGAACATGGAACGTCTCCTCGCGAGCGGTCGGCGGCGGCGTGAGCCCCTACTGACCGTTCGATGCTATCCCCGCACCGGATGCCGGACCTGCTGGTCCGCCGGTGTCGGGACCGATTCGTGACGGCTCTCGCCCTCACTACGCACCAACGGAGCCTGACGTGCACCTGTTCCGGCCCGGACGTTCGCTGCTGGCGTAGCGCCTTACCCTGCTCCGAGTGGGCCATCCGATGGACGATCTGGCGCGGCGGCTGGACGCCGGCATCGCGTGGCTGGCGATCCGCTGGGGACTGCCGTACTCGCCCCGCTCACCCCGCTGGCTGCGCTGCGCCGACGTCCTCGCCGACCCGGCCGGACTGCCGGGCTGGCTCGCTCAGGTGACGGACGGCGTCACGCGGCTCAACGGCGGGGTCCCACCGCCGCTGGTCACACCGGCGAGCTACCTGATGGCCTGGTACCTGGACGTGCCCGCCTACGTGGGCGGGCTCTCGTTCGGCCTGGCGCGCCGGGTGCCGTCGCTCGCGCCGGAAGACCTCGCCGTCCATCTCGACCCCGGCGGCTGGCCGGACGGCGTCGCGCTACTGGGACGCCGGTTCGCTTGCCTGCCGGACGATCCGGCGTCCGGGCACACCGACGCGGACGTCGTGGCCGACTCCCACGAGCTGGCCGCCGTCCTGCGGCACCGGCTGGCCGAGCATGCCCGGGCCCTCCACGACGCCTACCGACCCGACGTCAAGATCTCGTCCCTGCAGCGCTGGGGCACCGTCACCGACATGCTCGACGTCGCGCTCTGGCAGAGCGGAACGCCGCGGGGCGACGAGGCGCTCGGGGTGGCCGACGCGGCGCTGGTGCTGGACGGCGTCCACCCGCCGCTGACGAGCGCGAGCCGGATGTACGAGCTCGTCGACGACCGCGGGCGACGGCGCTGGACCCGGCGCCGGGAGTCGTGCTGCTTCTACTTCCGCCTGCCGGGCTCGGAGGTGTGCTTCACCTGCCCGCGGGTCAGCGACGCCGAGCGGGTCGCCCGCGCCTCGCTCGATCCCTGACCCTTACTCCCCCTGCGACTTCTGCTGCGTGTTCCACCTCTGCGAGCGCATCGAGACGTGGGACACGCAGCAGAAGTCGGGGAGTGGGTCTACTTCTTGGCGGCGGAGTAGGCCGCGAGAACCTCGGCGGAGATGCGGCCGCGGTCGCTGACCTTGTGCCCGTTGCTGCGCGCCCATTCGCGAATCGCGGCGGTGTCGGTGTTGCCGGACGACGAGCGGCCGGACCCGCGGCGGGACGACGAACGGCCGGCGACCCGGCGTCCGTGCCCGACCCAGGTGGCGAGGGCATCCCGCAACGACGCGGCGTTCTTGTCGTTCAGGTCGATCTCGTAGCTGACCCCGTCGAGCGCGAACGAGATTGTCTCGGAGGCGTCGCCGCCGTCGATGTCGTCGACCAGAATGACCTGGACCTTTTGTGCCATCGCGTATTTCTCCCGGGATTTCTTTAAGGGCCGGAGCCGGAATGGGGAAGCGTTCTGGGGAATCATGTCGGAAACCGGGTGATGCCGTCAAACACAAACCTCAAAAGAATGGGCGGTCAGGAAAGGGATTCGTCGGCCCGGGCGCGTTCGACGCGATCCAGCTCGGCCTGTGCGGCGCGCTCGCGGCGGTCGGCGGAGATCATCGCGCGGACGGCGAGGTAGAACAGGAACGCGACACCCGCCGAGGGGATGAGCGCTGCCAGGACCTCCACGGCACCAGGGTACGCGCTACGTCGGCCTGACCAGCGGGAACAGGATCGTCTCGCGGACGCCGACACCGGTCAGCGCCATCAGCAGGCGGTCGATCCCCATCCCGGCACCACCGGACGGCGGCATCCCGTGCTCGAGCGCGGAGAGGAAGTCCTCGTCGACACGCATCGCCTCCTCGTCGCCGAGGGCGGCCAGCTTGGCCTGCGCCTCGAACCGCTCCCGCTGGATCACCGGGTCGACCAGCTCGGAGTAACCGGTGGCGAGCTCGAAGCCCCGCACGTAGAGGTCCCACTTCTCCACCACGCCCGGCCGCGAGCGGTGCTCGCGCACCAGCGGCGACGTCTCGACCGGGAAGTCGCGGACGAACGTGGGAGCGTCCAGGTGGTCGCCGACGAGGTGCTCGAACAGCTCCTCGACGAGCTTGCCGTGCCCGTACTTGGCCGGGTCGACGTCCAGGCCCGCCTTGTCGGCGTGGGCCTTCAGGTCGGTGAGCGTCGTGGACGGCGTCACCTCCTCGCCCAGCGCGGCGGACAGGGACCCGTAGACCGTGATGTCGGCCCACTCGCCGCCCAGGTCGTAGGAGGAACCGTCGTGCAGGGTCACCGTCGTCGAGCCTCCGGTGACCTCCCGGGCCGCTGCCTGGACGAGCTCGCGCGTCAGGTCGGCCATCACGTCGTAGTCGGCGTAGGCCTCGTACCACTCCAGCATCGCGAACTCCGGCGAGTGGGTGGAGTCGCTGCCCTCGTTGCGGAAGTTGCGGTTGATCTCGAAGACCTTCTCGAGGCCGCCGACGACGGCCCGCTTGAGGAACAGCTCGGGGGCGATCCGCAGGTACAGGTCGAGCCCAAAAGCGTTGGAGTGGGTGACGAACGGGCGCGCCGCAGCGCCTCCGTGCAGCGTCTGCAGCATCGGCGTCTCGACCTCGACGTAGGAGTGCGTCTCGAGGGTGCGGCGCAGGCTGCGGTTCACGGCGGCACGCTGGAGCACCATGTCACGGGCCGCCGGCCGGACGATCAGGTCGACGTAGCGCTGCCGGACCCGCGACTCCTCCGACAGGTCCCGGTGCAGCACCGGCAGGGGGCGCAGCGACTTCGCGGCGATGACCCACTCGGAGGCCATCACGCTCAGCTCACCCCTGCGGCTGGAGACCACGCGGCCGGAGACGAAGACGTGGTCGCCGAGGTCGACGTCCGCCTTCCACTCCGCCAGCGAGTCGTCGCCCACGACGGCGGCGCTGAGCATGACCTGGAGCTGCTCGCCGTCGCCGCCCTGCAGCCGGGCGAAGCAGAGCCTGCCGGTGTTGCGGACGAACATCACGCGGCCGGCCACGCCGACGACGTCGTCGGTCTCCTCGCCCGTCTCGAGGTGGCCGTACGCCGCTCGCACCTCCCCCAGCGTGTGCGTGCGCTCGAGGCCGACCGCGTACGGGGCCTGCCCGGCGTCCAGCAGTCGCTGCCGCTTCTCGCGCCGGACGCGGACCTGCTCCGGGACGTCGGCCGGATCATCGGTCGCCTCGCTCACGCGCGCAGGCTATCGACGGCCGAGCTTCTTCAACCAATGGGTTGACAGCCGCACGTTCCGGCCGTACCTTCTGTTCAACCGATTGGTTGAACAGAAGGAGGCTGTGGTGGCCGATCCGCTCTCCCGGGTGTTCTCGGCCCTGGCCGATCCGACCCGGCGCGACATGGTGGCGAGGCTCGCCGCCGGGGACGCCACCGTCAACGAGCTCGCCGCGCCCTACGACGTGACCGTCCAGGCCGTCTCCAAGCACCTCAAGGTGCTGCAGGACGCCGGCCTGGTCAGCCGCAGCCGGGAGGCCCAGCGCCGCCCGGTGCACCTCGAAGCGAAGGTCTTCGACCTGATGACCAAGTGGATCGAGCTCTACCGCCGCGAGGCCGAGGAGCGCTACCGCCGCCTCGACGACGTCCTGGCGTCGATGCCGGACGACGTCGCAACCCACCCCGCACCACCACCTCAGACAGGAGCACCGTCGTGACCACCACCAGCAAGCACCAGACCGAGATCGTCGCCGACCCCGACGTCCCGCTGATCCGGATCACCCGGGAGTTCGACGCCCCGCCGGAGAAGGTCTTCCGCGCCCACACCGATCCCGAGCTGCTCGTCCGGTGGCTCGGGCCCCGCGGCCTCCAGATGCGGGTCGACCACTACGACTGCCGGACCGGCGGCTCGTACCGCTACCTGCACGTCGACGACGGCAACGAGTACGGCTTCAACGGCTGCTTCCACGAGGTGCGCCCCGGCGAGCTCATCGTCCAGACCTTCACGTTCGAGGGCATCCCGGACGGCGTCGCCCTTGAGAAGCTCGTCTTCGAGGACGTCGGCAACGGCCGCACCCGACTGGTTGCGACGTCGCTGGTCGACACGTTCGAGGGCCGCGACGCCTTCGTCGCCGGCGGCATGGAGGTCGGCGTCCGCGAGGGCTACGAGCGCCTGGACGAGCTGCTCGCCGGCTGAGCCTCGGGCGGGGCGAGGTCGAGTGCGACGTCGAGGACCGGGCTGGAGTGGGTCAGGGCCCCCACCGAGAGGTAGTCGACCCCGGTCTCGCCGAACTCGCGGGCGCGCTCCAGCGTCAGGCCGCCGGTGGCCTCCAGCTCGACGCGCGCCTGGCTGGCGCGGACGGCGGCCACCACCTCGCGCAGCAGCGGCGGCTCCATGTTGTCGAGCAGCAGGAACCGCGCGCCGGCGGCGACGGCCTCGACGGCCTCCGCGACCGTGGTCACCTCGACCTGGACGTCGACGTCCGGGAACGTCGACCGGACGGCGGCGTACGCGCCCGCGACGGACCCGGCGGCCAGCTTGTGGTTGTCCTTGACCATCGCGACGTCGTACAGGCCCATCCGCTTGTTGGTGCCGCCCCCGGCGCGGACGGCGTACTTCTCCAGCGCGCGCAGGCCGGGCGTCGTCTTGCGCGTGTCGAGCACCTGCGCGCCCGTG
>DASROP010000025.1:0-8482 GCA_035646835.1 Actinomycetales bacterium | reverse complement strand
GCGCTCGGCCTGCTCTACCTGGTGGTGGCGGCCTCGGTGGCCTACGTCGTGGTCACCCGTGACGAGGGCGTCACGCCGGGGACGGTCGGTGTCGTGCTGGCGACGGGCGTGATGGTGATGCTGTTCGCCCGCAGCCGTGAGCGCCTGGGGGTGCAGGGCACGCTCGGGGAGTCGATGCTCGTCGACCTCCGTGACCGGTTGCGAGCGCAGGGCCGGGTCCCCGCACTACCGGCGCAGTGGCAGGTCGAGACGACGTTGCGGTCGGCCTACGGAGACTCGTTCTCCGGAGACTTCCTCGTGACCTCGAGGTCCACCGACGGGCGGCTGCTGGAGATGGCGCTCGTCGACGTCTCCGGCAAGGGCCAGGCCGCCGGGACCCGCTCCCTGCTGCTCTCGGGTGCCTTCGGCGGGCTGCTCGGCGCCTCCAGCCAGGCCGAGTTCCTGCCCGCCGCCAACGCCTACCTGCTGCGGCAGCGGTGGGAGGAGGGCTTCGCGACGGCCGTCCACCTGGGTGTCGACCTCGCCACCGGTGACTACCGGCTGGCGAGCGCGGGGCATCCCCCGGCGGCGCACTTCCACGCCGGGTCGGGCCGGTGGGAGGTGGTCAGCGCCGAGCACGGGCCGGCCCTGGGCATCATCGAGTCGGTGGCCTACCCGGCCCACACCGGCCGGCTGCAGCGTGGCGACGCGCTCCTGCTCTACACCGACGGGCTCGTGGAGACTCCCGGCCGCGACCTCACGCTCGGCATCGACCGGCTGATGGGGGAGGCGGAGCGGTTGGTTCGGCGCGGGGGTTTCAAGGGAGGCGCCGAGCGCATCGTCGACGGGACGCGCAGCGACGAGACCGACGACCGGGCGCTGGTGATGCTCTGGCGCGAGTGAGGCGTCAGACCGATGCCTCCGAGGAGTCGTCGGCGGGGGAGCGGCGGGGTGCCGGGACGTCGATCAGGCTGTGCTCGGCCACCCACGCGTGGATGTCCTCCGACGGCATCGGCCGGGCGAACAGGAAGCCCTGCAGCTCGTCGCAGCCGAGGCCGCGCAGGCGATCCGCCGAGGCGGCCGTCTCGACGCCCTCGGCCACCACGATCAGGCCGAGCCGGTGGCCGAGCTCGATGATCGACGACACGACGGCGTCGTGCTGGCTCTCACCGAGGCCCTCGATGAACTGGCGGTCGATCTTGAGCTGGTGCACGGGCAGGCCGTTGAGCAGGCCCAGGCTCGTGAAGCCGGCGCCGAAGTCGTCGACGGACACGTTGACCCCGCGCTCGCGCAGCTCGGTGACGACCGACTTGGCGACCTCGGGGTTCTCGGTGATGGCCGACTCGGTCACCTCGAGGATGAGCCGGTCGGCGGGCCAGCGGCTCAGCGCCAGCGCCTCCTCGACGATCCCGAGGAGCCCGTGCTCGAGAGTGACCGGGCTGATGTTGACGGCGATGGTGACGTCGAGGCCCTCCTCACGCCACTCGGAGGCCTGACGGACCGCGGTGAGCAGCACCCAGCGCGTCAGGGGGTGGATCAGGGCGGTGCGCTCGGCGAGCGGCACGAACTCGGCGGGCAGCATCAGCCCGCGCGTCGGGTGCTGCCACCGCACCAGGGCCTCGAAGCCCAGCAGGCGTGAGTTGTCGGCGCGGACGACGGGCTGGTAGCGCAGGTGCAGCTGGCCGGCGTCCATCGCCCCACGGAGCAGGGCCAGGGTGCCCAGCCGGTCGGCGGCGTGCGGGTCCAGGTCCGGGGTGTAGACGGTGACGCCGCTGCGGGCGCGCTTGGACTCGTACATCGCCACGTCGGCGTGCTTGAGCAGCTCCGGGAGCGTGCGTCCGTGCACCGGGGCGAGGGCGACGCCGATGCTCGCCCGCACGTCGAGCGCCACGTCGTGCGCCTGGAAGTCTCCGGCGCCGAGCCCGGCCAGCATCTTCTTGGCCTCGAGCACGGCCTGGGACCCGGACAGGGGGCCGGGCAGCAGGACGGCGAACTCGTCGCCCCCGAGCCGCGCGACCACCGCATCGGGCCCGGCCGCCGCGTCGAGCTGGGCAGCCACCTGGACCAGGACGGCGTCACCGGCCAGGTGGCCGAGGATGTCGTTGATGTCCTTGAACCCGTCGAGGTCGACGAGCAGCAGCGCGGGTCCGCGGCTGCCGTCGCCGTCCATGGAGTCGATCTTCGACAGCAGTCGCGCCGCCTCACGGGTCAGGACGTTGCGGTTGGGCAGCCCGGTCAGCGGGTCGGAGTTCGCGCTGCCCAGCAGGGCGGCCTCCCGGCGTCGCAGCAGGATGATCAGCAGCACCATCGAGACCGCGGTCGGGAAGGCGATGGCGAGAGCGATCAGCCATCCCGGTCCACCCACTGCCAGCTCCCCGGTCTCGACCGTGTGGCCAGCCCGCGGATGCGGAGCCGGCCTCGTGCTCGTGCTTCGACAGCGCGGGCGCCCACCTTGAGCCGTTCGGGGGTCCCGACGGTCAGGATCCGTGCACGTCGGGGGCGGACGGCGGGGCGGGCGCGAGGGTGACGCAGCACCGGTTCGGGCCAGGATCGAGCCTGACCTGCAGGTCGTCCCCGAGGTCGGAGACCAGGGCGTCGATCAGGGCGTGGTTCATCGTGCAGACCAGCTCGGTGTGTGTGCGTGACAGCGCGTGGAACGGACAGTTCGCGAGCACGACTCGGTCGGTCTCGGCGCGCGGCTCGTAGCCGTACGACGCCAGCGCCGCGGTGGCCCCCTGGGCCGCTGCGCCTGCCCGCGACTCGGCGCCGAGCCGGCGTCCGGCCGCTCTCGCGGCCCGCGTCACCGCATCGAGCACGGGCTCGTCGCGCCCGGTCGTGGAGTCGATCGCCTCCGCGAGGATCTCGCCCGCGAGCTCGTAGTGCCGTCGCGGCAGCGTCACGGCCAGCTGCCGGTCGGACCGCCGGTAGAGCTTGGCGGGACGCCCGGCGCCCGGCCCCCTCCGGCCGGTCAGCCGGCGGAACTCGGTGTCGAGCAGGCCCTCCTCCACCAGCTTGTCGAGGTGGAACTTCGCCGTGTGCCGGGGCAAGTCGGCGCCCGCCGCGGCCTGGTCCCGGCTGACCGGATCCGGCTGGGAGACGACGTACAGGTACAGGGACCGGCGGGCGGGCTCGGCGAGCGCGCCGACGCCGGCGACCTGCGAGGCGAAGTCGTCGGTCACGAAGACCCCGATTCTAAGGGACAGACTCATTGACGAAACAGATTCGGCTCTCTATGGTCAACTGTAGCGTCTTCTAGAGAAGAGGGACAGCCATGACCACCCACACCGACCCCGCGGTCGCGACGCCGTCCGACGCGCAGTCGTCACTGGCCGCGCGTCAGGCCTTCCAGCTCCTGCGCACCGTGTTCACGGTCGCGCCGATCCTGTTCGGGCTGGACAAGTTCTTCGGCGTCCTGACCGACTGGGAGGTCTACCTGGCGCCGCAGGTCAACGACCTCGTGCCCGGCTCGGCCGACCAGGCGATGCTCGCCGTCGGCGTGGTGGAGGTCGCCGCCGGGCTGCTCGTCGCGCTGATGCCGCGGATCGGCGGGTACGTGGTCGCCGCGTGGCTGGCCGGCATCATCGGGAACCTCCTGCTGCTCGGCGACTACTACGACGTCGCCCTGCGCGACTTCGGGCTGCTGGTCGGCGCCCTGGCGCTGGCCCGGCTCGCCGCCGCACACCGGCGCTGATGTCGACCGCCGCCGCGGTCGCGGCCGACGGGCACGTCGTCCGGCTGCGGGTCGCGCACGAGCCGCCGGAGGCCGACCTGCGGGCCGCCGAGCGGGGAGCCGCCCAGATGCTGACCGGTCTCGGCCTGTCCCTGGACGGCGGGGCGCTGGCCGAGACGCCGGCCCGGATGGTCCGCGCCTTCGCCGAGATGCTCACGCCTCGGTCGTTCGACCTGACCACGTTCGAGAACGACGAGGGGTACGACGAGATGGTTCTCGCCCGGTCCATCCCCCTCCAGTCGGTGTGCGAGCACCACATGCTGCCGTTCGTGGGTGTCGCGCACGTCGGGTACCTGCCCGGTGATCGCATTCTGGGGCTGTCGAAGCTCGCCCGGGTCGTCGAGAAGTTCGCCCGGCGCCCGCAGGTCCAGGAGCGGCTGACCAAGCAGGTGGCCGACTGGCTGCAGGCCCACCTGCGACCCGCCGGCGTCGGTGTCGTGGTCGAGGCCGAGCACCTGTGCATGAGCCTTCGAGGGGTCCGGGCGGCGGGGAGCAGCACCGTCACGTCGACCCTGCTCGGAGCCTTCCGCGAGGACCCGCGCTCGCGGGCCGAGTTCCTGGCGCTCACGCAGCGGGCGTGACCTCAGGTCTGGTCACGGAGCCAGGGGATCAGCCCACCCGCGAGCAGGATCTGCACCTGCCGCTCGGACAACCGGTGGGTGGTTGCGTACTCCTCGTCGCGGGTGGTGTTGCGTACCGTGATCTCGGTGCCGGAGGCGACGGCGTCCCGGACGCCGGCCAGCACGAGGACGTCGTCCGCCTCGACCCGCTCGTAGTCGTCAGGGTCGGCGAACTCCAGCGCGAGGACGCCGAAGCTGGCGAGGTTCTGCCAGTGGATCCGGGCGAACGACACCGCCAGCACCGCGCGGAGCCCGAGGTAGCGCGGGGCGATCGCGGCGTGCTCCCGCGAGGAGCCCTGCCCGTAGTTGGCGCCGCCCACCACGATGTGCCCGGTGCCGTCCCTGGTGGCCATCGCGCGCTCGGAGTAGCTCTCGTCGACCCCGTTGAAGGCGAACTCGGCCAGCTTGGGGATGTTGCTGCGGTAGGGCAGCACGCGGGCACCGGCCGGCAGGATCTCGTCGGTGGAGACGTCGTCGCCGAGCTTCAGCGCCACCGGTGCCTCGATCCGGTCTTCCAGCGGCTCGAAGTCCGGCAGCGCCGAGATGTTCGGGCCCTTGACCAGCTCGATGCCCGTGGCCTCCTCCTTCGGCAGGGGCTGTTCGAGCATGTCGGTGTTCACGCTCGACCGTGCCGGCAGCTCGACCGTGGGGTAGTCGATGCCCAGCAGGTCCGGCAGGTCGCGCGGGTCGGTGACCTGCCCGGTGAGGACTGCCGCTGCGGCGGTCTCGGGGGAGCAGAGGTAGACCGAGTCCTCCTTGGTGCCGGACCGCCCGGGGAAGTTGCGCGGGAACGTCCGGAGGCTGTTGCTGCCGGTCGCCGGCGCCTGGCCCATCCCGATGCAGCCCATGCAGCCGGACTGGTGCAGCCGCGCGCCGGCCGCGATCAGGTCGAAGGTGGCTCCCATCCTGGTCAGGTCCTGCAGGATCTGGCGGGATGACGGGTTGACGTCGAAGGACACACGCGGATGCGACTGGCGTCCCTTGACGATGGCCGCGACGACCGCGAAGTCGCGCAGGCCGGGGTTCGCCGATGACCCCACGACCACCTGCTCGACGTCTCGGCCGGCCACCTCGCTGACCGGCACGACGTTTCCGGGGGAGGAGGGCAGGGCGATCAGCGGCTCGATCGTGGCGAGGTCGATCTCCTCGGTCACGTCGTAGGTGGCCCCGTCGTCGGCGAGCAGCTCGACGAAGTCACCCTCGCGGTCCTCGCCGCGCAGGAACTCGGCGACCCTCTCGTCGGCCGGGAACACGGTGGTGGTCGCGCCGAGCTCGGCGCCCATGTTGGCGATCACGTGCCGGTCCATCGCCGTGAGGTGCGCGAGCCCGGGGCCGTGGTACTCGACGATCCGGTTCACGCCGCCCTTGACGCCGTGCCGGCGCAGCATCTCGAGGATGACGTCCTTGGCGCTGGTCCATGCCGGCAGCTCTCCGGTCAGGTGGACCCCCCAGATCTCGGGCATCCGCAGGTAGACGGGCTTGCCGGCGATCGCCATCGCGACCTCGATGCCGCCGAGGCCGATCGCCAGCATCCCCAGCGAGCCGGCGGCCGGGGTGTGGCTGTCCGAGCCGACCATGGTCTTGCCGGGGACGCCGAACCGCTGCATGTGCGTCGGGTGGGAGACGCCGTTGCCGGCCTTGGAGTACCAGAGGCCGAACCGCTGGCAGGCCGAGCGCAGGAAGTCGTGGTCCTCGGCGTTGCGGCCGTCGGCCTGCAGCAGGTTGTGGTCGACGTACTGCACCGACACCTCGGTGCGCGCACGGTCCAGGCCGAGGGCCTCGAGCTCGAGCATCACCATCGTGCCGGTGGCGTCCTGGGTGAGCGTCTGGTCGATGCGGAGGGCGATCTCCTCGCCCGGCGCCATCTCCCCGGACTCCAGGTGGGTGGCGATCAGCTTCTGCGCGACGTTCTGCGGCATCCGGTCTCCTACGGCTCGCAACGAATCTCGACCCTGCCACACCTGCCGGGCTGCCGCGCTTGGGGCCGTGCCAGGGTCGGCCCATGGTCACTCCCGCGATCCGGGCCGCCACCGTCGACGACACCGAGGCCCTCGCTCGTTTGTGGGTCGCCGCGCGGTCGGCGCGGAGGGTGGAGGCGGGGCTGGAGGGAGAGGCCGAACGCTCGGAGGCGCTCGCGAAGGCGCGTGCGGACGTGTCGGAGCGGCTGGACGACGACATGATCGGCGCCGTGGCCGAGGACGCCGACGGCCTGGTCGCGATGGCGATCGCCGTGCCGGCTCGGGCCGACGACGGCGCAGGCCCTGAGCGGCTGCCGGGCGTGCTGCACGTCTCGCTGGTCGCCGTCCACCCAGACCGTTGGGGGCAGGGCCTGGCCGAGATCGTGCTGGGCTCGGTGCTGAACGCAGCCCGGCGGCAGGGCTACACCGCCTCCCAGCTGTGGACCCAGGAGAGCAACGCCCGTGGCCGCCGGCTGTACGAGCGGATGGGGTGGGCGCCGTCCGGCCGCGCCAAGGTGCAGGACGGCGAGGGCATCCTCCACTACGAGCTGTCCCTGTAGCACCCACGGCGTACTCACTCCAGAACGGTTCTCGGCGCCCGTACCGCCATCGGGACCGGCTTGGCGTGAGCAACGAGGTGCGACGACGACAACAGGGAGCGGGTGACGGGGATCGAACCCGCATGACCAGCTGGAAGGCTGGCTCATCTTGCGGTATCGCCGCAGGTCAGAGGGGGTTTGTAGGCGTCGGTTGGTCGTTCGTGGGTTCCCTGTGGGTTAGCGAATCGCGGATCTGCGCCGGGACGCGGCTTTCGGTGCCGCCTTCCGGACGCTGGGTGCGGCCTTGATCGGCACGACCGCGGCTGAGCCGATGACGTCGTCCAGAGCTCGCGCGATCTCGACGTCGCGTCCGTCGACGGCGTGCTGGTAGATCAGAGCAGCGGTGGGGGAGGAGTGCCCCATCCGGCGCATCAGCTCCTTGGTCGTCGCGCCCGTCGACGCCGCGAGCGTGCTCCCGGTGTGGCGCAGCTCGTGGACCCGCACGGGCGGCAGGGCGACGGCCTCGGCAGCGCGTCGAAACGTCGTTGCGAAGTTCTGCCTCGCCACGAATCGACCCGACGCCGTGCCGAAAACGAGGGCGTCGGCGTCCTCGGGCGCGTACTCCGCGAGGTGTTCGGCCAGCGCCGCCGACACGAAGCCGGGCAGTGCAACGGTTCGCCGTCCGGCGTCCGTCTTCGGTGCTCCGACGAGCCATCGACCGGCGACGTACCGCACCGACCGTTCGACGCTGACCTGCTGCCCATCAAGGGAGATGTCCCGACGGCGTAGTGCGGTGGCCTCGCCGAACCGGAGGCCGGCGAACGCGAGCACGAGCACGAGGGCGGAGTACCTCGCAGGCACGGCCTTGCTGAGCGCGATGACCTCGCCCGTAGTCAGAGACCGCGCGGGCCTCGACGGCTTCGGGGTGCCGGCCGAACGGAGCCGGCACGGGTTGCTGACGATCACCTCGTCGGCCACGGCGACGTTCAGGATCGAGCGTAGGAGCCGGTAGCTCTGCGCCAGCGCGGTCGGCCTCGTTGTCTTCGTGGCGTCGGCGTGCCAAGCGCGCACCCGCTGGGGGGTGATGTCGGCGACCGGGACGTCGCTCCACGCATCGAGGAGGTGGCGGTCCCACAGCCCGCCGTACAGGTCACGGGTCGACTCCCGCAGATCGGTCCGGCCGACGTAGTCCGTGGCGTAGGCCCCGACGGTTCTCTTGCCGGCTTCGGGCGCCCTCCACGCCTTGCGGACGACGTCGGCCTGCTGCGTGGAGAGCCACGCGCGTGCGTCCGCCTTCGTCTTGAACGTGGACGACCGGCGCTTCCCGTCAGGGCCAGTGAAGCGGGCCCGCCACCGGCTGCTGGGCAAGCGTTCCAGGTGGCCGAAGTTCGAGGTCCGCGCCATCGCCGTCCTCCGTGGGATCGCAGGCTGGTCATGTGTGTTCGCCGGGTCTACTGTCTGCCGAGCATTGGCTACCTGTCCAGCGCAATCTCGTCCCGATCGCAACTGTGTGCAGCAGATGGGTGTCGACGTCGTCCCTGAGCAGGACTCTGGGCAAGGGTGACGGCCACTCCGCAAGGGGCGACAGCAGGGCAGGTGGGTTCTCAGGCCCACGCTGCTGCAGGCGCGGGATGGCGATCGTTCAGCGAGACGGCG
>DASROP010000024.1:0-2704 GCA_035646835.1 Actinomycetales bacterium | reverse complement strand
CCGCGTCGGTGATCAGGCTCGCGCCCTCCGGCAGCTCGATGTCCGCGGCGAGCAGCCGGGTACCGGCCTCGGCACCCTCGACCGAGACGGTGACGTTCTCGGGGATGTGCGTGGCGTCCACCTCGAGCAGCAGCGTCTGGTGGTCGACGGTCACGACGGTCTCCGGCGCGGCCTCGCCCTCGACGTGCACGCCCACCTCGACCTGGACCTTCTCGCCCCGTCGGACGATCACGAGGTCGACGTGCTCGATCTCCTGACGGACCGGGTCGCGCTGCACGTCCTTGGCCAGGGCCAGGTAGTCCTTGGCGCCCTTGATGGCGATCGTCATCAGGGCGTTGGGGTTCTTCAGCGCCATCATCGTCTCGTGGCCGGGCAGCGTGATGTGCGCCGGCGGTGCACCGTGGCCGTACACGACCGCGGGAATCTTGTCGTCGCGGCGGATCCGGCGGGCCGCGCCCTTGCCGAACTCGGTGCGCTGCTCGGCGCTCAACTTGATCTCAGACACGTGGGGGCTCCAGTTCGCGGGCTCGGGGCGGCGGTCCTTCGGCCTCGGCGCTGGACGCAGCACGGAGGGAGACCCACCGCGTCGATCACGGACGTGCGTGCGACGTCCCTCGCCGAGGTAACTGCGTCGAGTGTAGTGCCGCCTAGGAGTTGCCGTCGAACAGGGAGGTCACCGAGCCGTCGTCGAAGACCTCGCGGATGGCCCGGGCGAGCAGCGGAGCGATCGACAGCACCGTCAGCTGGGGGAACTGCCGCTCCTCCGGGATCGGGAGCGTGTTCGTCACGATCACCTCGCTGATCGGGCTGTTCTTGAGGCGGTCGACGGCGGGACCGGACAGGACGGCGTGGGTCGAGGCGACGAGGACGTCCCCGGCCCCGTTGTCCTTCAGCTCCTGCGCCGCCTGCACGATGGTGCCGCCGGTGTCGATCATGTCGTCCACCAGCACACAGGTCCGGCCATCGACGTCACCGACCAGCTCGTGGACCTTGACCTGGTTCGGAACGCTCGGGTCCCGCCGCTTGTGGATGATCGCCAGCGGCGCGGCGAGCCGGTCCGACCACTGGTCCGCCACGCGCACGCGGCCGGCGTCCGGCGAGACGATCGTCAGCTTCGAGCGGTCCACCCGCTTGCTGACGTGGTCGGCGAGCAGCGGCAGCGCCCAGAGGTGGTCCACCGGGCCGTCGAAGAAGCCCTGGATCTGCGAGGTGTGCAGGTCGACGCTCATCAGCCGGTCGGCTCCGGCGGTCTTGAACATGTCGGCGATCAGTCGCGCGGAGATCGGCTCGCGGCCGCGGTGCTTCTTGTCCTGGCGGGCATAGCCGTAGAAGGGGGCGACGACCGTGACGCGCTTGGCCGAGGCCCGCTTCAGCGCGTCGACCATCAGCATCTGCTCCATCAGCCAGTGGTTGATCGGCGCGCAGTGGCTCTGCAGGACGAAGGCGTCGCAGCCGCGCACCGACTCCCCGAAGCGCACATAGATCTCGCCGTTGGCGAAGTCGTAGGCGGACGTCGGCACGAGCTCGGACCCGATGGACGCCGACACCTCCTCGGCGAGGTCGGGGTGCGCTCGGCCCGCGATGAGCACCAGCCGCTTCTCGCCCGTGGTGGTGATGCCGGTCATCGCTGGGGTGCTCCCTCTGCTGGGTCGGTGTTCTCTCTGGCTCGGGCTGCCGCCTCGGCGGACGGCGTGCCCGGCCGCTTACGCTCGACCCAGCCCTCGAGGTTGCGCTGGGGTGCCACGCTGAGGCCGAGCGCACCCGGCGGGACGTCCTTGCGGACCACGGTGCCGGCGCCGGTGTAGGCGCCGTCGCCGACGGCGACCGGGGCGACAAACATGTTGTCCGAGCCGGTCCGACAGTGATTGCCGATCGTCGTCCGGTGCTTGGCGACCCCGTCGTAGTTGACGAAGACCGACGCCGCGCCGATGTTCGTCCCCTCGCCGATCTCGGCGTCCCCCACGTAGGAGAGGTGGGGAACTTTGGACCCACGCCCGATCGCGGCGTTCTTGGTCTCCACGAACGTCCCGATCTTGCCGTCGTCCCCGAGGGCGGTGCCGGGTCGCAGGTACGCGAAAGGACCGACGGTGGCACCTGCCCCGATCCGCGCTCCCGCGCCGTGGGTACGGACGACGGACGCCGCTGCTCCGACGTGACAGTCGAGCAGCGTGGTGTCCGGGCCGACGGTCGCGCCGTCGTCGATGCTCGTCGCGCCCTGCAGCTGAGTTCCGGGCAGCAGCGTGACGTCGCGACCGAGCCGTACTCCGCTGTCGACCCACGTCGTCGCGGGGTCGACCACGGTCACGCCCTCGCGCATGTGGTTCCGGAGCAGGCGACTGTTCAGCTCTGCCCCGATCGCGGCCAGCTGCACCCGGTCGTTGACCCCCTCGGTCTGCCAGACGTCGGTGACGCGGTGGGCCGCCACCCGCCCGCCGTCCGCGCGGGCGATCGCCAGGACGTCGGTCAGGTAGACCTCGCCCTGCGCGTTGTCGTCGCGCACCCGAGCCAGGACGCTGGTGAGCACCGCCGCGTCGAACGCGTAGATGCCGGAGTTGATCTCGGTGATGGCGCGTTGGGCCTCCGTGGCGTCCTTCTGCTCGACAATGCCGGCGACGGCCCCGTCGTCCGCCCGCAGGATGCGGCCGTAGCCGGCATTGTCGAGCAGAAGGACGCCACGGAGGCCCAACGCGCCATCACCGAGATC
>DASROP010000023.1:0-2120 GCA_035646835.1 Actinomycetales bacterium | reverse complement strand
CTCGCCTGCTGGCCTGGCACCGCGAGCTGATCGCGTTACGGAGCGCCCACGCGGACCTGAGGGACGACGACCTGTCGCGCGTCGCGGTGCGGCACGCCGACGACGGGTCGTGGTTCGTCGTCGACCGCGGTGACCTGCGCGTCGTCGCGTCGATGTCGCCCGCGCCCCAGCGGGTGCCGATCGGCGCGCCGACGACGGGCGTGCTGGCGGCGTGGGACGAGGTGACGCCGTCCGGCGACACGCTCTCGATGCCGGGTCACTCGGCCGTCGTCGTCTCGGTGCGCTGACAGCCGCCAGCGTGGCAGGCTGGTGCGATGGCGCTGCTGAACGCCGCCGCACGGGGCCTGATCGAGTCCGGCGTGCTCGCGCACATGGTGACGGTGAACGAGGACGGGTCGCCACAGGTGTCCGTGGTCTGGGTGGGGCTGGACGGCGACGAGATCGTCTCCGGCCACCTGGATGGGCGGCAGCGCAAGATCCGTAACCTCCGGCGCGACCCGCGGGCGGTGATCTCGTTCGAGGCACGGTCCAGCAACGCCGTGGGGATGCGCGACTACCTCGTCGTGCGGGGCCGTGCGCGCGTGACCGAAGGAGGGGCGCCGGAGCTGCTGCACCGCCTGGCGCAGGTCTACGTCGGCCCCGGCACGCGCTTCCCGCCGATGGACGACCCTCCGCCGGGGTTCGTCGCACGGATCACGGTCGACCATGTCGGCGGCAGCGGACCCTGGCACGACGGGGACTGAACCGCCTCACACCGTGCCGTGGGAGCATCCGCGCGTGCACTACACCCTGCTGCGCCTGTTCGCGGGCCTGATCTTCAAGGTCTTCTGGCGTCCCGTCGTCGAGGGCAGCGAGCACGTGCCGGCGACCGGGCCGGTGATCATCGCGAGCAACCACCTGTCGTTCATCGACAGCATCGTGATCCCGCTGGCGGTACCGCACCGGCGCGTGACGTTCCTGGCCAAGGCGGAGTACTTCAGCGGCGGGGGCCCGCTGGGCTGGCCGCGGCGCGCGTTCTTCAAGAACTTCGGCGCGGTCCCGGTGCATCGGGGGTCACAGTCCGACGCCCGCGACGCGATGGACGCGACGCTCCAGGCACTGCACCGCGGGTGGGCCTGCTGCGTCTACCCCGAGGGGACGCGCTCACGCGACGGCAGGCTGTACCGCGGCCGCACCGGCATCGGCTACCTCGCGTTCGCCGCCGACGCGTCCGTCGTCCCCGCCGGGCTGGTGGGCACGGACCGGATGCAGCCGGTCGGGACCCGGATCCCCCGGCCGGCCAAGGTGCGCATCGCGTTCGCCCCGCCGGTGCGGCCTCGGGACTATGCCGACGTCCCCAACCCGGGCCTGGCACGGCGCCGGCTGACGGACGACGTGATGGACGCCGTCGCGGAGCTGACCGGCCAGGAGAGGGCCGCTGGCTACAACGCCCTCCCCACCGAGGTCTGAGGCTCGTAGGCTGGGGCCATGTGCCGCAGCATCAAGACCCTCCGCGAGCCTTACACCGAGAACGTCGGCGACGACGACATCAGGGCGGCCGCCCTGCAGTACGTGCGCAAGGTCAGCGGGTTCCGAACCCCGGCCGCGCACAACGCCGCGGCCTTCGACGAGGCCGTAGCAACGGTCGCCGCCGCCACCGGCGACCTGCTGTCGCACCTCGAGGTGCGCGGCGCCCGAGCCTCGTGACGAGGTGCTTGACGGCGCTCTGCGCCCTCCTGCTCGCTGGATGCACGGCGGGCGGGGGTGGCGTCTCGTCCAGCGCGGCGTGTGCCGCGCCGCAGACCTCGGTATCGAGGACGACGGTGTCACCCGGTCAGGAGGTGACGGTCTCGGCCCTGTACGTGCGAGACGACTGCAACGACGACGGTCGGGGCCCGGAGGCCGATCCGTCGCAGGACGTACCCGTCGTCTTCGTCCAGGACGGGCGGACGACGGCGCTCGCCACTGCAGACGCCACCGGGGACTCGGCTCGCGTCGAGGTCACGGTCAAGATCCCCGCCGACGCGGTGCCAGGTGGCGCGACGCTCCGGGTCGGTCACGGCGAGCCGGCTTCGGTGACCGTGACCAGCCGCTGACGGCGAGCACGGAGTCCTTGATCAGCGCAGTGGGAGGGGTGGGCG
>DASROP010000022.1:0-14215 GCA_035646835.1 Actinomycetales bacterium | reverse complement strand
ACGGCGGTGAGCTCGACCCGCCGACCCTCGACGAGGCGTACTGGATCGAGACCTACGGCACCCCGGGTTCGGACGCCGACAACACCGTCTACCTGGCCGGCCACTCCTACGACAGCGGCGACGCCGCGTTCAACCCCTTGTTTGACCGGGCGGAGCAGATCGCCCTCGTCGGGGCCGGCGACGAGATCGTCGTCACCACGGACGCCGGTCGCCTCACCTACGCGGTGGACAGCACTGAGCGCTACCCGAAGGACGAGCTCGCCGGCGTCGACGAGGTCTGGAAGATCGTTCCCGACCGGCTCGTGCTGATCACCTGCTTCCAGCGCAATGACGGCGGTGCCTCGCAGGACAACCTCGTCGTCTTCGCCAGTCTGGTCTCCACCGCGCCTGCTTAGTTTGACTGGACTAAGTCGAGGGGTCACGATCGGAGCATGCCGACGGTCGTGAACATCCACGAGGCCAAGACCCACCTCTCCCGACTGCTCGAACAGGTCGCGGCGGGGGAACGGGTCGTGATCTCCAAGGCAGGCACGCCCATCGCAGAGCTTGTCAGGCACCAGGCCAGGCCGGTCGTCTTCGGTGGGTTGCGCGGGCATGTCACCTACGACGACAGCAAGCTCGAGCAGGACGACGAGATCCTTCGGATGTTCTACGGCGCGGATGCTTCTCGATAGCCAGGTCGTGCTCTGGCTCGTGGACGACAGCCCACGGCTCGGGAGCGCCACCCGTCGCTCGCTCATCTCGGCGTCGTTCGTCCACGTGTCCGCTGCCACGGTCTGGGAGCTCACGATCAAGTCGATGCTGGGCAAGCTCACCGTGCCGGAGGACCTCGATCAGCGTCTGGATGCGCAGGGGCTGGTAGTCCTACCGGTGACGGCTGCTCATGCCAGCACCATGCGGCTGTATCCCGAGCTGGTCCGACACGACCCCTTCGACCGTCTCCTGATGGCGCAGTCGACCGTCGAGGGCCTGCCGCTGGTGACGGCGGATCGCGTGCTGCTGGCGGGTGGCTACCACCACCTCGTCGACGCCACCGTGTGACGCCCCTTCGCTCAAACTGCTGAGCGACGCGTTGTCAGTACCCCGACGTATGTTCGACTCATGGCAACGGAGCAGGGTTCGGACGGCGGCGCGGGGGCGCCGCGTTCGCTGCTGCGCTCCGTCGTGGCCGACGCGCTGGCGCAGGCGCCGGGGCCCGGGCTGCTGGCGGCGTTGACGGAGCTGACCGCCCGCGGGGACCTGTCGGCTCGGGAGCTGACCGAGACCGCGGCCGGGTGGAAGCGGATGACGTCGCACTGTCAGGCGGGCACCTTGACGGTGGCCGCCGACCTGGTCACGGCGATGACGCCGACCCCGGAGGCGCCGAGCCGCCCGGGACGCACCGACCCGACCCGGGCGGCGGCCGACGAGCTGGCCCCGGCCTTGGGGATCGCGCCGCGGGCGGCGTCGTCCCTGACGGCGCTGGCGGTGCGCTGCGGTGACCTGCCCGATGGGCTGGACGCGCTCATCGACGGGCGGATGGACTACACCCAGCTGAGGATCCTCGACCGAGTCGTCCGGGACCTGCCCGGACCGGCCGCGGCGCAGGTCGAGGCCGCCGCGGTGGCGTGGGCGGCGCGGCGGACCGCCCAGCAGCTGCACGCCGACCTGGCCGCCGAGGCGATGCGAGTCGACCCGGCGCATGCCGCGGACGCGGCAGCGCGGGGCGTGGCCGAGCGGGACGTCACGTTCCGGCCCTCACCGTTGCCGGGCTGTCGGCGGCTGGTCGCCGACACTCCGCTGGTCACCGGCACGGCGGCGTGGCTGGCGATCAATGCGGCCGCCAAGAACGCCAAGAAGCTCGGGGTCCGCCTCGACGGGACACCCGAGGACCGGACCCTGGCGCAGCTGCGCGCCGATATCCACACCGCCCTGCTCACCGGCCAGGGCGACCCACTGAACGGGTGCGTACCCACCCCGGACGAGCTGGCGCGGCTGGCCGAGGTGCAGGTCGTGGTCGCCGCCGACACCCTCACCGGGGCCAGCGACCTGCCCGCGCAGGTGCCCGGGGTCGGGCCGGTCGACGGCGAGACGGTCCGCCACCTGGCGTCTCGGACCCGGTGGCGGCGCCTGGTCGCCGACCCGGCCACCGGCACCCTGGTCCTGGCCGACCCGCGCATCCACCCCGCCGACGGCATGACAGGCATCGAGCGGCGGCTCCAGGATCTGCTGGCCGACCCGCTCACCCCGTCCCACTCCGACGACGGCAGCAGGTACCGGCCCTCGCCGCGGCTGCGCCGCCATGTGCACATCCGCGACGCCACCTGCCTGGGCCCGGCGTGCCACCACCCGGCGGCAGGCACCCAGCTCGACCACACCATCAACCACGGCCACCACGACGATCACGGCGCCGAAGGCACCACCACCGCCGGCGACCTCGGCAGCCTCTGCGACCGCGTCCACAATGCACTGATCCACCAACCACGGGCCCACGGCGGCTGGCTGCTGCGCCAGCTCTCACCCGGCGAGTTCGAGTGGACCAGCCCCACCGGCCGCAGCTACACCCGCCACGCACGACCCCTCGTCCCCGGATGGAAGGCGCAAGAACACGGAGAACCGCGAGAACGCCCTCCGCCCGGCTGACCCGCTCAGGCGGTGCGCACGACCTTGAACGACTCGGCGTAGCGACCATCGCCGAGCCCGGCCTCGCGCGCGGCGGCGCCGAAGCCTTCGCGGAGCATCTCCTCGAGCTCCGATCCCGCGTGCGCGGTCTGGCTCACGTTGCACCGCACGGCCTTCAGCTTGCGGTCGAACGTCTCGGTCACGTCGACGTGGTGGTCGGGCGTGTGGTGGGCCATCAGCCACAGCTCGGTGACGGTCCACGGCTCCAGGCCCTCGTCGGCCAGCAGCTCCGGGTAGGCGAAGGCGTTGCGGGACGCGGGATACACCGCCCGGACGCACGCGTCACCGGCGGCGAGGTGGTCGGGGTGGCTGGCGGCCAGCCGCTCCCACCAGCGCTCCGGGCTGGGCGCCACCACCCGGACCGGTCGCACCTGCCGGATCACACGGGTGATGGCCCGGACCAGGTCGTGGGACGCCTCGAGGTACCCGTCGCGGAAGCCGTCGAGGAACCGGACGTCGGCGACTCCGGCGACGGCCGCCGCGGCACGCTGTTCCGCCTCACGGATGCGGGGCATGTCCTCGCGAGGGGTCTCGTCGAAGCCGCCCTGGTCCCCGTAGGTGCACAGCAGGTAGGTGACCTCGACGCCCTCGTCGGTCCAGGCCGACACCGAACCTGCCGCGGCGAACTCGATGTCGTCCGGGTGGGCAGCGACGAGCAGGACGCGGGGAACCTCGGACGAGCTCAGCGGAGGCAGCGGCTGCATGATCCAGACCCTAACCAACGAGCGCAGTGTCCACAGCGGCCCGGAGCGCCGTCACCGACCGCCCGTAGGCTGGCGACCGAGATGAGCACCCTCTTCGACGACCTGGACCTGCCCTCCGGCTCCGGACACGCCGCCCTGCCCACCCTGCCGCCTCGGCCGGGGGAGCAGTGGGACGACGGCTCCTCCCCGGCGTCCGGCCCCGACCCCGAGGCGTTGCTGGTGGGGCTCAATCCCAGCCAGCGCGAGGCGGTGCTGCACAGCGGCTCCCCGCTGCTGATCGTCGCAGGCGCCGGTTCCGGCAAGACCAGGGTGCTCACGCACCGCGTGGCCCACCTGCTGGCGGCGCGCGGCGCCAGCCCGGGCCAGATCCTCGCGATCACGTTCACCAACAAGGCCGCCGGCGAGATGAAGGAGCGCGTGCACGCCCTGGTCGGCCCGCGGGCGAAGGCGATCTGGGTGTCGACGTTCCACTCGGCATGCGTGCGGATCCTTCGCCGCGAGGCCAAGACCGTCGGCCTGCGTTCGAGCTTCTCGATCTACGACGCCGCGGACTCCCAGCGGCTGATGGCCCTCGTGTGCCGCGAGCTCGATCTGGACCCGAAGCGGTACCCGCCCCGGTCGTTCAGCGTGCAGGTCTCCAACCTCAAGAACGAGCTCGTCGACGAGGAGGTCTTCGCGGCGCGGGCCGGCGACGGCACGCACACCGAGCGGATGCTCGCTCAGGCCTACACGATGTACACGCAGCGGCTACGGCAGGCCAACGCCCTCGACTTCGACGACCTGATCATGCACACGGTCAACGTCCTGCGTGCCTTCCCGGACGTGGCCCAGCACTACCTGCGCCGGTTCCGGTACGTGCTCGTCGACGAGTACCAGGACACGAACCACGCCCAGTACGCGCTGATTCGCGAGCTGGTCGGCGGCTTCGACGCCGACGGCGACGGGCCACGAGTGCCGGCGGCGGAGCTGACCGTCGTGGGGGACGCCGACCAGTCCATCTACGCCTTCCGGGGCGCGACGATCCGCAACATCGTCGAGTTCGAGACCGACTACCCCGACGCCCGCACCATCCTGCTCGAGCAGAACTACCGGTCGACGCAGACGATCCTGACCGCCGCGAACTCCGTAATCGCCCGCAACCCTGACCGGCGTCCCAAGAACCTCTGGACGGACGCCGGTGACGGCGAGCGCATCGTCGGCTACGTCGCGGACAACGAGCACGACGAGGCCGCGTTCATCGCCGAGGAGATCGACCGCCTGCGAGACGACGAGGGCGTGCGCTTCGGTGACGTCGCGGTGTTCTACCGCACCAACGCCCAGTCCCGCGCCGTCGAGGAGGTGCTGGTCCGGGTCGGTCTGCCGTACAAGGTGGTCGGCGGCACGCGCTTCTACGAGCGCAAGGAGATCAAGGACTCCCTGGCCTACCTGCGGGTGCTGGCCAACCCCGACGACACGGTCAACCTGCGGCGCATCCTCAACGTGCCCAAGCGGGGGATCGGCGACCGGGCCCAGGCGACGATCACCGCCCTCGCCGAGCGCGAGCGCATCTCGTTCAACGCGGCGCTGCACCGGGCCGAGCAGGCGCCCGGGATCGCGACCAGGTCGCTGGCCTGCGTCACGGCGTTCACGACCCTGCTCGAGGAGCTACGGACCGTGGTCGAGGGGGGCGCGGGCCCGGTCACCGTGCTGGAGGCGATCCTCGACCGGTCCGGCTACCTCGAGGAGCTGCGCGCGAGCCACGACCCGCAGGACGAGTCGCGCGTGGAGAACCTGGCCGAGCTCGTCGCCGTCGCGGGCGAGTTCGAGGAGACCAGCCCCGGCGGGTCCCTCGTCGACTTCCTCGAGCAGGTCTCGCTGGTGGCGGACGCCGACCAGATCCCGGACGAGGCCGTGAGTGACGGAGCCGGTGACGCCGACAGTGCCGGAGTAGTCACGCTGATGACCCTGCACACGGCCAAGGGACTGGAGTTCGGAGTCGTCTTCCTCACCGGCATGGAGGACGGCACCTTCCCGCACATGCGGTCCCTGGGCGACGCCACCGAGCTGGCCGAGGAGCGGCGGCTGGCGTACGTGGGGGTCACCCGGGCCCAGCGACGGCTCTACCTGTCGCGGGCCGCGGTGCGCAGCGCCTGGGGCCAGCCGCAGTACCACCCGGCCAGCAGGTTCCTCGACGAGATCCCCGAGGCGCTGGTCGACTGGCGGCGCAGTGAGACCACCGCCGTCCGGCCGTCATCGACGCCCGCGGTGGCACGCCTCGCAGGGCGGCCCGGCGTCCGGTCGCCCGGCAACCGGGAGATCCTGCACCTCGAGCCCGGCGACCGCGTCACGCACGACACCTTCGGGATGGGCACGGTCGTCCGGGTCGAGGGCAGCGGCGACTCCACCGTCGCCCACGTCGACTTCCGGGACGAGGGCACCAAGCGGCTCCTGCTGCGGTACGCGCCGGTCGAGAAGCTGTAGGGAGCGAACATGTCGCCGACCCGCTCGAGCCTGGTCCATCAGCTGCGCTACGCCCTTGCTCACCCCGAGCGGGTCCGCCCGCACGCCGCCCGGCTCGCGCGGGACACGCTCCTGCGGCTGCGCGCTCGCGGCGACCACGTGCGCTACTACCTTGACGTGATGCGGCACGACACTCGCCGCAACCCGGAGGCCGCCGTCGGCAGCCAGCGGCACGACCGGTGGCTCGCGCTGGGGGAGATGCAGTTCGAGTACCTGCTCGAGCACGGGCTGGTCCGGGAGCACAAGGTCCTGGAGATCGGGTGCGGCAACCTGCGTGCCGGGCGTCTCCTCATCGACCACCTGGACGTCGGCGGCTACTACGGGATCGACATCTCCCCCGACATCCTGCTCGCCGCGCAGGACACCCTCGCCGCCTACGGTCTGGCCGCGAAGCTGCCTCACCTGACGCCCGTGCGCGACCTGCGGCTCACCTTCCTCCCGGACGGCTACTTCGACGTCGTGCACGCCCACAGCGTGTTCTCCCACTCCCCGCTGTCCGTGATCGACGAGTGCCTCGCCTCGGTGGGCCGGGTGATGAAGCAGGAGGCGTTCTTCGACTTCACCTTCGACCGCACGGAGGGCAAGGAGCATCACGTGCTCCGGGAGGACTTCTACTACCGCACCGAGACATTGGTGGAGCTGGCGCGGCGACACGGCCTGACGGCCCGCCTGATGGATGACTGGGAGCTGCGCCCGCACAAGCAGTCCAAGATCCGCGTCACCCGCCCGACGGTCGGCTAGCGATCCCGCCGGCGCGACCGGGCCAGGGGGGTGACTCCGTGCGTGAGCGTCGACCCGTCCGTGTCGAGCTGGCTCAGCGCGTCGGAGATCTCGCGCGCCAGCCGGGGTTGGATCGGCAGCGACATGTGCCCCACCCCGCGCACCAGCACGTTGCGGACGCTCAGGTCGGAGTGCGCGATCCGGGCGTTCCGCTTGGGGACGATCATCTGGTCGAGGTCCGACCAGTAGGCGATGAAGCGGGTGCGGCACCCGGACGCCGGGCGCTCGAGCTCGGCGTAGACGTCGCTGCCCGGCCGCAGCTGGCGGCAGAGCTCCACCGGGAACAGGCGCGCCGGCTGCGTGCCGCCGTGCGGAGTCCCCATCGTCACCAGCGTGTGCACCCGCTCGTGGCCGCCGAGGCACTGCACGTAGTACCGGGCGATCAGCCCCCCGAGGCTGTGGCCGACGACGTGGATGCGCTCGTACCCGGTGTCGGCGACCAGCGCCTCCACCTGCTCGGCGAGGTCGCGAGCGGCCGACCGGACGTCGTTGGTGACGGGGGAGTAGTTGATGGACAGCACGCGGCCGAACCCCCGTCGCCGCAGCCCCCGCCGCAGCAGCGTGAAGATCGACCGGTTGTCCACCATGCCGTGCACGAGCAGGATCGGCGTCCCCGCGGCCGCCACGTCACCGATCAACAGCCCCCGCTGCATCGGGGCCAGGCGGTCCAGCCCGTACGGCTCCGGCTCGGCGCGGCGTTCGGCGAGCAGCCCCAGGGGGTAGACGGCGAGATGTGCCGTGCACCATGCCGCCTCGACGGCCACCCCCGCCACCCCGACCGGTGTGAGCAGCGACCTCGCGGTCAGCACCGTCCGACCGGCCACCGAGCGGACCCGCCCCACCAGCCGCCCGACGTGCCGCACCGGGACCGCGGACACGGCGGCGCGCACCGGTGACCGCGTCGTCCCCGTCGGCTCCGCCACGGTGCCTCCTCACGCCCAGCCTCCTGCTGCTGGATCGTCGACGACCGTAACAAGAGCGGCACGAAACGGCGTGGCGGCAGGCCGATCGTGCCGTCTTCGTGACCCGGTACGCTCCGCGCCATGCCCCCGTCGTCCCCGATCCGCGTGGTCGTGGCCAAGCCCGGCCTCGACGGTCACGACCGGGGCGCCAAGGTCGTCGCCCGGGCCCTGCGGGACGCCGGCATGGAGGTCGTCTACACCGGGCTGCACCAGAGCCCCGAGCAGATCGTCGAGGCCGCGATCGCCGAGGACGCCGACGCGATCGGCCTCTCGGTTCTCTCCGGGGCCCACATGACGCTCTTCGCGAGGGTCCTGACCCTGTTGAAGGACAAGGACGCGGACGACGTCGTCGTCTTCGGCGGCGGGATCATCCCCGCGGGCGACATCGCCGAGCTCGCCGAGCTCGGCGTCGCGCGGGTGTTCACGCCCGGCACGCCCACCAAGGCCATCGTGGACTGGGTGCGGGAGAACGTCTCAGGCGGCTCCTGACCGCCTGACCAGCACGTACCCGCCGCCGGCGAGCACCACTCCGGCCCCGAGCAGGCCGGCCAGTTCCAGCCCCGTGCGGGGCAGGAAGAACGGACGCCGGGACGCCGACTGCAGGACGTCGGAGTCCGACCCCTGGGCACCGGACGACGGCGGCGTGGTCGAGCCGGCGTCCGTCTCGTCGCCGGGTGGCTGCACGGCCAGGGCGGACGTCGCCGGCAGGGTCAGCACGAAGTGGTCGCTCGCGGCGACCGAGTCGACCGAGACCGGTTGGGACGCCTCGTTGTTGCGGTAGGCGGCGTCCGTGCTCGCCAGCACCAGCTGCAGGCGGTGGCCGGCCTCCACCCGGTGCACGATGCCCGGCAGCTCGATGGTCACCGGCTCGGTCACGTCGGGCACCCGCGTCGGCGAGATCAGCCGGTTCACCAGGGTGACGCTGCCGTCCGGGGCGACGTCGTACAGCTTGGCGAAGACCAGCAGCTGGCCCTCCGGCCCCATTGCCTGGGTCCCCGCGACCACCGGTGACGTGAACTCCACCTCCAGCTCGGGGACACCGACGATGTCGAGGTCGGTCGCGAGCGGTGCCGACGTCCAGGCCCCGAACGTGCCGGGCACGTCGAACGGTTCCACCTCGCCGACCGGCGCGCCGGCGCCCTCCAGGCCGGACGCCTCGCTGAAGCTCGTGGGCGCGCCGAGGGCGGGGTTGACCCACTGCACCGACCCGTCGGTCACCGCCCCGGCGTCGGGCACGAGCGCGCCGTCGCCGGAGAGGTACAGCTGCTGCTCGTCGCCGACCGGGTACGCGTCGGCGGCCTGGTAGGCCGGGACGGCGTCGCCCGTCTCGTCGAACGTCCACTGCCGGAAGTAGGCGAACTCCGGTCCGGTCGGCGCGGTCGAGCCCGGCTTGAGGTAGTGGTCGAACCAGTCCAGCACTCGCCCACCCAGGTACGTGCCCTCGATCTCATCCGAGTCGAAGCTCAGCTCCCCGGCGGCAGGGGTCGCGTCACCCGAGTGCCCCCACGACTGCCAGATCATCTGCACCTCGGTGCCCTGGTCCTGCAGGCCCTCGTAGGTGGCGACCGCCTCCTGCAGGTTGAACAGGGTGTCGTTCTGCCCCTGGATCAGCAGCACCGGCACGTCGATCTGGTCCAGATAGCTCGAGACCGACACCGCCCGGGTGAGGTCGATCGCGTTCTGGTCGGGGTAGCCGGCGCCGACCAGGTGCGCCTGCGCGGTGCACGCATCGCCGCGGAAGTTGGCGATCGCCTCGCAGGCCTCGTCGTCCGGCGTCGGGTAGTCGCCCCGCGCGGTGCCCTCGAGGCCGTCGGCGATCCCCACGCCGAAGAAGAGGGACGACCAGCCGACCTTCGCCGCTCCGGGGGTGGAGTGCGTGACCCCGTCGGTGAACGACGTGTTGTTCGGCGCGAGGGAGTACTGCAGGTCGTTCCAGGTGATCAGCGGCACCAGCGTGTCGATGCGGTCGTCGACCGCGGCCGCCGCGAACTGCACCTGGCCGCCGTAGGAGCCGCCGACCATCCCGACCAGCGGGTCGCCGGGGGCCTCGGTCGCGACCGCGTCGGTGGTCACGCGCGTCACGGGCTCGGACGGACCGGGCGTCTCGTCGTCGGTGGCCAGGAACGCGTCGGTCTCCTGGCCGGCGAGGAAGTCCACCAGCTGGCTCGCGGCCTTGCCGTCGAACTGACGGTCGTCGAGGTAGACGTCGCACGTGGACTGCGGGAACCCGAGGCCGGTGTAGGACAGGACGGCGTAGCCGCGGTCGTTGAGGGCCAGCGCGAGGTCCGCCTGGTCGCTCTTCGAGCCGCCGAACCCGTTCGTGGTGAGGATCGCGGGATACGGCGGAGGGGGAGCGTCGGCGCCCTCGGGCAGGTAGTAGTCGGCATCGATCGTGCACGCGGTGTCGTCGTCCGGCCCGACCAGGACGTCGATGCTGAGCGTGGTCTTGCCCGGCTCGGCCACCACGGTCGGCTCGGCTGCTGCCGCGGCGGCCACCGATCCGCCCCCGCCCGGCGCCGGCGGCAGGGGGACGTCGGGCAGCGGCTCCGGCAGCGGCACGGCCGGCACCGGCGACTCCCCTCCGGGGGCCGGTGCCGGCGACGGGGCCCCCGGCAGCGGCACTGCCGGCGGTGGCTCGGGAAGGACGCCGGCCTGGGCGGGCAGCGCCCCGAACGCCCCCAGCGCCAGGCACGAGACCACCGCTCCGGCGCCGAGCAGGCGTGCGGAGCGGGTGCGGGACGACGAGGTCACCATGACTCCTCAACGAGCAGGGGCCAGGGAGGTGACGCGCGCCCGGGGCACTACGCTCCCGCCCGTGGATCTCTTCGAGTACCAGGCACGCGACCTCTTCGAACGGCACGGTGTCCCCGTGCTCGGCGGGGTGGTGGCGACCACCCCCGAGGAGGCCCGGGCAGCGGCCGAGCGACTCGGCGGCGGCACGGTCGTCGTCAAGGCCCAGGTCAAGACCGGCGGACGCGGCAAGGCCGGGGGCGTCAAGCTCGCCCACTCCCCAGAGGAGGCAGCGCAGGTTGCTCAGAAGATCCTCGGGATGGACATCAAGGGCCACACCGTGCACCGCGTGATGGTCGCCGAGGGCGCCAAGATCGCCGAGGAGTACTACTTCTCCCTGCTTCTCGACCGGGCGAACCGCACCTACCTGGCGATGGCCTCGGTCGAGGGCGGCGTCGAGATCGAGCAGCTCGCCGTCGAACGGCCGGAGGCGCTCGCGAAGGTCGCCGTCGACCCGCGGACCGGCATCGACGCCGCCAAGGCCGCCGAGATCGTCGACCAGGCGGGCTTCGCGGACGACGTCAAGGCCCAGGTTGCCGACGTCCTGGAGAAGCTGTGGGTCGTCTACCGCGAGTCCGACGCGACGCTCGTCGAGGTCAACCCGCTCGTGAAGACCTCCGACGGCACGATCATCGCCCTCGACGGCAAGGTCACGCTCGACGCGAACGCCGACTTCCGCCACCCCGAGCACGCCGACCTCGAGGACGCCGCGGCCGCGGATCCGTTGGAGGCCCTGGCGAAGGCCAAGGACCTCAACTACGTCAAGCTCGACGGAGCCGTCGGCATCATCGGCAACGGCGCCGGGCTGGTGATGAGCACCCTGGACGTCGTCGCCTACGCGGGCGAGAAGCACGCCGGCGTGAAACCCGCCAACTTCCTCGACATCGGGGGAGGCGCCGGCGCCGAGGTGATGGCCAACGGGCTCGAGATCATCCTCGGCGACCCGCAGGTCAAGAGCGTGTTCGTCAACGTCTTCGGCGGCATCACCGCCTGCGACGAGGTCGCCAACGGCATCGTGCAGGCCTTCGCGCTGCTCGAGGAGCGGGGCGACGAGATCACCCACCCCCTCGTCGTCCGGCTGGACGGCAACAACGCCGAGGAGGGCCGACGCATCCTCACCGAGGCCGCGCTGCCGCACCTCGAGCAGGTCGACACCATGGACGGCGCCGCCGAGCGCGCCGCCGAGCTCGCAGCCCGGGAGGCCTGAACCGATGGCGATCTTCCTGACGTCCGACTCCACGGTCCTCGTGCAGGGGATGACCGGTTCCGAGGGGCGCAAGCACACTCAGCGGATGCTGACCTCCGGCACCCAGGTGGTCGGTGGCGTGAACCCGAAGAAGGCCGGCGAGACGGTCGAGTTCGACGGCGGCACCACGGTGCCCGTGTTCGGCTCGGTCGCGGACGCCGTCAAGGAGACCGGCGCCGACGTCAGCGTGCTGTTCGTGCCCCCGGCCTTCACCAAGGCGGCCGTCGTCGAGGCGGTGGACGCCGGCATCCCGCTCGCGGTGATCATCACCGAGGGCGTCCCGGTCAAGGACACCGCCGAGCTCTTCGCCTACGCGCAGGCCTCGGGCACCCGGCTGATCGGTCCGAACTGCCCCGGCCTGATCAGCCCGGGGCAGTCGAACGCGGGCATCATCCCCGCCGACATCTCCGGGCCCGGCCGCATCGGCCTGGTCTCCAAGTCGGGCACGCTGACCTACCAGATGATGTACGAGCTGCGGGACTTCGGCTTCTCCTCCGGCGTCGGCATCGGCGGCGACCCGGTGATCGGGACGACGCACATCGACTGCCTCGAGGCGTTCGAGGCCGACCCGGACACCGACGCCATCGTGATGATCGGCGAGATCGGCGGCGACGCCGAGGAGCGCGCGGCCGAGTACATCAAGGCGAACGTGACCAAGCCGGTCGTCGGCTACGTCGCCGGCTTCACCGCGCCGGAGGGCAAGACGATGGGCCACGCCGGCGCCATCGTCTCCGGCTCCTCCGGCACGGCCGCCGCGAAGAAGGAGGCCCTCGAGGCCGCCGGCGTCAAGGTGGGCAAGACGCCGTCCGAGGCCGCCGCCCTGATGCGGGAGATCATGCAGGCCCGCTCCGCCTGACCGCGTTTCCCCCGAGTGTCCCTGTGCCGCGCGACACGCCGGCGTGTCGCGCGGCACAGGGACACTCGGCGGCGGGGACGATGGCCGGGCGATGAGCCTGCTGACCCGATCGGCCCCCGACCTGCGCGAGAGTGAGCTGCCCGACCCTCCGCTGCACTCGCCGTTCGTGCTGGGTCTGCTGTCCGGCGGGCAGGCGGCGACGGCCTCGCTGCTGTGCGTCCTGCTCCCCGTGGTGGGTGCGTGGATGGTCGCGCCCCGCACGACCGCGACGTGGAGCGAGGCGTTGCGGCTGGGGGCGGACGGCTGGCTCCTGGCCCACCACACCGGCATCGCCGTCCCCGCGGGGCACATCGGCCTGGTGCCGCTGGGGCTGACCCTGGTGCCCGCGCTCTGGTGCTGGGGTGCGGGACGGCGGATGGGTGCGGCGCTGCGGACCGTCACGCCGGCCGGGTTGCGCCACGCCGGCGTGCGGGCGATGTGCAGCTTCGTCGGCTGCTACGCCGTGCTGGTGGCGGTCGTCAGCCTCGTCGCGGCGAGCCCGGTCGCGCGGCCCGTCTCCGGCCAGGCCCTGCTCGGCGGTGCGGTGCTGGCCACGCTGTCGGCCGGACCGGCCCTGCTGAGGTCGCTGCTGTCCGGGTCGCGTCGTTCGGCCGCGGCGGTCCTGGCCGACGGGTTGCGACTCCCCGCCACGGTGCGGCGGGCCGCGCCGGCGGCCGCCGTGGCGCTCGGTACCTGGCTGGCGGCGGCGGCCCTCGCCACCGCCGTCGCCCTGGTCCTGGGTCGGGAGCGCGTGCTGGCCCTGCACCAGGCCCTCGACCCCGGCACCCTCGGCGGCGTGGCCCTGACCGTGTCGCAGGTCGCGCTCGTGCCGATCGCGGTGCTGTGGGCCGCCGCCTGGGTCGCGGGACCCGGGTTCGCGGTCGGAGCCGGCACGGCGGTCGCGCCCGGTGCCACGACGCTCGGTCCGCTGCCGGCGTTCCCCCTGCTGGGCGGGCTGCCGGAGCCGGGGACCCACCACGCCGCCCTGGGTGCGGTGATCGCCGTCCCGGTCCTGGCCGGCGCGCTCGCCGGGTGGTGGCTGCGTCGCTCCGACCGGGAGTCGTCCCGGCGGCGAGACGTGGGCGACGCGCTCGTGGTGGCGTTGCTGGCCGGCATCGGCGCCGGACTGTTGATGTCGCTCGTGTCCGGACCCGCCGGTCCGGGCCGGATGGCGGAGATGGGCCCCTCCGCACCCCTCGTCGCGCTCGCCGTCGCGGGTGAGGTGGCCGCCGGCTGCGTCGCCGCGGTGCTGCTGCTGCCGCGCCGCCGAGCCGTGGCAGCGGGCCGTCAGCCGCTCGGGCTCGGCAGCTGGGTCAGCTCGCTGATCCGCTCGTCGAAGTCGCGCTGACACTCCTCGGTCGCGCTCAGCGTGAGCGCCCGGTCGCGGCACTCCTGCAGGTCCTGCTGGAGCGGCCACAGCGCGAGCAGCCCGATCTGACCGATCACCAGGAGCACGGTCATCGACAGGCCGATGCCGAGCATCACCGCCGGAAGGCGGCGCATCCGCGCCCTCAGCACCGCCCGCAGCGCCATCACGCCGACGACGAACGCCACCAGGGAGAACACGAGGGCTCCGGCCTGCCACGGCAGCGGCAGCCCGTTCGCGATCAGGGAGGCCAGCACCAGCAGGGCGAAGCGGCCCAGCAGCTGGCTGGCCCGCTTGACCTGCACCGGGTCC
>DASROP010000021.1:0-5929 GCA_035646835.1 Actinomycetales bacterium | reverse complement strand
AATCGAGGTTGGCGTCCTCGCCGGCGCCAGGCTGTGCTCCGACCCCGGGCAGAACCTGCGGGCGCGCCGTGAGCTACGAGCGCTGGCTCGCCTCGGCGCCGAGGCCAAGGCGACGATGGTTCGCGCCAACCTGCGCCTGGTGATGACGATCGCGCGCGGCCATCAAGGGCGCGGCCTCGAGCTGATGGACCTGTTTCAAGAAGGCGTGGTCGGTCTCATCCGGGCCGTCGAGAAGTTCGATCACCGGCGCGGCTTCAAGTTCTCGACGTACGCCACCTGGTGGATCCGGCAGGCGATCAGCAGGGCGCTCGCGGACACTGGTCGCAGCATCCGGCTCCCCGCGCACGTTGATGCTCGGGTCAGGAGGCTCGGCGCCATCCGCCGGAGCCTCGCCCGTGATCTCGGCCGTGTGCCGTCGGTCGGCGAGCTCGGCGACGCCGCTGAGCTGACGGTGAGCCAGGTCGAAGCCCTGCGACGCTACGGGCGCCGGTGCGTCTCGCTCGACCTTCTGGTGCCGGTCGAGGCGGACGCGCGCGGCAGTGCTGCGCTCGTGGACGACGGAACGTGGTCCGACGACCTCGCATCGCAGCTGGTCGACCCCGACCAGGAGAGCACCGAAGAGCTGTGTGAGACCGACGCGCGACGACAGGCCGTGCGGACGTCCCTGCGCACCCTCCCCGCGCGACAGGCCGGGGTCGTTGCTCTGCGGTTCGGTATCGACGGCGTCGGGACGCTGACCCTGGAGGAGATCGGGGTGCGGTTCGGGGTGACGCGAGAGCGGATCCGTCAGATCGAGTCGCAGGCACTGGAGCGCCTGCGCCAGCCACCTGTCGTCGACGTCCTCCGCGACTGGGCGCCCTCGCCGGCACCTCGGGACCGTCCCTACGATGACCGGCATGGCACCGAAACGCCGTAGCAAGAAGCGCAGGACGCCATCGGGAGTCGCGCCACCTGGTCTCTCGCCAGGAGGTCTCTCGTCTGTGGCGGCATGGTTGGCGTCCCAGTCGCGGACGCCCGCGAGGGCTCCGGCGGCTCTCCCCGGACCGCCCGCGGCTCCCCGGATGTTCCAGGTGCGCGTCGACGTCAACCGGATGTCCCCACCGATCTGGCGCCGGCTGGTGCTCGCGTCCGACATGCGGCTGGACGACGTCCATTCGGTACTGCAGATCGCGTTCGGCTGGACGGACTCCCACCTGCATTCGTTCACGGCGGGCGGGGGCGCCTACGACCCGCACGCCCAGCGTTTCCTCACGCCTTCCGACATCGCCGAAGGCGAGCTCGGGGTGGCGGAGGCCGACGTACGGCTCGACCAGGTGCTCGGGGACGTCGGGGACCGCCTCACCTACACCTACGACTTCGGCGACGACTGGGAGCACGTGGTCAAGCTCGAGGCTGTTTCGCCGCTGACGGACGACGGAACCCGTGCGACCTGCACCGGAGGACGGCGGGCCGGACCGCCGGAAGACGTCGGCGGGGTCTGGGGCTACATGGAGCTGCTCGCGGCCATGGACGGCGTAGGGAGCGACGACCCGTTCCTCGCCGAGCAGCTGGAGTGGATCGGGGAGGACTTCGACCCGGCGCGCTTCGACCGCGACGAGGTCAACGAGGCACTCCGCGGCCCGTCGCTTCACTGAGATATGCACTGGTGGGACACGCTCAGTCGGCTTTTGGCGGCGGGCGTTCGCGCTTGCTGTCGTCGCGGTGTCGCCACCCGGGGACGAGCGGTCTCGCCCGGCGGAGGTACACCCGCCCCGTGGGGCTGGTCCACTCGAACAGGCCGGGTGACAGCTGGCGCAGCAGCCAGCCGCCGTGGGTCTTGGAGTTGTGGACGCGATCGCACTCGCTCCCGAGGTTGCCGTCCGTGGTCCGCCCGAGCCTCCCGTCGTCGTCACGGGAGCCGTGGTTGATCGTGTGGTCGAGCTGGCCGCCCACGGCCGGGTGGAAGCAGGCCGGGCCGATGCAGCCGCCGTCCCGGGTCACGACGAACCGGCGTAGCCGGGCGCTGGGCCGGTAGCCGGTGCCGTCGTCGAGGTAGGACGGGCGCACCGGCACGTCGAACAGGTGCGCCCAGCGCGGGTCGGCGACGACCTGGCGCACCGCGGAGACGTCCTCCGGTCGCTGCGGCCCGGGCGCCGGGACGACCTCACCGATGTGCTGCAGGGCGCCGCTCTCGGGGTCCGCGACGAGCCGCCGCCACCCGGCCCGCGTGGCCAGCTCCCGAGCCGTGTCGGCGTCGACCGGTCCGATGCCGGGGATGTGGGCCGGCAGGTCATCGCGTCCGGCCAGGGTGTCGGCGGCGACGACCACGTGCACCTCGGCCAGCCGCGACAGCTCCTCGGGCGTGGGGACGTGGCCGCCGAGGGGGTCGCCCTGCCCGGTGAGCAGGGCGGTGACGATGTCGGCGCGCAGCTGGGCCAGGGTGCGATCCTCGACGGTCCCGTCCGGACGCCGTCCGGCCTTCCTGGCGTTCTTGGCGGCGGTGTTGACGGCCAGCCACGCCGCCGTGCCGGGGATCAACGCCGTGTCGGTGACCAGCCGCCCGCAGCCGGACAGGGGCGAGCGCCGGAAGCTCGCGTCCCGCTCGGTCACGCCCCGCTCGCACGCGACGGCGGCGTGCGAGGGATCGACCTCCATCGCCTTCGCCGCGAGGTCCGCCCGCAGCTGCTGCGGGGTCCGGCGTCCCGCCCACCTCAACGCCGCGGTCTCCACCGCCGCGCGCGCAGCGGCCGGCAGGTCCTGCGTCACCTGGTCGAGGATCCGGACCTGAGCGTGGTCGAGCCTGCCCTCCCCTAGCGCGTCCCACGCCGCCGGCAGGCCATCCAGCCGCCGCGTGAAGGCGACCAGGTGGGACGCCGTCCTGGGCGCGATCCGCAGGGCGGGCGCCAGCTCGTCGGCGGCCGGGCGCACCGGGTCGTCACGCCCCGGCGCCGAGGAAGCGCCGGCGGACATCGCCCGGTCGACCCTGGCGACGGCGGTCAGCCGGCCCGCCGCGGCGTAGGACTCCACCTTCTTCCACGCCGCGGCGACCTCGACCCACTCCCGCGCCGACAGCTCTCCGCCCATCACCCCTTCCAGTGCGGCCGCCAGCGCCGGGCCGGCCGGCGTCCCCACCGCCTCGACCACGAACGGGCGCAGCAGCCGACGCGGCAGCCCCGCGCTGCCCTCGACCGTCGTCTCCGCCGCCATGAGTCGAACGTATGTCCCGGCACCGACAGCGGCCGGTTGTCCAGCTCAGGAGCGCGTCACGTACCCGAGCCAGAGCCCGTCGCGGGCACGGGTCATGCCGACGAACAGCTCCCGCCGCTCCAGCTCGACGCGCTCGCGGTAGGCGTCGTCGGCCTCGTCGCTCCAGGGCGCCGCCGGCCCGTCGACGAGCTGCGGCAGCGCGACGTGCTTGAACTCCAGGCCCTTGGCCCGTTTGAAGGTGCCGACCCGGACGGCGTCCCCCGACGTCCCGTCGTACCGCTCGAGGTTGATGAAGGGCACGCCGGCCCGGCGCAGCATCGCCTCGCAGTGCTGCACGGTGCGACGCCGCGCGGCGAGGATCGCGATGTCACCGCGGCCCACGCCCACCAGCGAGGTCGCGTGCTCGATCCACGAGAGCAGGGCCTGGTCGTGGCTCGCCAGAGTCGACGCGTCCACCCTGACCGGTTCGGGACCCTGCCGGGCACACTCGGCGTCCCGCTGACCCGCCTCCTCGAGGCCGTCGAGGTCCGAGAACAGGTCGTGCCCGACGACGGCGTTGGCGGCGGCGAGGATCTGGGCGGTGTTGCGGTAGTTCAGCCGCAGCACGTGTGCGCGTCCCGCGACCGTGACTCCGGCCTCGGGCAGCGTGAACCCGCCGGGGTACACCGCCTGCTGGCCGTCCCCGATCAGCAGCAGCCCGTCGGGCGCGTCACCGACGAGCCGGTGCAGCATGCGGACGGCGACGCAGCTCAGGTCCTGCACCTCGTCGACGATCACCGCGGCGTACGGGTGCGCCAGCGGCGCCTGACCCAGACAGTGCTCGGCCATCTGCAGCACGTCCGCGTAGTCGTGGACGCCCTCGCTCCGCAGCCGCGTCTCGTAGTCGACGAAGAGCTGCCAGACCGCCTTGCGCTGCTCCGGGCCGATCCGCCACCGACGTCCGACCCGGTCGAGGTCGCGGTACTGCTCGAACCGGGTCAGGCCGCGGCCCTTGATGACGTGGGTGATCTCGTCACGCCAGTAGGCGAACGACTGCCGCGAGCCGAGCGGCCCCTGCTCCCCGACCTCGCGCCACGCCGCCGCGAGCGCTCGATCGGCCGCCGCGCCGTCCAGGGCGGTCGACACCCCGCGCTCACGCAGCAGGTCGATCGCGAACCGGTGGACGTTGACGAAGTCCACCCGGTCGACCGTGGTCGGGGCCATCCGCGCGTACAGGCTCCCCAGCACCGCCGGCAGGGTGCGCACGAAGCTCGTGTACAGCACCCGACCGGGGCGTGTCGCCGTCAGGTACGCGGCCCGGTGCAGCCCCACCACGGTCTTGCCGGTCCCGGCCGGGCCGCGGACCCGGGCCGGGCCGTTGAACGTCCGGCGCGCGAGGCGGGCCTGGTCCGGGTGCAGGAACGTCATCCACTCCTCGACCGGAGCGGCCAGGGCCGCCTCCAGCACCGCCGACCTGACGTCGTCCGCACTGAGCAGGGCGAGGTCGTCGTCCGTCGGGGCGGGCAGGACGGGCTCGGGGACGACGGCAAGCGGGCTCGGTCTGTCGTCGTCCCCGATCGGCGCGAAGAGCGCCCGCAGGCGCTCGCTGACGACGTCCAGCGCGCCGTCGTCCAGCCGTGACCCCCGTCCGAGGACGTAAGCCAGGACGTCGTGCTCCCCCACTACCGTGACGCGGCCGACGCGTTCGTTCACGCCACGATGGCCGGCGAGGACGACGACCGGCACCACCTCGGTCGGCGCCAGGCCGACGTCCGCGAGGTCCGTCTCGGCCATCGCGGTCAGGGTCAGCAGCCCGGACAGCTCGTCGGTGACGTCGGCCTGGTCACGCCAGATGCGCCCGTGGGTGATGGCGACCTGCGACCACGCCTTGGTGTCGATGACGAAGACGCCTCCGGGGCCGACGAGGAGGGTGTCGACGTTGGCGTTGCGGCTGCCGGGCCAACGGCGATCGTGCAGCTGCGTCCAGCCCATCGCGGCCAGCGGGGCGAGCTGCCGGGCGGTCCGCTTCTCGGTGACCGACGCGACGTGGTAGCGCCCGGCTCGCCGGCGAGCCAGGCCGGCCTCGCGTTCGTGCGCCTCGGCCCGCGCCAGCTCGCGGCGGTGCTCCGACTCCGCTGACGCCCCTGCTGGCATGGCTCCTCCGACCCCCGAGTATCCACAGGATCGGCCGCGGACGACGAGACCTTGATCTCACCGGCCCGAACGCAACCGCTCGGCCAGGAAGTCCTCCCAGGTGCGCTTGCCCTCGTCAGCCCCTTCGAGGGACAGGTTCTCGCCGGCCCGGTAGGCGCGGCCGGCCTTGCCCGGCATCCGGACCGGCACCGTCAACCGGTGCTTGCCGGTCGCCTCCAGGTACCCACGAACCAGCTCGTCCAGGCCGTACACCTTCGGACCGGCCAGGTCGGGCACCCGGCCGGCCGGCTCGTCGAGCGTCAGCTCCACTAGCCGGGCCGCCACCTCGCCCGCGTCGACCGGCTGGAGCCGGACCCCGCCCGGGACCGGCACCACCGGCAGCTTGGACATCCCCTGCACCAGCTTCAGGACCAGGTCGTGGACTGGGCGGCGCGCAGCGTCGTCCACGGCAGGCCGGAGTCGGCCACGGCCCGCTCCCCGCCCAGCTTGGACCTGAGGTAGCCCAGCGGGACCCGGTCCGCCCCGATGACCGAGATGTACACCAGGTGCTGGACGCCGGCCCGCGACGCGGCGCGCACCAGGTTCCGGGTCGCCTCGTCGTCGCCCTTGG
>DASROP010000020.1:0-30922 GCA_035646835.1 Actinomycetales bacterium | reverse complement strand
AACATGGCGATCCCGCTGCCCGAGCCCCACGGGCGCGGTTCCGGCCCGCCTGAGCCGGCGCCGCTCAGGGATAGTCCCGTAGGATGGCGGCGATGAAGGCGCTGATGCTGACGATTGCCGTGTGCGCGGGCCTACTGCTGGCCGGTTGCGGCGGTGACGACTCGTCGACCGGCGCGACCGAATCGACCGACGCGACGACGAATGGGGCCTCCTCCGAAGACACCGGCAAGAAGCCGGTGGTGACCGTTCCGAAGGGTGCGCCGCCGAAGAAGCTGGAGAGCAAGGAACTGGTGCCGGGCAGCGGCGCCGAAGCGAAGTCCGGCGACAAAGTGACCGTCCAGTACGTCGGCGTCGGCTTCAAGAGCGGCAAAGAATTCGACTCCTCCTGGAGCCGCAACGAACCCTTCAGCTTCACCCTCGGTGCCGGCGAAGTGATCCCCGGCTGGGACCAGGGCGTCGCAGGAATGAAGGTCGGCGGCCGGCGCGAGCTGGTCATCCCGCCCGAAATCGCCTACGGCGAAGCCGGCGCTCCGCCGGCAATCGGTCCGAACGAAACGCTCGTCTTCGTGATCGACCTGCTCGAAGTCGGTTAGCCGCGCCGGGAGCAAATCAGCCGAACACGCCGGCCGCCGCCATCCGCAGCAGGTGCCGGCGGAAGGCGGCCTCCCAGCGGTCGCCCATATGACCGTCGAGCTGCCGGCTCAGCACCGGAAGGATCTGCTCTCCCAATCCCCCGCCGATTGCCGAGCGGTGACGATCGAGCGCGCCGAGCCAGAAGGCGAGGAGGAGGAGGCCGAGGTTCGCTTCTGCGGTTTCGACCACCTGGTTGCGATGAAGGAAGCCGCCGCCAGGCCGGAGGACATGATCGACCTACAGCGATTGCGCGAGTCTCGCGACCGCGGGTGACGGTCAGTCCAGCTTCGGGCTGCGCCAGGGCTGGGCCAGGCGGTTGGCCAGGTTGTCGGCCAGGCCCTCAATCGGGACTCGGGTCTGCTCGAGGGAGTCGCGGTCGCGGAGGGTCACGGTGTCGTCCTCCATCGTCTGGTGGTCGACGGTTATTCCCCAGGGGGTGCCGATCTCGTCCTGGCGGCGGTAGCGCTTGCCGATCGAGCCGCCCTGGTCGAACTCGGCGGGGACGCGGCGGCGCACCTGCTCGAAGATCTCACGCGCCTTCTCCGGCATGCCCTCCTTGGAGACGAGGGGTAGCACCGCGACCTTGACCGGGGCGAGGCGGGGGTGGAGGCGCAACACCGTGCGCTGGCGGCCCTCGACCTCCTCGACCTCGTATGAGTCGACGAGGAAGGCGAGCGTGGCGCGGTCGGCGCCGGCCGCCGGCTCGATCACGTGGGGGACGTAGCGCTCCTTGGTCTGCTGGTCGAAGTACTCGAGCTTCTCGCCGCTGAACTCGGTGTGCTGGGTGAGGTCGAAGTCGCCGCGGTTGGCGACGCCCTCCAGCTCCGACCAGCCGATCGGGAAGAGGTACTCGATGTCGCTGGTCGCCGAGGAGTAGTGCGAGAGCTCGTCGGCGCCGTGGGCCCGCACCCGCAGCAGGTCGGGGCGGATGCCGAGCTCGGTGTACCAGCGCTCGCGCTCCTCCATCCAGAGCTTGTGCCACTTTTCCGCGTCGTCGGGCGGGACGAAGAACTCCATCTCCATCTGCTCGAACTCGCGCGTGCGGAAGATGAAGTTGCCCGGCGTGATCTCGTTGCGGAACGACTTGCCGGTCTGCCCGATGCCGAACGGCGGCTTCTTGCGGGCCGCACCCATCACGTTGAGGAAGTTGACGAAGATGCCCTGCGCCGTCTCCGGCCGCAGGTAGTGCAGGCCGCTCTCGTCCTCCACCGCGCCGAGGTACGTCTTGAGCATCATGTTGAACTCGCGCGGCTCGGTCCACGCCCCGCGGCTACCGCAGTTGGGGCAGGCGATCTCGGCGAGCCCGCCCTCGGGAGCACGACCCTTGCGCGCCTCGAACTCCTCCTCCAGGTGGTCCGCCCTGAACCGCTTGTGGCACGACTGGCACTCGGTCAGCGGGTCGCTGAACGCGTTGAGGTGCCCGGAGGCCACCCACGTCTGGCGCGGCAGGATCACCGAGGAGTCCAGGCCGACGACGTCGTCACGGGCCTGGACGACGGACCGCCACCACTGCCGCTTGATGTTCTCCTTGAGCTCGACCCCGAGCGGCCCGTAGTCCCACGCCGAGCGCGTGCCCCCGTAGATCTCGCCGCAGGGGAAGACGAACCCCCGGCGCTTGCAGAGGCTGACGACGGTGTCGATGCGCGAGGTGGCGGCCACGGGGGTGCTCACTCCATCCGGCTGGGTGTCGGCGGGTCGGCGTGTCGTGCTACGAACGGGACGACTGACGCGAGAAGCGGCCAGGCTACCGGTCGGACCGAGGCGTGGGACCGGCGGATTCGGCGTCGGGAGAGCGGTCCGACTCCTGCGCGACGATCTCGCCGTCGACCGACGCCAGGAGAGGCTCGAACGCGCTCGGCTCGTCGATCGCCCGGTACATCAGCGGGACGGCGTTCACCTTGACGTCGTAGCTCGACAACGCCCGACGGTAGGTGCCCACCGACTGCCAGCGGGTCGACATCACGAACAGGCTGCCGTCGTCCACGGCCCGTCCCACCTCCCCGGAGACGAACCCCGGGCACGCGGCGAGCGCGGCCAACGCCGGTCGGGCGAGAGCCAGGAACTCCGCGGAGTCCCCGGCCGGCACCTGGTACCTGCTGAACACGAGCACAACCGATGATGGTGGCATGACGGCCTTGATCCAGACGCTCCACCGCCTCCCCCGCGCGCTCGTGGCCATCGTGGTCGGCCTGTGCCTGCTCGCCGGGCTGCTGCTCGACGGCCTGGCCTCCGCGCTCTTCCTCGCCGTCGTCCTGCTCCTGATGGTGGTGCTGACCTCCACCGCGTGGCCGGCGCTGCGACCCGCGCAACGCGTGCTCCGCGTGCTGGTGCTCGCCGTCCTGGCGTGGGCCCTCGTCACGCGCTTGACTTGACAACCGTTCTCATCTCATCTGAGAATCATTCTCATGACACGCCCCGCGCTCATCGGCGCCGCCGCACTCCTTCTGGCGGGCTGCGGCGGCACCAGCGCCGGCGACGAGGGCACGCAGGTCCTCACCAGCTTCTACCCGCTGGAGTTCGTCACCGCACGGGTCGGCGGGGACCGGATCGAGGTCTCGTCGCTGACGCCGCCCGGCGCCGAGCCGCACGACCTCGAGCTCACCCCCAGCGACGTCGTCGGCATCAGCGAGGCCGACCTCGTCGTCGTCCTCCAGGGTTTTCAGCCGGCGGTCGACGACGCCGTCGAGCAGCAGGCCCCCGACACGGGCCTCGACGTCGCGGCGGTCGCCGACCTGCGGCCCGGCGACCCGCACTTCTGGCTGGACCCTGCCCGTCTGGCCGACGTGGCCGACGCCGTGGCCGAGCGCCTCACCGAGGTCGACCCCGAGGGCGCACCGACCTTCCGCGACAACGCCGACGCGCTGCGGTCCGACCTCGAGGCACTGGACGACGAGATGACCGCCGGCCTCGCCGCCTGCGAGAGCACCGACCTGGTCACCAGCCACGACGCGTTCGGCTACCTGGCGCGGCGGTACGGTCTGACCCAGGTCGGCATCGCCGGCCTGTCGCCCGACGCGGAAGCCCGGCCGGGTGCGCTCGCCGAGGTCGCCGACCACGTCTCCGAACGGGGGGTGACGACGATCTTCACCGAACCGCTCGTCAGCCCCGAGATCGCCGAGGCCGTCGCCGACGAGACCGGCGCGGCCACCGACGTCCTCGACCCCCTCGAGGGCCTGACCGCCGACTCTGCCGGGGATGGCTACCTCGAGGTGATGCGGGCGAACCTCGAGGTGCTCCGAGACGGGCTGCGTTGCTCGTGACCCCCGTCGTCCGGATGCGAGGAGTGGCCGTCGGGTACGGAGCCCGCCCGGTCGTGCACGATGTCGACCTCGACGTCGCGGCCGGCGAGGTGGTCGCCGTCCTGGGGGCCAACGGATCCGGCAAGACGACGCTGGTGCGCGGTCTCCTGGGCCTGGCCGAGGTGATGGCCGGCGAGATCGAGCTGTTCGGGACGCCGGTCGGCCAGGGCCGCGACGCGGCGCGCATCGGCTACGTCCCGCAGCGGCACACCGTCGGCGGTCCCGTGCCGTCCACGGCGCGCGAGGTGGTCACCTCCGGCAGGCTCGCCCGGCAGCGGTGGTGGGCACGCCGGACGCCGGCCGACCGCGACGCCGTCGAGGACGCGTTGATGACCGTCGGCCTCGCCGACCGGGCGGGAGAAGACGTCGCCAGGCTCTCCGGCGGCCAGCAGCGACGGGTCCTGATCGCGCGGGCGCTCGCCGGCGGGCCCGACGTCCTGGTGATGGACGAGCCCACGGCGGGAGTGGACGCCCCCAGCCAGGTCGCGCTCGCGGACACTCTGCGGCGGCTGGCCGCCAGCGGCGTCACGCTGATCGTCGTCACGCACGAGGTCGGCCCGCTCGCCGGGACCATCTCGCGCGCGGTGGTGATGCAGCGTGGCCGGATCGGCTACGACGGCCCGCTGACGCCGTCGATGCTCGGGGCGTCCGACGACGTCGACCCGGGCGGCTGGGACGCGGGCTGGGACCACGGGCACCACCACCAGCCGGACGACGGCAGCGCGGGTTGGGTGCCGGACGTCACGGCCGTCTCCCCCGAGGCGAGGACGCACCGCGATGGGTGACCTGCTCTCGTACGACTTCATGGTGCGGGCGCTGCTGGCCGCCGCGCTGGTGGGCGTCACCGCGCCGGCGGTCGGGATCTTCCTCGTCCAGCGACGGCTCGCGCTGGTCGGCGACGGGATGGGGCACGTGGCCCTGACCGGCGTCGCCGTCGGCCTGCTCACCGGCAGCGCCCCGGTGGCGACCGCACTGGTCGCGGCGGTCGCGGCGGCGGTGGTGATCGAGCTGGTGCGCGCGCGTGGCCGCACCAGCGGCGACGTGGTCCTCGCGGTGATGTTCTACGGCGGGATCGCCGGCGGCGTCGTCCTCGTCTCCCGCAGCGACGACGGCTCCGCGGCCACCCTGAACAGCTACCTGTTCGGCGCCATCACGACCACGTCGGCCACGGACCTGAGGGTGTTCGCGGTGCTGTCGGTCGTCGTCCTGACCACCTGCCTGGTACTGGCCCGGCGGCTGTTCGCCGTCAGCAACGACGAGGAGTACGCGCGGGCCAGCGGCCTGCCGGTGCTGCAGCTCAACCTGCTGCTCGCCGTGCTGACCGCGGTCACCGTGGTGGTCTCGATGCGCGTCGTGGGCCTGCTGCTGATCAGCGCGCTGATGATCGTGCCGAACGCCGCGGCGCAGCTGTTCTGCCGCAGCTTCGTCGGCACCCTCGCGGCGGCGATGGGCATCGGGACGGCGGTCAGCGTGCTCGGCGTCGTCACGTCCTACTACGCGGACACCCCTTCGGGCGGCACCATCGTGCTGTACGCGATCGCCGTGTTCGGCGCGGTCGCCGTGGCCGCCGTGGTGCGCGCACGCCTCGCGCGACGACGGCACGCCCCGGCGGAGGAGCACCCGCACGAGCACGGGCCCGACTGCGGCCACCCACCGGTCGTGCACGCCGGCCACGTCGACTACCTGCACGACGGGCACCGGCACGCACCGCACGGTGCGCACTACGACGAGCACTGAAGGGAGTGACGTGACCGAGACCCGACGACCCACCCGCCAGCGCGCCGCCGTGGCCGAGGCGCTGGACTCCCTCGACGCCTTCGTGTCGGCCCAGGAGCTGCACGCCCGGCTCCGGGCGCGTGGCGACGGCATCGGGCTCGCCACGGTCTACCGCACCCTGCAGGCCCTGGCGGACGCCGACGAGGTCGACGTGCTGCGCACGGACGACGGGCAGAGCATCTACCGGCGCTGCAGCACCGGTCACCATCACCACCTGGTCTGCCGCGAGTGCGGGCGCACGGTGGAGGTCGAGGGTCCGGGGGTGGAGCGCTGGGCGCGGCAGGTGGCCGCCGACCACGACTTCGGCGACGTGTCGCACGTGGTCGAGGTCTTCGGCACCTGCCCCGTGTGCCGCTGAGTCGGTCAGCGTGCCGCTGACGCCGTCAGCGCGCCGCTGACGCCCGGCGCTTGCTCTCCTTGCGCTGCAGGCGCCGCCGCTCCGCGCGGTCCCAGTCGCGGGCGCAGCTCGGGCTCGCGACCAGCCCGGCGACCACGAGCAGCACGACCCCGGCCAGCAGTCCCATCGGGGCGTTCGGCGCGCCCTGGGAGAGGCCGGAGAACGACAGCAGCCCGATCGCGAGGCCGCCGATCCCGAACATCCCCATCGCGCCCTCGCGGGCCCAGGAGCGGAACGTCGCGAGCCCGACCGTGAGGATCAGGCAGACCAGCGCGACACCCAGGACGATGAGGGCGAACATCCCCTCGCTGTTGCGCAGCTGCTGCTCGTCGAAGACGCCGACCGCCCCGGCGCCGCCCTGCACCTCGGCGAACAGGTCGATCTCGATCACCCCGGCGGCCCTCAGCAGCGCCCGGACGCCCGCGTACAGCGCGACGGCGGTCGCCAGCGCGGAGAAGGTCAGCACGGTCCACGTCGCGCCCTGACGCGGGGCGGGCTCCGACGCCTGCCTCGACTGCTGGATGCCCATGTCTGCTCCCCGTCTGCTTCCCATCTGGTCCTCGAGGGCAGTCTGGCACCCACTGTGCCGCAGCGGAACCAGGTTTGCGCTCAGCCGGGTCCGGCCGCGTCCTCGGCGGCGCCGTACCGGCGGTCGCGTCGGGCGTAGTCCTCGACCGCCCGCCACAGGTGCAGGCGGTCGACGTCCGGCCACATCTCGTCGAGGAACACCAGCTCGGCGTAGGCGGACTGCCAGATCAGGAAGTTCGACGTTCGCTGCTCCCCCGACGTCCGCAGGAAGAGGTCGACGTCCGGCAGGTCGGGCTCGTCGAGGTGCCTGGCCACGGTGCGCTCGTCGACGCGGTCCGGGTCGAGCCGGCCGGCCGCAGCCTCGCGCGCGATCGCGCGGGCGGCGTCGGCGATCTCGGCGCGCCCGCCGTAGTTCACGCACATCGTCAACGTCATCAGGTCGTTGCCCCGGGTCAGCTCCTCGGCGTCCTCGAGCTCGCGGATGACACTGGCCCACAGCCGCGGGCGCCTGCCCGCCCAGCGCATCCGCACACCCCACGAGTGCATCTGGTCGCGCCGTCGGCGCAGCACCTCGCGGTTGAACCCCATCAGGAAGCGCACCTCCTCGGGCGAGCGCTTCCAGTTCTCGGTCGAGAACGCGAAGGCCGAGATGTGCGTGACCCCGACCTCGATGGCGCCGGCCACGACGTCGAACAGCGCGAGCTCCCCGGCCTCGTGGCCCGCCGTCCGGTTCAGGCCGCGACTGTTGGCCCAGCGGCCGTTGCCGTCCATCACGATCGCGACGTGTTCCGGGAGCAGGTCCGCGGGGATCATCGGCGCGATGGCGCCGCTGGCGTGCGGCGGCGGCGTGACGCGCTCGACGGGTTGCCGTGCGGGACGGGAGCGTGCCCTCACGCCCGCTCCACCAGCCGCATCGAGCGCACCCCGCGCTCGAGGTGCCACTGCAGGTACGCCGCCACGAGCCCGCTGCCCTCGCGCCGGTGGCGGGGGTCGCTCGCGTCGGCGAGGCCCCAGTCACCGGACAGCAGCGCGGCCAGCAGCTCGGTCGTCGCGGGTGCGGGCGCGGCAGAACCCGGGGGCCGGCACTGCGGGCAGACCGACCCACCGAGCGCGATGGCGACCGCTGCGTGCGGACCCGCGGCACCGCACCGGGCGCAGTCGCCGAAGCTCGCCGCCCAGCCTGCGACGGCCAGCGACCGCAGCAGGAACGCGTCGAGCACCAGCGAGGGGTCGTGCTCCCCTGCCGCCAGCGTCCGCAGGCCTCCGAGCAGTAGCAGGTACTGCTGGACCGCGGGCTCGCGCTCGACGTCGGTGAGCCGCTCCGCCGTCTCGAGCATCGCCGTCCCGGCCGTGTACGTGGGGTAGTCGGCCACGATCGAGCGACCGTACGGGGAGATCGTCTCGACCTGGGTGACGATATCGAGGGAGCGGCCCGCGTAGAGCTGCACGTCGACCACGGTGAACGGCTCGAGCCGGGAGCCGAACCGGCTCGACGTCCGCCGGACGCCCTTGGCCACCGCCCGCACCCGCCCGCTGCCGCGCGTCAGCAACGTGACGATGCGGTCGGCCTCACCCAGCTTCTGGGTGCGCAGCACGACGCCCTCGTCCCGGTACAGGCTCACGCGGTCATTGTCACCCAGCACTGACCACCTGGTCGCGACCGGCGCGCTTGGCCGCGTACAGCGCCGCGTCGGCCGCCCCCAGGGCGTCCTGCGCCGGCAGGCCGGTGGCGACCCCGACGGACACCGTGACCCGGAGATCGCGCGCCACCTCCTGCCACGCGGTCGCCCGGACGGCGGCATGCACCCGTTGGGCGACCGCACCGGCGACCGTGGGGTCGCCGGTGGTCAGCACGAGGAACTCGTCACCGCCGTACCGGACGACGACGTCGTCGGCGCGGCAGTGCGACATCAGGACCGCCGCGAGACGCCGCAGCACCTCGTCGCCCACCTCGTGCGAGAACGTGTCGTTGACGTCCTTGAACCGGTCGATGTCGACGAAGATCGCGGAGAGCTCCCGCTCGGCCGCGCCGACGTGCTCGATCAGCCGACGACGGTTGCCGAGGCCGGTCAACGGGTCCTCCCGCGCGGCCTGGCCCATCCGGTCGGCCTGGTCGAGCAGCTCCCGCACCCGGATCCGGGCCCGCAGGGCCGAGAACCGGCCCTCCCGATCCAGCCAGATCCTGGCCACCAGCTGCCGGGCCAGGAAGCGCCACCGCCCGACGGCCGGGTGGGGGCCGAACTCGAGCTCGTCGATCTCGGCCAGCACGGTGAGCCCGGTCGCGGCCCAGATGTCGCGGCCCGCCTGCTCGGCACCGGTGGTCGAGATGATCAGGTGCTTGCGGGCGTCGTCCAGGTCGCCTCGTCCCGCCGCGATCCGGCCCATCGTCAGGTGCATCAGGTCGGCCTCGACCAGCTCGTCGCGCAGCGGGTTGGCGTCCAGCGCGGCGAGCAGGAGGCGCTCGGCCAGCTCCCGCTCGCCCAGCCGCTCCCAGGCGAACGCCTCGTACAGGTCGGCTCGGGCTGCCATCTCCTCGTGACCGGCGGCCACCGCGTCCCGTCGTAGCCGCTGCGCCCGCTGCGCGCACACGATGACGTGCCTCGACGCCTCGTCGTGGTGCCCCAGGAGGTCGAGGGTGGCGGCCCAGTAGGCGTGCAGGAGCGTCGCTTCCTGGAGCACCAGCACGTCCAGGCCGGGGTCCTCGTTGTGTACCACCGCGAGCAGCAGGTCGTCGGCCTGCTCGTAGAGGTTGATCGCCCGCAGAGCCAGCGCCACCGCCATGCTCGCCGACATGTGGTTGTAGGCCCGGGACGGCGTGGACGCGAGCAGGTAGGAGCCCTCGGCCAGGGCGTCCATCGCCCGGGTCATCTCCCCGAGGGAGATGCAGGCCTCGGCGAGCAGCGCGAGACCCTTCGCGCGCCAGAACGGCTCGGTGGTCGCGTCGATGTCGGCCAGCAGCCGCTGCGACTCGGCGACGACCTCGGCGTGACGCCCGAGCTCCTGCAGGGCCACGCCGCACACGTACCGCAGGTAGCGCGCGGTGATCCGGTCACCCGCCGCCAGCACGAGGGGCAGCGACTCCCGGCACGTCGTCACCGAGCGCTCGCAGAACCCGGTCAGGTACTGCTCGTGCGCCCGGTCGGCGATCAGGTCGAACGGCCCGAACTCGCCCACGACCGCGAGTCCGTTCAACACTCGTGCTCCCCGTCCGCCGTGATACCTCCCTGACGGGCGTATCGAAGCACCCGCCGGCGCGGCGCCGCAGGGATTCGGGCCAAGGACCCCCTATCGGCGGACCGCCCTGTTCACTGCCGAGACGACCGCCGCGAGCGATGCGGTGACGATGTTGGGGTCGATCCCGACACCCCAGAGCACCCGCTCACCGACCTCGCACTCGACGAACGCCGCGGCGGTCGCGTCGCCGCCTGCGCTCATCGCGTGCTCGTGGTAGTCGAGCACCCGCACCTTGACGTCGATCTCGGCGAGCGCGTGCACGAACGCGGCGATGGGTCCGTTGCCGAGCCCCTCCAGCGTGCGCTCGCGGCCGTCGTCGGTGATGTCGACCGAGAGCCGGTCGGCCCCCCCGGCCTCGCTCGTCTGCCGCGAGGCGAGAAGCGCGAAGCGACCCGGCCCGCGGAGCGAGGGCAGGTACTCGTCGGTGAAGACGCTCCACAGCTCGGACGACGACACCTCGCCTCCGCCTGACTCGGTGCGTGCCTGGACCACCTGGCTGAACTCGATCTGCAGCCGCCGGGGCAGGTCGAGCTGGTGCTCGGTCTTCATCAGGTAGGCGACGCCGCCCTTGCCCGACTGCGAGTTGACCCGGATCACGGCCTCGTAGGTGCGGCCGACGTCCTTGGGGTCGATCGGCAGGTACGGCACCTTCCAGACCATCTCGTCGACGTCGGCGTCCTGCTCGGCGGCTCGCCGCGCCATCGCGCCGAAGCCCTTGCTGATGGCGTCCTGGTGCGATCCGGAGAACGCGGTGAAGACGAGGTCGCCGCCGTACGGGTGGCGCTCGGGTACCGGCAGCTGGTTGCAGTACTCCACGGTGCGACGGACCTCGTCGATGTCGCCGAAGTCGATCTGCGGGTCGACGCCCTGGCTGAACAGGTTCAACCCCAGCGTTACCAGGCACACGTTGCCGGTGCGCTCACCGTTGCCGAACAGGCAGCCCTCGATCCGGTCGGCGCCGGCCATGTAGCCCAGCTCGGCGGCCGCCACCGCGGTCCCCCGGTCGTTGTGCGGGTGGAGCGAGAGGACGACGTCGTCCCGGTGCGCCAGGTGACGGCTCATCCACTCGATCGAGTCGGCGTAGACGTTGGGCGTGGCCATCTCCACGGTGGCCGGGAGGTTCACGATGACGTTGCGGTCGGGCGCCGGCTCGAACACCTCGAGCACCTCGTTGCAGATGCGCGCGGCGAAGTCGAGCTCGGTGCCGGTGTACGACTCGGGCGAGTACTCGTAGAACACGTCGGTGCCGGTCAGGCCCTCGCTGAGCTTGCGGCACAGCCGGGCACCCTGCAGGGCGATGTCGACGATGCCGTCGGTGTCCATCCCGAACACCACGTCGCGCTGCAGCACCGACGTGGAGTTGTAGAGGTGGACGACGGCCTGCTTGGCCCCGCGGATCGAGTCGTAGGTGCGCTCGATCAGCTGGTCGCGGGCCTGGGTCAGCACCTGGATCACCACGTCGTCCGGGATCAGGTCGCTCTCGACCAGCTCGCGCACGAAGTCGAAGTCGGTCTGGCTCGCGGCCGGGAACCCGACCTCGATCTCCTTGTAGCCCATCCGCACCAGCAGCTCGAACATGCGCCGCTTGCGCTCGGGGCTCATCGGGTCGATCAGGGCCTGGTTGCCGTCCCGGAGGTCGACGGCACACCACCGCGGGGCCTTCGTGATGCGCCGCTCGGGCCAGGTGCGGTCGGGCAGCTCGACGCGGATCTGGTCGTGGAACGGCGGGTAGCGGTGCGTCGGCATCCCCGACGGCTGCTGCAGGTTCTGCATGGTCTCCATGGTCTCGCCTCTCAGGCTGCTGCTGGGGCGACCGGAGGGGTGCTCACAGCTCCGCGGCGAGGGGACCGGTCTGGTTACAGACCCTCGTCGCGGCGGCCAAGGAGGAGGCTCATGCGCACGAGGACGAGAGTAGCCCTCGATCCGATCCGCGGTCCACCGAACCCGACATTGCGCACCGAGACCCGCGCCGCAGCGCGGATTGTTGCGGCTTCAGTGCGCAACACACGGCTCCGTGAGCAAGGGGTGGCGGCTACCGGCGGCGGCGGAGCAGCTCCTCCGCGATCTGGACGGCGTTCAGCGCCGCGCCCTTGCGGAGGTTGTCGCCCGAGACGAACAGGGCCAGGCCGCGCCCGCCGGCGACGCCGGGGTCGGCACGGATCCGCCCGACGAGGCTCGGGTCGGTGCCCGCCGCCTGCAGCGGGGTGGGGACGTCGGCCAGCGCGACGCCGGGGGCCTCTGCCAGCAGGGACGTCGCCTCGGCCGGCGACAGTGGGTCGGCGAACTCGGCGTTGATCGACAACGAGTGACCGGTGAACACCGGCACGCGGACACAGGTTCCGGACACCAGCAGCTCCGGGATGTGCAGGATCCGGCGCGTCTCGTTGCGTAACTTGGCTTCCTCGTCAGTCTCCCCGCTGCCGTCGTCCAGCAGCGAGCCCGCCAGCGGGACCACGTTGAACGCGATGGGCTGCGCGTAGAGCTTGGCGTCGGGCATCTCCACGGCGTCACCGGAGACCGTCAGCCGCGCGGCGTCGCGCCCAACGGCCTGCACCTGGGCGTCGAGCTCGGCGACGCCGGCCCCACCGGACCCGGAGACGGCCTGGTAGGAGGAGACGACCAGCCTGACCAGCCCCGCGCGCCGGTGCAGCGGCGCGAGCACCGGCATCGCCGCCATCGTCGTGCAGTTCGGGTTGGCGACGATCCCCAGCGGGACGTCGTCCAGGTCGTCGGCATTGACCTCGCTGACGACCAGCGGGACCTGTGGGTCCATCCGCCACGCGGAGGAGTTGTCCACCACGATCGCGCCGGTGGCCGCGACCTTGGGGGCCAGCTCGCGCGAGGCCGTCTTGCCGTTGGAGAACAGGGCGAGGTCCAGACCGGCCAGGTCCGCGAGCGCGGAGTCCTCGACGACGACCTCGCCGTCGGCCCACGCGAGCGTCGTCCCGGCGGAGCGCGACGACGCGAAGAAGCGGACGTCGTCCAGCGGGAAGCCCCGCTCGGCGAGCAGGCGGCGCATCACGCCGCCGACCTGACCTGTGGCACCAAAGACACCGACGCGCATGCCCACGACTTTACCCGGCCGTCCTCTGTGCACCTTGCGCTGCCTCAACGACGTCTGAGACCGCTCAACGCGCACAGAGGACGCACAGGGGCACCGGGTCAGAATCCCAGGCGGCGGAGCTGCTTCGGGTCGCGCTGCCAGTCCTTGGCGACCTTGACGTGCAGGTCCAGGAACACCGGGACGCCCAGCAGCGCCTCGATGCCGCGCCGGGCGGTGGTGCCGACCTCGCGCAGGCGGGCCCCCCGCCGTCCGATCACGATGCCCTTCTGGGAGTCGCGCTCGACGAACAGCTGCACGTGCACGTCGAGCAGACCGTCGCTGCGACCCTCGCGCGGCAGCATCTCCTCGACCACGACGGCCAGGGAGTGCGGCAGCTCGTCGCGAACTCCCTCGAGGGCGGCCTCGCGGACCAGCTCGGCGATCATCACGGCCTCGGGCTCGTCCGTCAGGGTGCCGTCGGGATAGAGCCTGGGCCCGGCAGGCAACGACTCCACCAGCAACGACTCCACGACGTCGACCTGGTGGCCGCGCGTGGCCGAGGCCGGGACGACGTGCGCCCAGTCACCCAGGGCGTCGACGGCCACAAGATGCTGGGCGAGGCGACCGTCGTCGACCAGGTCGCACTTGGTCGCGATCGCCACCACCGGCGTCCGGTCGAGCCCGGTCAGCTTGGCCGCGATGAAGCGGTCGCCGGGGCCCACCTTCTGGTCGGCGGGCAGGCAGAAGCCGACGACGTCCACCTCGGCGAGCGTGTCCATCACGAGGTCGTTGAGGCGCTGGCCGAGCAGGGTCCGCGGCCGGTGCAGTCCCGGCGTGTCCACGAGCACCAGCTGGGCGTCCGGGCGGTTGACGATGCCGCGGATGGTGTGGCGCGTCGTCTGCGGCCGGCTGGAGGTGATCGCGACCTTCTCGCCGACCATCGCGTTGGTCAGCGTCGACTTGCCCGCGTTGGGCCGCCCGACGATGCAGGCGAAACCAGATCGATGCTGCGCGGTGCTCAACGCGAACCCTGAGCTGCGGCGGGCCCGGCGCGTCGCGCGATCACCGTGGCCACGCGGTTGCGTCGCCCCTCGCGTCGCTCGGCCACGAGCACCAACCCGCCGACGGAGACCTCGTCACCCGGGATCGGGACCTTGCCCAGGGACTTGGCCATCAGCCCACCGACGGAATCGACCTCGTCATCGTCCACCTCGACGTCGAAGATCTCCGCGAGGTCGTCGATCGGCAGCCGCGCCGAGAGCCGGTAGGTGTCCTCCTCGACCCGCTCGACGCCGGGCATCTCGCGGTCGTACTCGTCGGCGATCTCGCCGACGATCTCTTCCAGCAGGTCCTCGATCGTGACCAGGCCCGCCGTCCCGCCGTACTCGTCGACCACCACAGCGATGTGGGTGGAGTCGCGCTGCATCTCGCGCAGCAGGGCGTCGACCGGCTTGCTCTCGGGCACGAACACGGGCTGCCGGGCCACGTCCTCGGCGACCTGGCCGCGCATCCCGTCCGGGTCGGCGTGCGCGCGGCGGGCGACATCCTTGAGGTAGAGCACGCCACAGACGTCGTCCACCGACTCCCCCACCACCGGTATCCGCGAGAAGCCGGACCGCAGGAACAGCGACATCGCCTCGTGCAAGGTCGTGGTGGTTCCTGTGCTCACGACGTCGGTGCGCGGCACCATCACCTCCCGCACGATGGTGTCGCCCAGGTCGAAGACGGAGTGGATCATCCGGCGCTCGCCGGCCTCGATCACCTGCGACTCGCTGGCCAGGTCGACCATCTCGCGCAGCTCGCCCTCGGACGCGAACGGACCCTCGCGGAATCCACGCCCCGGCGTCACCGCGTTGCCGAGGACGACGAGCAGCTGGGCGATCGGGCCGAGGAACCGGGCGGCAGCTCGCAGCGGGGCAGCGGCGAGCAGCCCCATCGTCTCGGCGTGCTGACTGCCGATCGTGCGCGGGCTGACACCGACGAGCACGAACGACACGGCCGCCATCACCGCGGCGCTCACCGCGAGCACCGCGACCCAGCCGGCGTCGATCACCGACGCGAGAACCAGAGTGACGCACACCGCGGCCGCGGACTCGGCGGCCACGCGCAGGAAGATCGAGACGTTGATGGCGCGAGCCGGGTCGGCGACGACCGCCTGCAGGGCCTCGGCACCGCGGCGCTGGTCGGCGACCATCCGAGCGGTCGCCGAGCGGGTCAGGCGGGCCAGCGCGGCCTCGGTGGCGGCGAGGAGCCCGGCGGCCACCACCAGCACCACGGCGATGAACAGCAGCAAGCCCGAGGGGACTGACGTCACGGACGGCCCCGCGTCGAGAGGAACGTCAGCAGCAGCTGGCGCTGCAGCGAGAACATCTCCTTCTCCTCGTCCGGCTCGGCGTGGTCGTACCCCAGCAGGTGGAGGATGCCGTGCGTCGTGAGCAGCAGCAGCTCCTCGGCGGGCGCGTGCCCGGCGGCAGCAGCCTGTTTGGCGGCGACCTCGGGGCACAGCACGACGTCACCGAGCAGGCCCGCAGGGCTCGGCTCGCCCGCGGTGCCCGGGCGCAGCTCGTCCATCGGGAAGGACAGGACGTCGGTGGGCCCGGACTCGTCCATCCACTGCTCGTTCAGCCGGGCCATCGCGTCGACGTCCACGAGCAGGACGGACAGCTCGGCCTGCGGGTGGACGTGCAGGGCATCGAGCACGTGCCTGGACAGAGCGGCGATCTCCGCCTCGTCCGCCGCCTCGCCCGACTCGTTGACGACCTCGGTGCTCACCGGCGACCGCGTCCGCGTGGTGCGCGACTGTCGGTGGGCGCCCGCGTGGCGTCCCAGCGCCCGTAGGCGTCGACGATCTCCCCGACCAGCCGGTGCCGGACGACGTCCGCCGAGCTCAGCATCGCGAAGTGCACGTCGTCGATGTTGTCGAGGATCTCCTGGACGATCCGCAGGCCGGACGTCGTCCCGGCCGGCAGGTCGACCTGGGTGACGTCGCCGGTGACGACCATCTGCGAGGAGAAGCCGAGCCGGGTCAGGAACATCTTCATCTGCTCGGCGCTCGTGTTCTGGGCCTCGTCGAGGATGATGAACGCGTCATTAAGGGTACGGCCACGCATGTATGCGAGCGGCGCCACCTCGATCGTGCCGGCCGCGATCAGGCGCGGGATCGACTCGGGATCGAGCATGTCGTGCAGCGCGTCGTACAGCGGCCGCAGGTACGGGTCGATCTTCTCGGTGAGGGTGCCGGGCAGGAAGCCGAGCCGCTCGCCCGCCTCGACGGCGGGCCGGGTCAGGATGATGCGGCTGACGGTCTTGGCCTGCAACGCCTGCACCGCCTTGGCCATCGCCAGGTACGTCTTGCCCGTGCCCGCCGGCCCGATGCCGAACACGACGGTGTGCTGGTCGATCGCATCGACGTACCGCTTCTGGTTCACGGTCTTCGGCCGGATGGTCCGCCCGCGGCTGGACAGCACGTTCAGGGTCAGGACGTCGGCAGGCCGCTCCGACCCGATCTGGCGCAGCATCCCGATCGACCGCTCGACGGCGTCCGGGCTCAGGCCCTGGCCGCTCGCGAGCACGGCCAGCATCTCGTCGAACAGCCGCTCCACCTGGGCGACCTCGCCGACCCTGCCCGTCGCCGTCACCTCGTTGCCCCGGACGTGCACGTCGACCCTGGGGAAGGCGCGCTCGACCACGCGGAGCAGCTCGTCGGCCGGGCCGAGGAGGGAGACCATCGAGACGTCGTTCGGGACGACGATGCGGTGCTGGGTGTCGCGCTGGCCCGAGGGCTCGGCATCGGCCCGCGGTGAACCGGTGAGGGAGTAGTCGGTCATGTGACGGGCGCTGGTGCCCTGCTCCTGCTTCGCGCGACGACGGTCGGACCCCGCCATGCTACCCGCGCAGGCTCAGCCGGGGGGCCAGGTCATGTCGCGGCCGGAGAGCACGTGGCCGTGCACGTGGAACACGCTCTGGTTGGCCTGGGCCCCGCTGTTGAAGACCAGGCGGAAGTCGCCCTGCGCTTCCTCGGCCGCGATCTGACGGCCCACCCGGACCAGCTCGGCGAGGGCCTCGGGATCGACGTCCGCCAGGGCCCCGACGTCCGGGTGGTGCTCGAGGGAGATCACCAGCACGTGCGTCGGAGCCTGGGGGTTGATGTCACGGAAAGCGAGCACACGGTCGGTGCGGGTGACGACGTCCGCCGGCACCTCGCCGTCCACGATCCTGCAAAACAGACAGTCGTCGGCCATGGCCACCACGGTAGCGGCGGCGCGCGTCCCCCGATCGGACGCCGGCCTGGGACAACCTGGGGCCGGACCTGCGCGTGTGCCAGGTATGACGATGGCGGTGCTCTGGAGGGAGGCGCGCGTGCGAGACGCTGCTGCCTCGCCTGCTGAGGGCGCCGACTGGGACGCCGACGAGGCGGTCCGCCAGCTCTACGCGAGCCACTGGCCGGCGATGGTGCGCCTGGCGGCCCTGCTGCTGCGCGAGACGGCGACGGCCGAGGAGGTCGTGCAGGACGCGTTCGTGGCGCTGCACCGTCGCTGGCCCTCGCTGCGCGACCCGGGCTCGGGCGTCGGCTACCTGCGGACCAGCGTCGTCAACGGCTGCCGGTCGGTGCAGCGGCACCGGCAGGTCGAGGTGCGGCACCGCGCGCCGGGCGCGCCGCCGCCGGCGGGTCCGGAGGAACGGGCGCTGGACGCCGAGACGGACGCGGCCGTGCTGGCCGCGGTGCGACGGCTGCCGTTGCGGCAGCAGGAGGTGCTGGTGATGCGCTACTACTCCGACGCCTCGGAGGCCGAGATCGCCGAGACCCTGGGGATCAGCCGGGGCTCGGTCAAGAGCCACGCCCACCGCGGTCTCGCGGCGCTGCGCGTGGCTCTTCACGACGAGGGGGGCGGCGCATGAGTGACGACCGCACGATGCCGATTCCACTCGGGGACGAGCCCGACCCCGAGCACGCAGAGACCGCGCGGCTGCTGCGCCGCGCGCTGACCCGGGAGGCCGACATGGTCCAGCCCAGCGAGAGGCTGTCGGAGATCACCGACCGCATCGAGTCCGAGCGGCGGCCCCGCTGGGTGCCCGCGCTGGCGGCGGTGGCCGCGGTCGCCGCGGTCGCGATCGGCGTCGGGGCCGTGTTCGCCCTCGGCGGCGACGACGACCCGATCACGCCGGCGCAGACGCCGTCGGTGACCGACTCCGCGACGGAGCCCGCCCCGACGACCGAGCCCACGCCGTCCGAGACCTCCGAGCCGCCGCCTCCCGCCCTCGGCGAGGCGCTGCCGGTGTACTGGGTCGGCGAGCAGGGCTCGCGCTTCGCGCTGTTCCGGGAGTTCGGCGAGGCCGGGCCGGCCGATGCGGCAGAGCGCGTGCAGGCCGCGGTCGACGCGGCGCTCGGCGGCACGCCCGCCGACCCGGACTACTCGACGCCGTGGGCCAACGGGTCCGCCGCGACGACCTCGCTCGGTGCCGACGAGATCGGCATCGACCTCAACGCGGCCGCGGCCGGGTCGTCGATGGGCTCGGAGCTGGCGGTCGTCGCCGTCCAGCAGCTGGTGTGGACGGCGACCGCCGCCGCCCAGCAGGACGTGCCGGTCCGCTTCACGGTCGAGGGGTCGCCGTCCGACCTCTTCGGAGTGGTGTCGGCGTCCGAGCCGATCTCCCGCGGCGGCGGCTTCGACGACCCCCGGGCCCTGGTGTGGATCGACCTGCCGGACGGCGCGAGCACACCACTCGGGGCGCTCACGGTGACCGGTTCGGGCGTCAACGCCTACGAGAACACCCTGGTGTGGACGCTCGAGCGCGGAGGGTCGGTGGTCGACGAGGGCTTCTTCGGGGTGGAAGGCCCTGGTGGGGCTCCGGTCGACACCGGCCAGCGCGGCACGTGGTCGCTCGACCTCGATGTGTCCGCACCGGGCGAGTACACCCTCACCGTGGAGGTCCCGGACGCGTCCGGTGGTGCCGAGGGCACCGTCCGCTCCTTCGACACCAAGTCCTTCACGGTCACCTGACCCCACCGCCGACCCACTGATCGTCGGACCGTTCTGGTCGTCATCGCAGCCAGCGTGGTCCGACGATCAGGTATGTGGGGGTGCAGAACGTCCCGTCCACAAGACGCACGCGGATCACACCATCCACAGTCGTCGAAGAGCGCCTGGGCGAGTCGGCTGATGGCGCCGACCCTGGACGAATGGATCTACATCCCGCTCTGGCGGAGACCGCGGACCGACAACGCGGCATCGTCCACCGTCATCAGCTCTACGCGGTCGGCGTGACCCGAGCCCAGCTGAGATGGCAGCTCGGACGTGACTGGCAGGCCGTCCTCCCCGGCGTCGTTGCGCTGTTCACCGGACGGCTGGACCACGAGCAGCGACTCATCGCGGCATGGCTGTACGCCGGGTCCGACGCCACGATCACCGGCATCGAGGCAGCGCGCAGGCACGGAATCAGGTATCTGCCGCCGCCGGGCACCGTGCACCTGTTCGTCAACGAACGACGCAAGAGCCGGAGGGCGGGTTTCGCGGTGGTGCGAGCCAGCACCCGTGTCGATCCATCCTCGCGAATGCTCGCCGGGCTGCGCTGCGCGTCACCGGCGCGTGCTGTCGTCGACGCAGCCCCCTTCCTCCCTGGTCCCCGCGCCGTCGAAGCGGTCGTACTGCAGGTTGTGCAGCGCCGCCTCGCTACGTTGCCCACGCTTCGGCACGAGCTGGAGCGGGCCCCCAATCGGAGCAGCCTGGCGCTGCGGGCCGGTGTCATCGCGGCAGAGGCCGGTGTCTGGTCCGCCCCGGAGGCCGACTGCCTGCGCTTGCTCCGCAGCAGTCAGGTGCTGCCGGAGATCCTGCCGAACGCCACGTTGAAGGACTCGTGCGGCGTTCTCCTGCCGACGCCCGACTTCTGGATTCAGGACGTTGGGCTCGGTGTGCAGATCCACAGCCGTGAGCACCACACCGAGGGCGAGGACTTCGACAACACGTTGGACGACGACGGCACCCTGACTGCCGCCGGCGCCACGATCCTCGGCATCACACCTGCCCAGTTGACGAAGAATCCGCTTCGACACCTGCGGCGGGTTGAGGCCACGTACCTGTCGCTCCGGACCGAAGGACGGCAGCACAGCATCCAGGTCGTCCGGATCGCCAGCGCATGAGTAACTCTCCACCCATACCCGCTTGATCGTCGGACCACTCTGGTCGCGATAGCAGCCAGAACGGTCCGACGATCACTGGGGTCAAGGGGTGGCGAAGGCGTCAGCGGCCGGCGAAGCGGTCGCGCAGCTTGGAGAACACGCTCGGGTTGGCCGCGGCCATCCGGCCGGCCGGACGCTCCTCGCCACGCAGCGTGGCCAGCGAGCGCAGCAGCTCGGTCTGCTCGTCGTCGAGGCGCGTCGGGGTCGCCACGTCGAGGTGCAGGTGCAGGTCGCCGCGGCCACCGGAGCGCAGGTGCGTGACGCCGAGCCCGCGCAGGGTCTGCACCTCCCCGGGCTGGGTCCCCGGCCGCACGTCGATCGACCGGTCGCCGTCCAGCGTCTCCAGGTCCAGCGACGTACCCAGCGCGGCAGCCGTCATCGGCACGATCATGGTGCAGTGCAGGTCGTCGCCGCGCCGCGTGAAGACCTCGTGCGGGCGCTCTGCGATCTCGACGTACAGGTCGCCGGGAGGCCCGCCCGCCTGCCCGACCTCGCCCTGACCCCCGAGCTGGATGCGCGTGCCGGTGTCGACCCCCGCCGGCACCCGGATCGTCAGGGTCCGCCGGGTGCGGACCCGCCCCTCGCCGGAGCACTCCAGGCACGGGTCCGGGATCACGGTGCCGTAGCCGCCGCAGGCCGGACAGGCGGACGTCGTCATCACCTGGCCGAGGAACGACCGCGCGGTGCGCTGGATCTGGCCCCGGCCGCCGCAGACGTCGCACCGCGCCGGAGAGGTGCCCGGACGGCAGCACGACCCGTCGCAGGTCGGGCAGACGACCGCGGTGTCGACGACCAGCTCCCGCTCCGCCCCGAACACCGCCTGCTCGAGGTCGATGTCCAGGCGGATCAGGGCGTCCTGACCGCGTCGCTGCCGCGACACGGGGCCACGCGCACCCCCGCCGGCCCCCGCGAAGAAGGTCTCGAAGATGTCGCTGAACCCGAAGCCGGGTCCGAAGCCGCCGCCGGTGCCGTTCGGGTCGCCACCGAGGTCGTACGCGCGCCGCTTCTCCGGGGTGGAGAGCACGTGGTACGCCCGCGAGACCTCCTTGAACTCCTCGGCCGCCTCGGGGTTGACATCCGGGTGCAGCTTGCGGGCCAACCGGCGGTAGGCCCTTTTGATGTCCTCGGTGCTCGCGTCACGGTCGACGCCGAGCACGGCGTAGTGGTCGCTCACGAAGTGCAGTCGCTCCTGATGGGTCGAAAGGGGTCAGCCCGAGATGATCCGGGAGACGTAGCGGGCCACGGCGCGCACCGCCGCGATCGTCGTGGGGTAGTCCATCCGGGTCGGTCCCAGCACACCCAGCCGTGCGATGACCTCGCCACCGGAACCGTAGCCGCTCGTCACGACCGAGGCGTCGGCCAGCCCCTCGTGCAGGTTCTCGTGACCGATCCGCACCGACACACCGCTGGCCGGATCGTCCGCCATGTCCGACAACAGCCGCAACAGCACGACCTGTTCCTCGATCGCCTCCAGCACCGGCGAGATGGACGACGGGAAGTCCGTCCCCGACCGCGCCAGGTTCGCCGTCCCGGCCAGCACCATCCGGTCCTCGCGCTCGGTCGCGAGCGAGTCCTCCAGCGCCCCGGTGACCGATCTCACGAGCGGCCGGTCCTCCGGGCGGAACACCTCCGGCAGGGTCTCCAGGAGCGAGCCGACCACCGACAGGGGCCGTCCGCTCGCCGCCGCGTTCAACCGCGCCCGCAGCTCACCGACGACGTCGTCCGTCAGCGCGGGGTCGACATCCACGGTCCGCTGCTCGACGCGCCCGGTGTCGGTGATCAGGACGACGAGCATCCGCCCCGACCCGAGCGGCACCAGCTCGACGTGCCGCACGGTCGACCGGCTGAGGGAGGGGTACTGGACGACGGCCACCTGGTTCGTCAGCCGGGCCAGCGCCCGGACGGTGCGCTCGAGCACGTCGTCCAGGTCGACAGCCTCCGAGAGCAGCGTGGAGATGGCCCGGCGCTCGGCGGTCGACAGGGGCTTCACGGTGGAGAGCTTGTCGACGAAGATCCGGTAGCCCTTGTCGGTCGGTACCCGTCCGGCGCTGGTGTGCGGCTGGGCGATGTACCCCTCGTCCTCCAGCACGGCCATGTCGTTGCGGATCGTGGCGGGGCTGACGCCGAGGTTGTGCCGCTCGACCAGCACCTTCGAACCGACCGGCTCCCGGGTGGAGACGTAGTCCTCGACGATGGCGCGCAGGACCGACAGCCGACGGTCGGTGTTCATCTCGCCTCCGATCCTCGCCTGGCACTCCGCTCGGTCGAGTGCCAAGTCTACGTGGTCGCTAGCCTCCCGCGGTGAGCACGCGCCCGGGTGACCGCTACGGCCGGGACGTCCTGGCGGCGCCGCACGCCCCGCCGACGGTCCCGGAGGTCGCCGCCGAGCCCGGTCTGGTGGTCGAGGACGTCGACACCGGCTGGTGCGGCGCGGTCGTGGGCGTCGAGAAGAGCGGCGGCCTGCACGTCGTGGAGCTCGAGGACCGCCGCGGACGCCGGCGCACCTTCCGGCTCGGTCCCGGGTTCTGGCTGGACGGCGAGCCGGTGCGCCTCGTCCGCCCGTCCGGTCCGGCGCCGGCAAGCGCCCGGGCCCGGACGGCGAGCGGCTCGCGCGCCGTGCAGGGCCAGCGGGCGCGCGTCGCGCGTGGCTCGAGGATCTGGGTGGAGGGCCGCCACGACGCCGAGCTCGTCGAGAAGGTGTGGGGCGACGACCTGCGCGTCGAGGGTGTCGTCGTCGAGGCCCTGGACGGCGTCGACGACCTGGCCGCGGAGGTGCGCGCCTTCGCGCCGGGGCCTACGCGGCGCCTGGGCGTGCTCGTCGACCACCTGGTGGCGGGGAGCAAGGAGACGCGGATCGCCGAGGCGGCGGTGGCCGACAGCGCCTTCGCGGCGCACGTGCTCGTCGTCGGTCACCCCTACGTCGACGTCTGGCAGGCCGTGCGCCCGCAGCGGCTCGGCCTGACCGCGTGGCCCGACGTCCCCCGAGGCACGCCGTGGAAGGTCGGTGCCCTGCAGTCGCTCGGCTGGCCGGACGCGAGCCAGGCGGACGTCGCCCGCGGCTGGCAACGCATCCTGGCCGGCGTCCGCGGATACGCCGACCTGGAGCCGACCCTGTCGGGCCGCGTCGAGGAGCTGATCGACTTCGTCACCGCCTGACAACCGGGGGGTGGCCCCACCGAGAAGAGGAGGGTGGGCACGGTAGGCCGGCGGCGCCGGCGCGCCTAGCGTTCTCGGCATCGAGCACACCCGCTCACCCACCGGAACAGGAGAGTTCGAGATGTCCCAGCCCACCATCGCCGTCCAGCCCGCCGCACCGCTCACGCCCGCCGCGGAACGCAACTGGGGGATGGCCGCCCACCTGTCCAGCTTCGCCGCCGCGTACGTGGCGCTCGGCTTTCTCGGTCCCCTGGTCGTGCTGCTCGTCGCCGGCGACAGGTCCCCGTTCGTGCGCCGCCACGCGGTCGAGGCGCTGAACTTCAACCTCACCTGGCTGCTGTACATCGTCGTGGCCGGCATCCTCGCGGTGATCCTGATCGGCCTGCCGATCCTGGTGGCCCTGGGCATCGGCTACCTGGTGCTGGTGATCGTGGCGAGCGTGGAGGCCAGCCGGGGCGGCGAGTACCGGTACCCGTTGACGATCCGACTCGTCAGCTGAACCTGCCCCAACCCGGCCGTGGGAGGTCTACGGTGGTGATCACCACGTACCACTCAGGGAGGTCTGGAGTGTCCGAGCCACATCCCGGGAACCAGCCGGAGGACCCGCAGTTCCGTAAGGAGGGACCGGCGGACGCCGCATCCCCGCCGCCGTCCTACCCGCCGGCCGGGCAGGGAGCCGGCGCCCCGCAGCAGGGCTACCCGCCGGCCGGCCAGCAGGGGTACCCGCCTGCGCCGACCGGCCAGCCCGGCGTCGGCCAGGAGCTCTCCCCCACCGACCAGCGGATGTGGGCGATGCTCGGCCATCTGGGCGGCATCCTGTTCGGCTTCCTCGCGCCGCTGGTCGTCTACCTGGTCCAGAAGGACCGCGGCCAGTACGTCAAGGAGCAGTCGGCCGAGGCGCTGAACTTCCAGATCACGCTGCTGATCGGATACGTGGTGAGCTTCATCCTCACGTTCCTCATCATCGGCATCTTCACCTGGATCGCCGTCGGCATCGCCGGCCTCGTGTTCGCGATCATCGCGGGCCTCGCCGCCAACAAGGGCGAGAACTACCGGTACCCGGTCAACATCCGGATGATCACCTGAGGAGCGTCCTCACCACCGCATCAGCCAGGAGCCGCCCCCGCCGGGTCAGCACGACCCGGTGCGGGGCGGCTTCCGCGTCACAGAGCCCCTCGTCGACGAGCGCCGCGATCTCGGCCCGGCCGGACGGCGGCAGGTCGGCCGCGTCCAGGCCCTCGACCAGCCGGACGCCGAGCATCACCCGCTCGGTCAGCCGCGTCTCGTCGTCCAGCACCTCCCGACCCTGGGCCGGTGAGTCCCCCGCCGCGAGCCTCGCCGCGTAGGCGGCCGGGTGCCGCACGTTCCACCAGCGGACGCCGCCGACGTGGCTGTGCGCACCCGGGCCCACGCCCCACCAGTCGTCACCACGCCAGTAGCCGAGGTTGTGGCGGCACGCGCCCGCCGGCGTCCTGGCCCAGTTGCTCACCTCGTACCAGGCCAGACCGGCACCGCCCAGCACGTCGTCGGCGATCTCGTACTTGGCGGCGAGGTCGTCGTCGTCCGTGCCCGGCAGCAGGCCGCGCCCCACCTTCGAGGCCATCGCGGTACCGTCCTCGACGACCAGGGCGTACGCCGAGACGTGGTCGGGCTCGCAGGCCGTCACCGCCTGGAGGCTGGCGCGCCAGTCATCGACCGACTCGCCAGGCGTTCCGTAGATCAGGTCGAGGCTGACCGCGAGCCCGGCGTCGCGCGCCCAGGCGACGACGTCCGGGACGCGAAGCGGGTCGTGAGTGCGGTCGAGCGTCGCGAGGACGTGCGGCACCGACGACTGCATGCCGAACGACACCCGGGTGAAACCTCCGGCCGCCAGCTCGACCAGCGACTGCGGCGTGACCGAGTCGGGGTTGGCCTCGGTCGTGACCTCCGCACCGGGCGCCAGCCCCAGCTCGCGCTCGACGGTGCGCAGGAGACCGACGAGATCGGACGACGGCAGCAGGGTCGGCGTGCCGCCGCCGACGAACACCGTCGACACGGGCCGCCGGGGCAGACCGACCTCGTGCAGCACCCTGGCGGCGAGCCGCACCTCGTCGGCGGCCGTCGCCGCGAACGTCGCCTGCGACGCGGTGCCGGTGGCCGGGCCGCCCAGCTCGAGCGCCGTGTAGGTGTTGAAGTCGCAGTAGCCGCAACGGGTCGCGCAGAACGGCACGTGCAGGTAGACGCCCAGCGCCCGGTCCTCGGCCCCGGGCAGGACGGACGGCGGCAGCGCACCGTCGCGTGGCGCGGGGTCACCCGTCGGCGCGGCGGACGGGCTCACTGCTCGGCGTCGGCGTGCCCGCGCAGCGAGCCGGCGTGCGCCCGGGCGTCGGGGTCGCGTCGGACCTTCGCCAGACTGGCGACCGTCGTCACGACCAGCACCACGACGATGACGGCGAGCGAGAACGGGGTCTGGATCTCGGGCACGGCCTCGGAAAGCCCGTGGGCCCAGTGCAGCACCAGCTTGACCCCGATGAAGGCGAGGATGACCGCAAGCCCGGTCGACAGGTACACCAGGCGGTCCAGCAGACCTTTGACCAGGAAGAACAGGGCCCGCAGGCCGAGCAGCGCGAACGCGTTGGCGGTGAAGACGATGTACGCCTCCTCGGTCACCCCGAACACGGCGGGGATCGAGTCCAGGGCGAACAGCAGGTCGGAGCTGCCGATGGCGACGAGCACGATCATCAGCGGGGTGACCACCCGACGCCCGCCGACCCGGGCCACGAGCTTGCCGCCGACGTAGTCGTCGCTGACCGGCAGCACCCGCCTCGTGAGGCGCACGAGCCCGTTGTCCTCGACGTCGGGGTCCTCGTCCCGGTGCCGGTACAGCTGCACCGCCGTCCCGATCAGCAGGAGCCCGAAGACGAGGAACATGAACGAGAACAAGGCCAGCAGCGTCGCTCCCAGCACGATGAAGACGGCCCGCAGGGCCAGCGCGATCACGATGCCGAAGGTGAGGACCTTGTGCTGGTGCTCCTCGGGCACAGCGAACGTCGTCATGATGATCACGAAGACGAACAGGTTGTCGACCGACAGGCTCTTCTCGACGATGTACCCGGCGAAGTACTCGGTGCCGAGCTCCTGCCCGGCGAGCACCGTGAAGACCACGCCGAAGACGATCGCGACCGCGATGTAGAACACCGACCAGGCGGTGGCCTCGCGGAACCCCACGACGTGGGGACGCAGCGCTGCGACGGCCAGGTCGAGCGCCAGCAGGGCGATCACGACGCCCACCGTCGCGATCCACGCGAGCGGGCTGACGTCCAGCATCCGACCTCCTTGGAGACAGCGCGGCCACGGTTGCGCGCCGGGGCCACGATACGGAAGGACGCCGGGAGGCCTGCGCGGTGCTGGCTACCCTCCGCGGGTGCCCACGGTCACCCTCACCCCGATCGGACCGGACGACGACACGCTGCGAGCCGCCGTCGTCCGCCTCGCCCCGACGCCCGCGCAGGAGGTCTGGGCATCGCGCGCCGAGCTCACCCTGCCGGCCGCCGACACCGACCCCGACCGCACCCGGTTCGCCGTGCTGGACGGTGACCAGGCCATCGGCTTCGGAGTGCTCGACCGCGCCGGGTACCTCGACGAGCTCGTCGACGCGCCGGCCCGCGCCGTGCTGCTGCGCGCGTTCTACCTCGACGTCACGGCGCAGGGTGGCGGACGCGGCACCGCGGCGGCATCGGCGGTGCCGGTGCTGGCCGGCGCGTTGTTCGACGACGTCGAGCTCGTCGTGCTGACCGTCAACGTGGCCAACCCGGTCGCGGTCGCGGCCTACCGGCGGGCCGGCTTCACCGACACCGGGACGCGGTATCTCGGCGGCGACGCCGGCCCGCAGCACCTGCTCACGGCCATCGTCCCCCACCACCCACCGTGATCGTGCACTTCTGCGTGATCATGCACTTCCGCGCAGCCTGCGCTCAGCCTCGGGTGGCGACGACCCCGGCCATGTCCAGCATCGAGGTGGCGAGCACCAGGTCGCCGTCGGCGTGGGCCTCGAGCAGCGTGCGTGCAGCGTCCGGGGTGGGTTCGCTGAACCATCCGCCGATGCTGATGCCGTGCCCCGGCCGGTGCACGACCTCGATCGCGTCACCGGCACCCACGTCGCCGCGCTCGACCACCCGTAGGTAGGCACCCGGGTGACCGTGGTCGGCGAACCGCCGGACCCAGCGCTGCTCGTCCAGCCACCGCGCGAAGGTCTGGCACGGGGTCCGGGGCGAGGTGACCTCGACAACCACCTTCTCGCCGATCCGCCACCGCTCACCGATCTCGGCAGCGTCGACGTCGAGACCCGCGGTCCGGAGGTTCTCCCCGAACGAGCCAGGCAGGACCGGCCGACCCAGCTCGGCCGCCCAGTGCTCGGCCTGCTCGTCAGCGAAGGCGTACACCGCCTGGTCGCGGCCCCCGTGGTCGTACCGGTCTGCCTGCACGTCGCCGTACAGACCGAGCTCGCGCACCGCGACCCGCCCCGCGACGGGCTGCTTGTCGATCGCGGTCACGCCCACGCTGCCTGCGTCAGGGTGCAGGGAGGCGACCGTGCAGACCGCCAGCAGCTCGCTCACGCGTAGAAGCCGTCCAGCACGTCGGCGTACTTCTTCTCCACCGCCCGGCGCTTGAGCTTCATCGAGGGCGTCAGGTCGCCCTCCTCGATCGTCAGGTCGGCCGCCAGCACCTCGAACTTCTTGATCGTCTCCCAGCGACCGAGGGTCGCATTCAGCTTCTGCACGTAGCCGTCCACCATCGCGTGCACCTCCGGCGAGGTCACGACGTCCCGGTAGGAGCGACCCGACATGCCGTGGGACGCCGCCCAGCCGGTCACGGCGTCGGCGTCCAGCGTGATCAGCGCCGAGACGAAGTTGCGCCCGTCGCCGTGCACGACGACCTGGCTGGCGAGCGGGCAGATCGCCTTGAAGCGCGACTCGATCGTCTGCGGCGCAACGTACTTGCCGCCCGAGGTCTTGATCAGGTCCTTCTTGCGGTCGGTGATGCGCAGGAACCCCTCGTCGGTGATCTCGCCGATGTCGCCGGTGCGGAACCAGCCGTCGTCGGTGAGCACCTCCGCGGTCGCTTCCGGCAGGTTGTGGTAGCCGTCCATCACACCGGGCCCGCGGACCAGCACCTCGCCGTCCGTGTCGAGCCGCACCTCGGTCCCGGGGAACGGCATGCCCACCGTCCCGAAGCGGTACCTCGACGGCCGGTTGACGAACGTCGCGGCCGAGGTCTCGGTCAGCCCGTAGCCCTCGAGGATGACGATGTCCGCAGCGTGGAACCACTCACCGATCTCCTTCGACAGCGCCGCGGCACCACTGACGAAGTAGCGCAGCCTCCCGCCGAAGCGACCCTTGAGCTTGCTGAACACCAGCCTGTCGGCGATGCCGTGCTGGACGGCGAGCAGCCCGCTCGGTTGCCCTCCCGCCTGGCGGATCGCGCTCACCTGCCGCCCGACGCCGAAGGCCCAGTTGAAGATCTTGAGCTTGACGCCCCCCTCCGCCTCGGCCGTGGTGACCACGCGGCCGTGCACCTTCTCGTAGATGCGGGGCGCGCCGGCCATGATGGTCGGCCGGACGACGGCGAGGTTGTCGACGAGCGCATCGAGGTCACCGTCGACCGCCGTGGCGTAGCCGGTGGCGAGCTGGCTGGCCAGCAGCACCTTGCCGAACGAGTGGGACAGGGGCAGCCACAGGTACTGCAGGTCGTCCGGTGTCAGCACCTCCGCGGCGTCCACCGCGAGCCCCTCGTACACCCACGACGAGTGCCGCAGCCGAACGCCCTTCGGACGGCCCGTGGTCCCGGACGTGTAGATCAGCGTGGCCAGGTCCTCGCCGCGCACGGCGGCAGTGGTGTCGCGAACGGCGTCCGGCCGGTCGACGAGCAGCGCAGCCCCCTTCTCCCGCAACGCATCGAGGCTGACGATCCGGTCGTCGGCGCCGTCGGTCGCGATCGCACTGGCATCGACGAGGACCACGGCCATCAGGTCCGGCAGGGACGCCCAGTGGGCACGCACCTTCTCCAGCTGGGTGGCGTCCTCCGCGATGACGACGCGGGAGCCGGAGTCACGCAGGATGTGCTCGACGTCCTCGGGTGTCGAGGTCGGGTAGATGGTCGTGGTCGCGGCACCCGCGGACATGATCGCGAGGTCCGCGACGATCCACTCCAGCCGCGTGCCGGACGCGATGGCCACGCGCTGCTGTGGTTCGACCCCGAGCGTGATCAGCCCCGCCGCCACCTCGGCGACCTGGTCACCGGTCTCCTGCCACGTCTGCGGAACCCAGTTGCCGTCACCGTCCCTGCTCCTGAAGGCCTCGGCCGGCCCGCTGAGCTCGACGCGCTCCGCGAACATCGCCGCGAACGAGGCCGGCGCGGTCGCCATCCGGGCGGCCAGCCGGCGCTCCTCCTCGGCGGTCGCGCTGCTGCGCACCGTCTTGGTCGTCTCGCCCACCGCGCAGTCCTCCGTCGTCCGGCAACCCGTGCTCGACCCTGTGGCCGTGGTCACAGTAACGGCGTCCGGGGCTAGGGTCGGTGTTTCTGCTGAGAACGCCGCCGATCCGGCTCGACCGGGTGCCCGGGAGGGCTGCGATGACCATGTGCTGCGAGTTCGTCCCCCGCTACGTGCTCGAGCGGATCGCCGCGCGAGGTCCGGTGCCGGCGGCGGACCGCGCGCGTGCGGCCGTCGTCCTCGATGAACGGCTCCGCGCCGGACGCCCTGGACCGGCACGGTCTCACGTGGCTCCCGGCGGGGCGGGACCGCGGCGCACCGTCAGCGACGCCGGCGGGTCGACGACGCTGCCCGGTCGACCGGTGCGGACCGAGGGCGCCGGGCCCACGGGGGACGCCGGGACGGACGAGTGCTACGACGGCCTCGGCTCGACGTGGCAGCTGCTGCACGCCGAGTTCGGACGTGACTCGATCGACGGTGGGGGCACGCCCCTCGACGCGACGGTGCACTACGGCCAGGACTACGCCAACGCGTTCTGGGACGGCGAGCGGCTCGTCTTCGGTGACGGGGACGGCGTGTACTTCAACCGCTTCACCGCCAGTCTCGACGTGATCGGCCACGAGCTCGCGCACGGACTCACCGACGCCAGCGCCCGCCTCGTCTACTCCGGGCAGTCCGGCGCCCTCAACGAGAGCGTCTCCGACGTCGTCGGGGCGATGGTCACCCAGCGCGAGGCGGGTCAGGACGCCGCCGACGCCGACTGGCTGATCGGCGACGAGCTCTTCACCGACCGGGTGCAGGGAGTGGCGCTGCGGTCGATGCTCGAGCCCGGCACCGCGTACGACGACCCGGTGCTGGGCACCGACCCGCAGCCGGCGTCGATGGCGGACTACGTCACCACGGACGACGACAACGGGGGCGTGCACATCAACTCCGGCATCCCCAACCGGGCCTTCGCGCTCGCCGCGACGACGATCGGCGGCCCGACGTGGCAGGGCGCCGGCGCGGTGTGGCTGTCGGTGCTGCTCGGCGGTGGGGTGCGACCGGACTGCGACTTCGCCACGTTCGCCGACCTGTGCGTCGCCGAGGCCGGACGGCGGTTCGGCGCGGGCTCGTCGCCGGCAGCCGCCGTGGCGTCGGCCTGGAGCACGGTCGGCGTGCTCGAGGGGATCGAAGTGCTTGATCACGAGGGGTGGCAGGGGGCGGGGCG
>DASROP010000019.1:0-4078 GCA_035646835.1 Actinomycetales bacterium | reverse complement strand
ACCAACAACCTCGACCCGGCGTCGCGCGCGGAGGTCCTGTCCGCGTTGCGCGGGTATGCGGGTGCCGTCGTCCTCGTGAGCCACGACGAGGGCGCCGTCGACGCCCTCGATCCCGAGCGGGTCGTCCTGCTGCCCGACGGGGTCGAGGGCGTCGACGGCGCCCTCGTCGTGGCTCACGAGGACGACGGCACCCGCATACCCGCGCAACGCGGACAGGACCTCCGCGCGCGACGCCGGGTCGAGGTTGTTGGTCGGCTCGTCGAGCAGCAGCACGTTCGCCGCCGACACCACGAGCGTCGCCAGCGCGAGCCGGGTCTTCTCCCCGCCGGACAGCACCGCCGCCGGCTTGTCGGCGTCGTCACCGCTGAACAGGAAGGACCCCAGCACCTTGCGGACCTCGGTGTCGCCGAGGTCGGGCGCCGCTGAGCGCATGTTCTCGAGCACGGTCCGCGAGGTGTCGAGCGTCTCGTGCTCCTGCGCGTAGTAGCCGAGCCGCAGGCCGTGGCCCGGCTCCACGCTGCCCGTGTCGGGCTGGTCGAGACCGGAGAGGATCCGCAGCAGCGTCGTCTTGCCGGCGCCGTTGAGGCCGAGGACGACGACCCGGCTGCCCCGGTCGATCGCCAGGTCGACGTCGGTGAAGATCTCCAGCGACCCGTAGGAGCGCGACAGCCCCGTGGCCCGCAGCGGCGTCTTCCCGCACGGCGCCGGGTCGGGAAAGCGCAGCTTGGCCACCTTGTCCTTCACCCGGACGTCCTCGAGACCGGCCAGGAGCCGTTCGGCCCGCCGCGCCATGTTCTGCGCCGCCACGGCCTTGGTCGCCTTGGCCCGCATCTTGTCCGCCTGGCCCATCAGCGCCGCGGCCTTCTTCTCCGCGTTCGCGCGCTCTCGGTGCCGGCGCCGCTCGTCGGCCTCGCGCTGCTGGAGGTAGGTCTTCCACCCGACGTTGTAGACATCCAGCACCGCCCGGTTGGCGTCCAGGTAGAACACCTTCGTCACGACGGTCTCGATCAGGGCCACGTCGTGGCTGATCACGACGAGCCCGCCGGTGTGGGCCCGGAGGAACTCACGGAGCCAGACGACGGAGTCGGCGTCCAGGTGGTTGGTCGGCTCGTCGAGCAACAGCGTCTGGGCGCCGGAGAACAGGATCCGGGCCAGCTCGATGCGGCGACGCTGCCCACCGGACAGGGTCCGCAGCGACTGGCCCAGCACGCGCTCGTCGAGCCCGAGGTTGCTGGCGATCCGCGCGGCCTCCGCCTCCGCGGAGTAGCCACCGCGAGAGGCCAGCTCGGCGTCCAGCCGTGAGTAACGCGCCATCGCGGCGTCGCGCGTGTCGTCGTCCGCGCTGGCCATCTCGCCCTCGGTCTCGCGCATCCGACGCAGGACGTCGTCCAGCCCGCGGGCGGAGAGGATCCGGTCGAGCGCGACCTCCTCGAGGTCGCCCGTACGGGGATCCTGGGGCAGGTAGCCGACCTCGCCGGTGCGGTGCACCGTGCCCGCGGCCGTCTCGCCGTCGCCGGCGAGCAGCCTGGTCAAGGTGGTCTTGCCGGCACCGTTGCGACCCACGAGACCGACCCGGTCGCCCGGGCCGATGCGGAAGTTCACCCCCGACATCAGGACGCGGGCTCCGGCGCGGAGCTCGACGCCCTGGGCAGTGATCACGTGTCGCTACTCTACGGGCTGTCGGGTGGACCCCCGACCGGCCGAGGAGCAGGCAGTGAGCTTCAACGAGGGCGTCCAGATCGACCCCGGACGGGCCAGCAGCAGCCGCGGCGGCGGCGGCCTCGCCATCGGCGGCGGCGCGGGAGGCCTCGTCCTGCTCGTCCTGGCGCTGGTGTTCGGGGTCAACCCGGCGGACCTGACCGGAGGCGGCGGCCTCCCGGCGGACGACGGACAGGGCTTCGAGCAGTGCCGCACCGGCGCCGACGCCAACACGGACGTCGACTGCCGCATCATCGCCACGGCCGAGAGCCTCGACGCCGTCTGGGAGACGGAGCTCCCCGCCACCGGCGTCGCCTACGTCCAGCCCGACCTGGTCATCTTCACCCAGCAGGTCAGCACCGCCTGCGGCTCGGCGACCTCGGCCGTCGGCCCGTTCTACTGCCCTCCCGACCAGACGGTGTACCTCGACTCGGACTTCTTCTCCTTGCTCCGCGAGCGGTTCGGAGCCAGCGGCGGCCCGCTGGCCGAGGAGTACGTCGTCGCGCACGAGTTCGGTCACCACATCCAGAACCAGCTGGGGCTCCTCGGCCGCGGGCAGGCCGACCCCCGCGGCCCCGAGTCCGGCGCCGTCCGCGTCGAGCTGATGGCCGACTGCCTCGCCGGGGTGTGGGCGCACCACGCCGCGAGCACCCCCGACCCCGAGAGCGGGCAACCGTTCCTGCAGCCGCTGACGGACGCCGACGTCTCCGATGCGTTGTCGGCCGCCGCCGCCGTCGGCGACGACCGGATCCAGGAGTCCACCCAGGGCCAGGTCAACCCCGAGGCCTGGACCCACGGCTCCAGCCAGATGCGCCAGCGGTGGTTCCTCGCGGGATACTCCTCGGGCGCGGCCGGCGACTGCGACACGTTCGCCGCCGACGACCTGTAGACCGACCCCGACTGGAGACACCGTGCCGACCCCTCGTGCCCTGCCAGCGCGCGACCTCGCCCTGGTGGCGACGTTCGCCGCCCTGATCGCCGTCCTCGGGTTGGCCGGGTCGGTGAACGTGTTCGGCAACGCCGTCCCGGTCACGCTGCAGACCGCCGGGGTGATGATCGCCGGCTCGGTGCTGGGCTGGCGGCGGGGCGCCCTGGCGGTGCTGGTGTTCCTCGCGCTGGTGGCGGTGGGCCTCCCGCTGCTCTCCGGTGGACGGGGTGGCCTCGGCGTCTTCGCCGGCCCCAGCGCCGGATACCTGATCGGCTTCCCGCTCGGCGCCGCCGTCACCGGATGGCTCGTCCAGCGGAGGCTGCCCGCGTACCCGCTGTGGTGGGGCGCGCTGGCGAACGTGGCCGGCGGCATCATCGTCGTCTACCTCGTGGGCATCCCGGTGCAGGCCGCCGTCACGGGGACGTCCGGCCTGGTGGCGACCGCGGTCGCCGCCGCAGTCTTCCTTCCCGGCGACGCCGTGAAGGTGCTCGTCGCCACCGCCGTGGCGGCCGGCGTCCACAAGGGGTACCCGGTCGCGGCCCCGCAGCGTGAGCGCTCCCGACAGCCCTGAGCTCGTCGAGGAGAACGACGACGACGCCCTCCTCGACGCGGTGGTGGCAGCGACGGACGCCTGGCGCACCTGCGTCGTCCTCGACCCGCGGTGGCCGGACGCCCTCCGTGCGGCGGCGCGCGAGCAGGTCGCGGCCCACGCGGTGGGGCCTGCACGCCTGGTGCTGTTCACGTCGGGGTCCACGGGTCGACCGCGCGCCGTCGTCCGCACCCACGCGTCGTGGGAGGCGAGCGTCGCCCCGCTCGCGGAGGTGACGGGCACCACGGCGGACGACGTGGTGTCCGTGCCCGGCCCGCTGACGTCGACGCTCTACCTGTACGCCGCCTGGCACGCACGACGACTGGGCGCGGGGGTCGTGACGGGAGGCGACACGGCGTCGGCCACCGTCGCGCACGTCGTCCCGGCGCAGCTGACCCGGCTCGTCGACCGGGCCGCGGCCTGGCCCGGCCTGCGGACGGTGGTGGTGGCGGGCGCCCGCCACCCGCGCTGCGCTCGGCCGCCATCGCCCTGGGCTGGCGGGTCATGGAGTACTACGGCGCGGCCGAGCTGTCGTTCGTGGCCTGGCGCGGCGACGACGGCCCGTTGCGTCCTTTTCCCGGCGCCCGCCTGCGGGTGGTGGACGGCGTGCTCTGGGTGTCGTCGCCCTACCTCGCCGAGGGCTACCTCTCCACCCCTCCCCCCGTGATCAAGCACTCCGATCCCGGGCCGCTGATGCGCGACGGGGACTGGGCGACCGTCGGCGACCTGGCCCGGTCGGTGGACGGCGGGGTCGAGGTGCTCGGCCGGGGTGACGCCGCCGTGGTCACCGGCGGGCACACCGTGGTGGCCGAGGAGGTCGAGGCGGCGGTCACGGCACTGGGCGACGTGACCGGCGCGGTTGT
>DASROP010000018.1:0-7407 GCA_035646835.1 Actinomycetales bacterium | reverse complement strand
GACGCCGCCGGGGAACGTCAGCGCCACGATCGTCGTGCCGTGGGGGGTCTCCGGGATCGTCCCGGCGGGGAGCGTGCGCCGGCCCGGCAGCAGCTCGGGGCTGTGGCTGCCGAGGAACTCGGTGAAGGACGGGCTGCCGGGTGTCGTGTAGGACGACGGCAGCCGGGTCTGCCGGTGCGGATCGAGGCTCACGGTCCGACCCTACTGTCGGGCGCCGACCTCGCCGCCGACGCCGTGGGTGAACGTGTAGTACACCGCGATGCCGAGCTGCTCGACGCTCAGCGTGATCGTCGGGTCGTGGGCGGGGACGCCGCGGTGCTGGTCGAGGTAGGCCGCGGCGGCGCGGAGCCGTGCGGCGTCGTCACCGAACTGGCCGAGCCCGCCGTTGCAGTTGAAGCACAGCACGGCCCTGACCTGCTTGGTGACATGGTCGTGGTCGACGTGGGCCTTGGCATCCAGCTCACGGCGGCAGATCGCGCACAGTCCCTGCTGCTGCTCGATCATGTGGTCCACGTCGGCCGCCGAGATGCCGTATCGCCTGACCAGGTGGTAGTGCCTGGTGCTGCCATGCAGCCGTTCACGATTCCCTCGTCCTCGTTCGTTGTGGTGCGCCTTGCAGTACGCGGTGAGACCGTCGCCTTCGCTTCGGTTTCTTCCGAAGGCGTCGAGGGCTCTGTAGTCCTGACAGTCAGGGCACCACTTCTTGCCAGGAAGCCGCTCTCGTCGATTCACGCGAACGATGCCCCTTCGAGCAGCCCTCTCATGCTCATACTCGCGATTGCAGTCCCGGCAGTACGAAAATCTCCCGTCGCGGCTGCGAGCATTGCGGTTGAACACCTCCAGAGGCTTCTCCTCGCGGCACCTTGTGCACCTCTTGAGATCAGAATTCATCCCATCATTCACCCCCTTTTTGGACAAATCCGCGTACAAAGGTCTCGGCGTTGGCCTCCAGCGCCTCGTCGATGTCGTCGAGGACGGCATCGATGTCGTCGTCCTTGGCCTGCGTGGCCGGGGCGGTCGGGACGGGGGGCGGCGCCTCCTCCGGCTCGCCGTCGTCCCGGCGCGTGTGGCGCTGCTGCTCCTGGCCTGCCATGGCTGCACCTCTCGGTCGCGTGCTCGTGCTTCGATCATAGGTTCCACCGCCGACGCAGGACCGGTGGGACACGAAGGGAGAGCAGGTGAATACCGTGCGCCGGCGCCGCCACGACGACCTGCCGGCGTGCGTGCAGCTGCTGCGTGCGGTGCACGAGCGCGACGGCTACCCGGTCAACTGGCCGGCCGACCCCGCAGCGTGGCTCGATCCTGTTCACACGCTGGCCGCCTGGGTGGCCGAGAGCGACGGCGTCGTCGGTCACGTGGCCCTGCACCGCGCCACGGAGCCGTCGTCCGAGTCGTGGTCCGGGCACGCCGGCGTGCCGCCGTGCGGACTGGGTGTCGTCGCCCACCTGCTGGTGAAGCCGGTCATCCGCGGGCACGGGCTCGGACGGCGGCTGCTCGACGTCGCGGTCGACGCCGCGTCAGCGCGCGGCCTCGTGCCCGTTCTGGTTGTGGTCGACACCGACATCGCGGCGCAGCGGCTGTACGCGCGCGCCGGCTGGACCCGCGTCGAGACCCAGGTCCAGGAGTGGGGGCAGACCCCGGTGCGCGTGCAGCTCTACGTCCACCGCCGTACCGCCGGACCTACCGAACCCACGGAATCACCGCTGAACGAGCCCGAAACGCGACTTCGGTAGGTTCGGCGGTACGCGTCAGCGGTTGGTGAGGGCGGTGACGAGGTCGCGCGCGGTCTCGCACCGGTCGAGCAGCGCGCCGACGTGCTCGCGGGTGCCGCGCAGCGGCTCCATCGTCGGAACCCGTTGCAGCGACGGCGATCCGGGTACGTCGAAGATCACGGAGTCCCACGACGCGGCGCTGACGTGCTCGCCGTAGCGCGCCAGGCACTCGCCGCGGAAGTAGGCCCTGGTGTCCTCCGGCGCCTTGACAGCAGCGCGCGCAATGTCGTCGTCCGTGAGCAGGCGCTCCATCGCCCCCCGGGCGGCGAGCCGGCGGTACAGCCCCTTGTCCGGGCGGACGTCCGCGTACTGCAGGTCGACGAGCTCGAGCCGCGGGTCGCCCCACTGCAGCCCGTCGCGCGAGCGGTAGCCCTCCAGCAGCCGTAGCTTGGCCACCCAGTCGACCTCGCGCGAGCACTCCATCGGGTCGCGCTCCAGCCGGGTCAGCAGACTCTCCCAGCGGGTCAGCACGTCCTTGGTCTGCTGGTCGGCATCGGAGCCCTCGCGGTCGGCCACGAACGCCGCCGCGGCCTCGTAGATGCGCCACTGCAGCTGCACGGCCGTCATCGAGCCGCCGTCCCGCAGGGTCACCAGCTCGGCCAGGGACGGGTCGTGGCTGATGGCGTGCAGCGTCGAGACCGGCCGGTCGAGGGTCAGGTCCGGCATCGCCTTGGCCTCGATCATGTCCAGCACGAGGGCGGTCGTCCCCAGCTTGACGAACGTCGCCACCTCGCTCAGGTTCGCGTCGCCGATGATCACGTGCAGCCGGCGGTGCTTGTCGGCACTCGCGTGCGGCTCGTCGCGCGTGTTGACGATGGGGCGCTTCAGCGTCGTCTCCAGACCCACCTCGACCTCGAAGTAGTCGGCCCGCTGGCTGATCTGGAAGCCGGCCCGCTCTCCCGCCGGCCCGATGCCGACCCGTCCGGCGCCGGTGAACACCTGGCGCGTCACGAAGAACGGCACCAGGCCCCGCACGATGTCGGGGAACGGGGTCTCCCGACGCATCAGGTAGTTCTCGTGCGTGCCGTACGAGGCGCCCTTGTTGTCGGTGTTGTTCTTGTAGAGGTTCACCGGGTCGAGCCCGGGCGTCTCGGCGATGCGCCGCGCGGCGGTGAGCATCACCACCTCACCCGCCTTGTCCCACAGGACACCGTCGCGCGGGGACGTGACCTCGGGGCTCGAGTACTCGGGGTGGGCGTGGTCGACGTAGAGCCTCGCCCCGTTGGTGAGGACGACGTTGGCCAGGGCCGGGTCCTCGGTCTCGGCCGTGGGGTCGGTCAACTGCGAGGCGTCGGCCGCGGACCGGGCCAGCTCCCAGCCCCGTGCATCGCGCAGCGGCGCCTCGTCCTCGTAGTCCCAGCGGGCCCGCGCCTTGAGGTGGCCGAGCGGCGCGGCGTAGGCGTTCACCACCTGGCTGGAGAGCATCATCGCGTTCGCGGACGGGTCGCCCGGCGACGAGACCCCGTACTCGGTCTCGATCCCCATCACGCGGCGGACGCCCATCACCCGACCTTACGGCCATCAAGATTGAGAGCTAGCGGCTACAGGTACTGACCGGTGTTGGCGACCGTGTCGATCGAGCGACCGGGCTCGGCGCCGTCCTTGCCCTGCACGATCACGCGCACGTAGACGATCCGCTCGCCCTTCTTGCCCGAGATCCGCGCCCAGTCGTCGGGGTTGGTGGTGTTCGGCAGGTCCTCGTTCTCGCGGAACTCTGCGACGCAGGCGTCGAGCAGGTGCTCCACGCGCAGCCCGCGCTGACCCGTGGCGAGCAGGTCCTTGATCGCCATCTTCTTGGCCCGGTCGACGATGTTCTGGATCATCGCGCCGGAGTTGAAGTCGCGGAAGTACAGGATCTCCTTGTCGCCACCGGCGTACGTGACCTCGAGGAACTGGTTCTCGTCGGTCTCGGAGTACATCCGCTCCACCGAGGCCTGGATCATCGCCTCGACGCAGGCCTCCGGAGAGCCGCCGTTGATGGCCAGGTCGGTGGCGTGCAGCGGTAGGTCGGGGGTCAGGTACTTGGAGAAGATGTCGCGCGCGCCCTCGGCGTCCGGCCGCTGGATCTTGATCTTCACGTCGAGCCGACCGGGGCGCAGGATGGCCGGGTCGATCATGTCCTCGCGGTTGGAGGCACCGATCACGATCACGTTCTCCAGCCGCTCGACGCCGTCGATCTCGGCGAGCAGCTGCGGCACGATCGTCGTCTCGACGTCCGAGCTCACGCCCGAGCCGCGAGTCCTGAACAGCGACTCCATCTCGTCGAAGAACACGATCACGGGCGTGCCCTGGTCGGCCTTCTCGCGGGCCCGGGCGAAGATCAGCCTGATGTGCCGCTCGGTCTCGCCGACGTACTTGTTCAGCAGCTCCGGGCCCTTGATGTTGAGGAAGTAGCTCTTGGCCTCGGACTCACCGGCGCGCTCGGCGGCCTGGACGGCGAGCGAGTGCGCGACGGCCTTGGCGATCAGCGTCTTGCCGCAGCCGGGAGGGCCGTACAGCAGGATCCCCTTGGGCGCCTTCAGCCCGTGCTCGGCGAACAGGTCCGGGTGGTTGAACGGCAGCTCGACGGCGTCGCGAATGGCCTCGATCTGCGAGCCCAACCCGCCGATGTCGGTGTACTCGATGTCCGGGACCTCTTCGAGCACGAGCTCCTCGACCTCGGCCCGCGGCACCTTCTCGTACACGTAGCCGGCGCGGGTGTCGAGCGTCAGTGCGTCCCCGACCCGCAGGTAGGTGCCCTGCAACGACGCGGCGATCCGGACCACGCGCTCCTCGTCGGCGTGCGCGACCACCAGCGCCCGGTCGTCGTCCATCAGCTCCTTGAGGGAGACCACCTCACCGGTGCGCTCGAACTCACGCACCGCGACCACGGCCATCGCCTCGTTGAGCATCACCTCCTGCCCGGGCCCCAGCGACGCGACGTCGACGGTCGGGCTGACCGCGACCCGCAGCTTGCGCCCGGACTGGCTGATGTCGACGCTGCCGTCGTCGTGGGCGGCCAGGAACGTCGCGTAGCCGCTGGGCGGCTGGGCGAGCCGGTCGACCTCGGTCTTGAGGGTGACGATCTGCTCGCGCGCGTCGGTCAGGGTGCGGACCAGCCGCTCGTTCTGGGTGGAGAGCTGGCCGACCTGCTGCTGCAGCTGGACCACGCGCTCCTCGAGCCCACGCAGACGTCGGGGCGACTCGGCCAGCCGCAGCCTCAGCGCGGCCAGCTCGGCCTGCAGCGTCTCGACCTGCCGCTTGGCCTGCGCGTCAGATCGCGGGTTCTGCTCGGTCATCACGCACCTCCGCCCGACATGCTGGTGCTCGTCTCCTACACAATCGACCCTAACCCGGCCCAAGTTGAGGATCGCGCCGACATGCGGTCCCGTGATGAGTTCGTCACTCGGGCGCGGGCGCCTCGCCGGGCCGCGCCCCGGTCACATCGCGGCGCACGCGGCGCACCTTCTTGTCCGAGACCGCCCGCTCCCCCAGGTCCTCGGGTGTCCACTCCTCCGCCGCGTAGGCCCCCTTGGCGGGACGGCGGCGGCGTGGCGGCACGTCGACGCCGTCCGCCATCCGCCGGGTGGTCAGCAGGAAGCCGGTGTGGCCCACCATCCGGTGCTGGGGCCGGACGGCGAGGCCCTCCAGGTGCCAGCCGCGCACCATCGACTCCCACGCGGCCGGCTCGGTGAAGGCGCCGTGGCCGCGGACGTCCTCGGCGGTCCGCGACAGCTGGGTGGCGGTGGCGACGTAGGCGATCAGCACGCCCCCGGGAGACAGGGCGCCGGCCACCGCGTCCAGGCACTCCCAGGGCGCCAACATGTCCAGCACGACACGATCAACAGAGCCAACAGGCTCGGACGACGGCAGCTCGGTCGCCAGGTCACCGACCGTCAGCCGCCAGGCCGGGTGGTCGCTGCCGAAGAACGTCTCGACGTTCGCGCGGGCGATGTCGGCGAAGTCCGCCCTGCGCTCGAACGAGTGCAGGTGACCGTCGTCCCCCACGGCCCGCAGCAGCGACATGCTCAATGCGCCCGAGCCCACGCCCGCCTCCACCACCCGGGCGCCGGGGAAGACGTCGGCCATCGCGACGACCTGACCGGCGTCCTTGGGGTAGACGACGGCGGCCCCGCGGGGCATCGACAGCACGTAGTCCGACAGCAGCGGCCGCAGGGCCAGGTAGGCGACGCCGGCGGTGTTGGTGACGACGGAACCCTCCGGCGCACCGATCAGCTCGGCGTGGGCGAACGAGCCGCGGTGGGTGTGGAACTCGCTGCCCGGCTTCAGCGTGATGGTGTGAAGGCGGCCCTTGGGATCGGTGAGCTGGACGCGTTCGCCCTCACGCAACGGTCCGCGCCGGTGCGCTGCGCCGGTCGGGGTCATCGCCTCGAGCCGGTGCCGCGGCGTGGCACCACCGCGTCGACGACGTCCTGCGCGTGCAGGACCCCGACCACCCGCCGTTCGGCGTCCAGGGCCACGAACTGCTCGCCGGGCAGCGAGCCCAGCGCCTGCAGGAGCGACTCGCCGGCGAGCGAGACGTCCACCACGGCGCGCGGGTCGATCCTGCGCGCGACCGACGCGACGGCGACCTGGCCGGCGCGGTCCGCCGGCACCTGCTCGACGGCGGCCGGCTCCACGATCGCCACCGGGCCGCCGTCCGGCCCCACCAGGACGACGCGCTGCGCCCCCGAACGCCGGGCGGTGTCCATCGCCTCGGCGAGTGTGACGGTGACCGGGACGCCGACCGCGGGCTGCGCCAGGTTCGCCACCACCGCCCGGGGAGCCCGCCGACGCACGCTGGCGGTCTTGATCGCCTGGCTGGCCCCGTTCCAGAGCAGCCCGCCGATCAGCGCCGCCCAGACGATCGTGACCAGGTCGGGGCTGCCCCCCGTCAGCACGGGCAGCAGCGCCCAGAGCCCGATCGCCACCGCGACGACCCGGCCGCCCCAGCCCGCGGCGATGGTGCCGGCGTGCCGGTCTCCGGTGACCCGCCACACCAGGGCCTCCAGCACCCTGCCGCCGTCCAGCGGCAGCCCCGGCACGGCGTTGAACACGGCCACGAAGCCGTTGGTGTAGGCGAAGGCGAGCACGAGGAGTCGGGTCAGGCCGCCGTCAAGCGCGGGAAAGACCAACAGGGCCGGCACCGCCAGCACGACGTTCGACAGTGGGCCCACCACCGCTACCAGGGCGCTGCGCCCCGGGCTGATGGCCTCGCTCTCGAACTGCGTGTGCCCGCCCCACAGGTGCAGCACGATCTCGGTCGCCGGCAGCCCGGTGGCCCGGGCAGTGACGGCGTGCGCCAGCTCGTGCACCAGCACGGAGGCGAAGAGCAGGACGGCGAACCCGAACGCCACCAGGTAGACACCGACGCCGAGGTCGGGTGCCACAGCACGGACGCGGTCGGAGAACAGGAACGTCACCACCGCGGCGATGACGAACCACGACTTGGCGATCACCACGGGGACACCGAGGAGCCGCCCGATCTGCCAGCCGCTCGTCGTCACCCGCTCACCCTACGTGCGATGTCGGAGGGGGCGCCTACCCTCACCGCCATGACGACCTCGGTGGTGGACGACGTCCCGGTCCAGCGGCCGTCGCTGTCCCCGTCGCGGGCGAGCGACTTCATGCAGTGCCCGCTGCTCTACCGGTTCCG
>DASROP010000017.1:0-18103 GCA_035646835.1 Actinomycetales bacterium | reverse complement strand
GCGAAGGCGCCGGCCCCGGCGCCTTCGCCTTCCCCTTCCTCCACGACCGGAACGGTCGGGACGCTGACCGGGGCGGTGACCGGCACCGTGACCGGCACGGTGACCGGCACAACCGAGGTCGTCGACGACCTCACCGGGCTGCCGGTCACCGACCTGACCGAGCCGGTCACCGACCTGGTCGACGACACCGGCGGCCTCCTCGGCGACACCGTGGACGACCTCCTGGACGACGTCGGCGGGCTGCTCGGCGGAGGCGGCGGCCTGCTCGGTGGCGGCGGCCTGCTCGGCTGAGCGGCACCCTCTTGCACGACACGCCGGCGTGTCCCTCCACGACGTGCCGGTGAACTGGGTCGACGTCCCGTCCACAGCGCATCCATGCGTCCCGTCGTCCACAGGTCCGCCAGCTGGCCTGCGATCGGCCGAGCCCTCGCCGCAACCTCTCGGGCATGCACGGACCTCCGGACGACATCAGCACCCCTCGCACGTACCAAGCAGCCCTTGAGGTGGGTCTCAGCGCGACCGAGCTGCGCGGACCACTCTGGGACGCACCGTGGAGGGGGGTTCGCGTCTGGGCCGGGTCGGACGTGACCCCCGCGATACGAGCGACAGCGGCGGGGCTTCTCCTTCCCGATGACGGCGGGACGGGCGCCGTCGGTGGCTGGGGCGCCGCCCACCTGCTGGGCGCCACCGAGATCGACGGCCTCGCCGCGAACGGCGCCACGCCGGTGCCGGTGCCCCTCTACCCCACGCACCGGCTGCGACCCCGCCGTGGCATCGTCCTCTGGCGTTCGCAGCTCGCCGCAGATGACATCGTCGTGGCGGACGGGGTACGTGTCACCAGCAAAGTGCGTACCGCATTCGACCTCGGACGACATGCCCGCGGTATCCGGGACTGCGTGATCACGCTGGATCAGGCGCTTCGGTGCCTGGACCTGCCGCTCGACCAGCTCGTCGCCTACACCGAGAGGCATGGACGCTGGCGCGGCGTGCCGCTGCTGCGGGCAGCTTTCCCGCTGGTCAATCCGAGATCCCGCTCACGCCCCGAGAGCCGGCTCCGTCTCGTGTGGATCCTCGATGCGGGCCTACCTGTTCCGCAGGTGAACCCGGAGCTCAGCGACGGGCGGGGGCGCCTCCTCGGGCTTCCGGACCTACTCGAGGAGGACACCGGGTTGGTCGGGGAGTACGACGGCGGCCAGCACCGCGAGCTGGGCAACCACACGGCAGACAACGTTCGTGAGGAGGCGTTCGAGCGCGAAGACCTCACCGTCGTCCGGGCCACGTCGCTGGATCTCGGGGGAATCCGGCTCGTGCGCCGCCTGCGGGCCGGTCACGCAGACGCCGCGCGTAGGCCGAGAGGAACATGGGTGTCCGTGGAACGCCCCCTGCGCCGTTGAGCGGCACCTTCCTGCACGGCACGCCGGCGTGTCGTGCAAGAAGGTGCCACCGAACCCGCGAGGGAGCTCAGTGGCCGCGGAGGATGTCGCGCAGACGGGCCAGACGCACGGAGATGTCGCGCTCGGCGCCTCGCTCGGTCGGCGTGTAGTACTCGCGGCCGACCAGCTCGTCGGGGGCGTACTGCTGGGCCGCCACACCGTGCGGGGAGTCGTGCGAGTACTCGTACCCCTTGCCGTGACCCAAGGACTTGGCGCCCGGGTAGTGGGCGTCGCGCAGGTGGTCAGGCACCTGGCCGGCGGCCCCGGCCCGGACGTCGGCGATCGCCGCTTCCATGCCCAGGTACGCGGCGTTGGACTTCGGAGCCGTCGCCAGGTGCACCACGGCCTGGGCCAGCACGAGCCGCGCCTCGGGCATCCCGATCAGCTGCACGGCCTGCGCCGCGGCCACCGCCGTCTGCAGCGCCGTCGGGTCGGCCATCCCGACGTCCTCGGAGGCGGCGATCACGATGCGCCGGGCGATGAACCGGGGATCCTCGCCGGCCTCGACCATCCGGGCCAGGTAGTGCAGCGACGCGTCGACGTCCGAACCACGCATCGACTTGATGAAGGCGCTGGCGACGTCGTAGTGCTGGTCGCCGGCCTTGTCGTAGCGCACGAGCGCCACGTCCAGCGCCCGCGAGGCGTGAGCGAGCCGCAGGACGACGGGCTCCGAGCCGACGTCGTCCGTCTCCGAGACGGCCGCTCCGGCCGCGGCCTCCAACGCGGTCAGGGCCCGGCGCGCGTCGCCGGAGGCCAGGCGCACCAGGTGGTCGAGGGCGTCCGGTTCCACCGTGACCTCGTCGGCCAGACCCCGCTCGTCGGAGACCGCGCGTGACAGCAGCCCCCGCAGGTCGTCTTCCGACAGCGGCTGCAGGGTGAGCACGAGCGAGCGCGACAGCAGCGGCGCGACGACCGAGAACGACGGGTTCTCGGTGGTGGCCGCCATCAGCACCACCCAGCGGTTCTCGACACCGGGCAGCAGCGCGTCCTGCTGGGCCTTGGTGAAACGGTGGATCTCGTCCAGGAACAGCACCGTGCCGCGCTGGTGCAGGTCGCGGTCGTCGCGAGCACGCTCCATCACCGCCCGCACGTCCTTGACCCCTGCGGTCACCGCGGACAGCTCCACGAAGCGGCCACCGGTCCCCCGCGACACGACGTGGGCGAGAGTCGTCTTGCCGGTGCCGGGCGGGCCCCACAGCATCACGGACGTCGGCCCGGCCCGTCCGCCCGCTCCCTCGACCAGCCTGCGCAGGGGGGAGCCGGGGCCGAGCAGGTGCTGCTGACCGACCACCTCGTCGAGGGTCCTCGGGCGCATCCGGACGGCGAGCGGCGCGTCGGCCCGCGGTCCCGAGTCGTCGTCGGACGAGAACAGGTCGGCCACAGCGGCCGAGGCTAGTCGCCCGCGGGCAGGCCGGGCTCACCCGTTTGGGACGCTGTGCCCGTGCTCGGTGCCCTCGGTCGTGGTGTCGCCCGGCATCCGCGCACCGTGCTCGTCGTGTGGGTGCTGGCCGCGGGGGCCGCCGTCCTCGGTACCGCGGGCGTGGTCGGCGACGGCCTCTTCGCCCGGCTGACCAGCGGCGAGCCCACCGTGGCGGGTGAGGCGCGCACCGGGGCCGACCTGGTCGACGACGCGGACGACGAGGGCTTCTCGCTCACGCTGATGATCGAAGGGGTGGGCGTCGACGACCCCCGCCTGGCCGAGACGCTCGACGGTGCGCGTGCCGGGCTGGCCGACGTCCCCGGGGTCGCGACCGTGATCGACCCGTTGGCTCTGCCCGCCGGCGACCCGCGCGCCGCCGCCCTGGTGAGCGCCGACGGCGACGCCCTGCTGGTCACCGTGACGCTCTCCGAGGGCCTCGGTGACGGCGAGGACGCCGCGCTCGACGAGGTAGCGGAGCGGCTGCGGGCCCTGGGCTCCGACGTGGAGCAGGCGGTTGCCGGCGCCGACGCCTCCGTCGGGGGTGTGCCGCTGTTGATCGAGACCATCACCGACCAGGTGGAGACCGACCTGCGCACCGGCGAGAGCATCGCCCTGCCGGTCTCGATGCTCGTGATGGTGGTCGTCTTCGGCGGCTTCCTCGCGGCGGGGATGCCGATCGCCGGGGCGCTGGCCTCCATCGCCGGCGCACTGGCCTCGCTCCTGGGCTTCTCGTACCTGATCGACCTCGACGCGTCGGTGGTCAACGTCGTGACCGTGCTCGGGCTCGGTCTGTGCATCGACTACGGCCTGTTGATCGTGAGCCGGTTCCGGGAGGAGATGCGGGCGTCGCCGGACGACGTGGAGCGCGCTCTTGTCGCCACGATGCGGACCGCGGGTCGCACCGTCGTGTTCTCGGCGGTCACCGTGGCGATCAGCCTCGCCGGGCTGCTGGTGTTCAGCGCCGACATCCTGCGCGCGATCGGCGCCGCCGGGGTCAGCGTCGTGGTGGTCGCCCTGGTCGTGGCCCTGACCCTCGTGCCGACGCTGCTCGCGCTGGCCGGGCCTCGAATGATCAGACCCGGTCTGCCGGCCCGGATCCCCGGCCTGAGACGGCTGGTGCGCCGGCTCGGTGACGTCGCGCCGCCGGAGGGCTTCTTCTCACGCCTCGGCCGCGGGGTGCAGCGCCGACCGTGGGCGGTCGTGCTGGGCGTCGTGGCCCTGCTGGTCGGCGCGGCGCTGCCGGTCCTCGGCATGCAGCTGCGCAGCTCCGGCATCGAGCTGCTGCCCGAGGGAGCCGAGCAGCGGGTCTTCCTCTCGACGCTGGCCGAGCGCTTCCCGGCCACCACCGCACCCGCCGTCCGGGTCGTCGCCGACGCCGGCGTCGATGAGGTCGCCGAGTGGTCGCAGGACGTCGCCGACATCGAGGGCGTCCGGGCGGTGGACCCTCCGACCAGCGTCGGTGAGTACACGGTGCTCGACGTCCGGGTGTCCGACCCCGACCCGAACTCCGAGACCGCGACCGACGTCGTGGCCGCCTTGCGTTCCGACCGGCCGGAGTTCGACACCTGGGTCACCGGCCAGGCCGCCGGTCTCGTCGACTTCGTCGAGGCGACGTCGGCCGAGGCGCCGTGGGCGATCGGCATCGTCGTGCTCGCCACGTTCGCGCTGCTGTTCGCCATGACCGGCTCGCTGCTCGTGCCGCTGAAAGCGTTGCTGCTCAACGTCGTCTCGCTGGGCGCGTCACTGGGCGTGGTCGTCTGGGTCTTTCAGTACGGCCACCTCGAGGACGTGCTCGGCTTCACCAGCGCGGGTGGGATCGAGACGTTCATCCCGCCGCTCGTGCTGGCCTTCGGTTTCGGCCTGGCGATGGACTACGAGGTCTTCCTCCTGGCCCGGATCAAGGAGCTGCGGGACGCGGGCATGAGCAACGACGAGGCGGTGGTCGCCGGGCTGCAACGGTCGGGCCGGATCATCACCTCGGCCGCACTGATCGTCGTCATCGTGTTCTCCGGCTTCGTCGTCGGGGAGCTGCTGGTGATCAAGCAGAACGGTGTCGCGCTCGCCGTCGCCGTGGCGGTCGACGCGACCCTGGTCCGGTGCCTGCTGGTGCCGGCGACGATGACCCTGCTCGGCGAGTGGAACTGGTGGGCGCCGGCGCCGTTGCGGCGCCTGCACCAGCGCCTCCGGCTGGCCCACTGACCGTGGACCCCTTCCTTCGGTGGAACGTGCCCGCCGACCGTGTGCTCGCCCGCTGGGACGGGCCCGGCGCCGAGGGCGTGCTGGCGCAGGGATGGTGGGGGGCGCTGACGCTGACCGTGCTCGGCGCGCCGGCAACCGCGGCCGCGCTCGTCGCCGAGACCGTCACCGAGCGCCGAGACGTCGAGCGCATCACCCTGCCCCGCGGGACCCTGCCGCTGCTGGACGCCGGCGTCGCCGCCCGCGTCGGCGACGGCGCTGACTGGGACTGGCTCTGGACGACGGACCCGCCCGCTGCCCAACCGGGCGAGGACCAGGTCACCAGTCTGGACGACGCTGCGGCGGTGACGGCCTTGCTCGATGCCGCCAGCCCCCGACCGGACGTCGTCCCCGGTACCCCCGGCGTCCGGGCCTGGCTCGGTGTCCGAACGGCCGACCGCCTCGTCGCCTGCGGGGCCCTGACGCGGCGCGTCGCCGGCGCGGGGCACCTGGCGTCGATCGCCACGCTGCCGTCGTCCCGCGGCCATGGCCTCGGGGGCGCCGTCACGGCGGCCCTGACCCGATGGTCGCTGACGTCGGGCGACCTGGCCTGCACGCTGGGGATGTACGCCGACAACGAGCCGGCGCGGCGGATGTACCGACGACTCGGCTACCGCCCCGGGCACGAGTTCTCCTCGCGCGCCCTGAAGCCGCAGACGTAGCGTGAGGGCGTGACGCAACCGAGCACCCCGCCCGCGCCGTCCACCTCCGACCCCGCACGCCCGGAGGGGCTGCCGGCCACCGTCGGTGAGCTGCGCGAGTCCGGGCACGTCCGCCGCACCGTCAAGGCCGAGCTCCGCGACAACCTCGTGGCCGCGATGCGCGCCGGCAGCGACCGGTTCCGCGGCATCGTCGGCTTCGACGACTCCGTGCTGCCCGAGCTCGAGCGTGCCCTGCTCGCCGGCCACGACCTCGTTCTGCTGGGCGAGCGTGGCCAGGGCAAGACGCGCCTGGCCCGCACCCTGGTGCAGCTGCTGGACGAGTGGACGCCGGTCGTCGACGGGTGCGAGATCAACGACCACCCGTACGAGCCGGTCTGCGCCCGGTGCCGACGGCTCGCGGCCGAGACCGGCGACGACCTGCCGGTCGCGTGGTGGCACCGCTCGCACCGCTACGGCGAGAAGCTGGCCACTCCCGACACCGGCGTGGGTGACCTGATCGGGGACGTCGACCCGATGAAGGTCGCGGCGGGCCGCACCCTGGGCGACCCCGAGACGGTGCACTACGGCCTGGTGCCGCGCACCAACCGCGGCATCTTCGTCGTCAACGAGCTGCCCGACCTCGCCGAACGCATCCAGGTGGCGCTGCTGAACGTGTTGGAGGAGCGCGACATCCAGGTGCGCGGCTACACGCTGCGACTGCCGCTCGACCTGCTGCTGGTCGCCACCGCGAACCCCGAGGACTACACGAACCGCGGCCGCATCATCACCCCGCTCAAGGACCGGTTCGGGGCCGAGGTGCGCACGCACTACCCGCTCGAGGTCGACGACGAGGTCGCCCTGGTGCGCCAGGAGGCGACGCTGGTCGCCGACGTCCCGGACTTCCTCGTCGAGGCCCTCGCGCGCTTCACCCGCGCCGTCCGGGAGTCCCCCGCCGTCGACCAGCGCTCGGGCGTCTCGGCGCGTTTCGCGGTCGCCGCCACCGAGACGGTCGCGGCCGCGGCCCTGCGCCGCAGCGCCCTGGTCGGCGACCCCGATCCGGTGGCACGGGTCGGCGACGCCGACTCGGTGCTGACGACACTGCGCGGCAAGGTCGAGTTCGAGTCGGGAGAGGAGGGGCGCGAGCACGAGGTCCTCGCGCACCTGCTGCGCACGGCCGTCGCCGAGACCTTCCGGCGCCGGACGGCTGGCCTGGACCTGTCGGGCTTCACGGCGGTGGTGGCGGACGGCGGCAGGGTCGAGACCGGGGAGCTGGTCGCCTCGGCGGAGGTGCTCGCCCAGCTCGGCACCGTGCCGGGGCTCGCCAAGGCGCTCGACCGGCTGGGTCTGGGTGACAGCCCGGGCGCGGGCGAGGCGGCGTCCGGCGTCGAGATGGTGCTGGAGGGCCTGCACCTGACCCGCCGCCTGGGCAAGCAGACGCAGGCCGACGGACGGCGGGTCTACGGAGGATGACCAGGTTCGTCTACGGACCGTGGACCGGCGGGGCCGACCCGCTGGCACCGCCGTACGACGTGCGCACCGCGGTCGACAAGCTCGGCGCCGACGTGATGGAGGGCCGTGGCCTCGCCGAGGCCCTGGGCGACCTGCTCCGCTCGGGCGCCGACGGACACCGCGGGCTGCGCGACCTGCAGGCCCGCCTCGACCGTCGCCGCAACGAGCTGCGGCGCTCGGGTGCCCTGACCGGCACCCTGCAGCGGGTGCGCGAGCTGCTCGACCGGGCCACCGCGGCCGAGCGGGCGGCGCTGGACGGCGACCCCTCGCCGTCCGCCGACGCCTCTCGTGACCGGCTGGACGGCCTGCCGCACGAGACGGCCCAGGCGGTCCGCGAGCTCGAGGACTACGAGTGGCGCAGTCCCGACGCGGCCGCGGCGTACCAGGCGATCCGCGACATGCTGCGGCGCGAGGTGCTCGACCAGCAGTTCGCCGGGATGAAGCGGGCCATCCAGGGGGCGGACCCCGCCGCGTCGCAGGCCGTGCGGGACATGCTCGCCGACCTGAACGCCCTGCTCGCCGCCCACGCCCGCGGCGAGGACACCGCCGACCAGTTCGCCGAGTTCATGCAGCGGCACGGTGAGTTCTTCGGAGGCAACCCGGCCGACGTCGACGAGCTGGTCGACGAGCTCGCCCGCCAGGCCGCCGCCGCCCAGCGGCTGATGCAGTCGCTGACCCCTGCCCAGCGCGCCGAGCTGTCGCAGCTGATGGCCGACGCGCTCGGTGACGCAGACCTGGCCGCCGAGATGACCGCCCTGTCCGAGCACCTGCGTGACCTGCGGCCTGGCCTCGACTGGCGTTCGCGCGAGCGGTTCACCGGCTCCGAACCGCTCGGCTACGGCGAGGCGACCGATGCCCTGGCCGAGCTCGCCGACCTGGACGACCTCGCCGACCAGCTGGGCCAGGACTACCCCGGCGCCACCCTGGACGACGTGGACGTCGAGGCCGTCGAACGACAGCTGGGCGCCGGACCCGCGGCGGACGTCGAGGCCCTGCAGCAGCTGGACCGCGAGCTGAGGCGGCAGGGCTGGGTCTCGCGCGGCACCGACGGGCTCGAGCTGACCCCGAAGGCGTTGCGGCGCCTCGGCCAGACCGCGCTGCGCCGCGTCTTCGCCGACCTCGAGTCGGCGCGTCGGGGCGGCCACGACGACCGCTCCGCGGGGTTGGCCGGCGAGCCGACCGGCGCCTGGCGCGAGTGGCGGTTCGGCGACGAGCAGCCGCTGGACGCCGTCCGGACCGTCTCCAACGCCGTCCTCCGCACCGCCGGGGGGACCGAAGTGCTTGATCACCACCAAGGTCTTCGTCGTGATCAAGCACTTCGATCCCTGGCCCTCGAGGTCGAGGACTTCGCCGTCGTCGAGACCGAACGGCGGGCGGGCGCCGCGGTGGCGCTGTGCGTCGACCTGTCGTGGTCGATGTTCGCCGAGGGCCGCTGGGGCGCGATGAAGCAGACCGCGCTCGCGCTGGGCCACCTGATCGCGACGCGGTTCCCGCAGGACGCCCTGCAGGTGATCGGCTTCGACCGGTGGGCGCGCACGCTGACGACGTCCGAGCTGGCAGCGACCGAGCCGGGGATGATCCAGGGCACCAACCTGCAGCACGCGCTGGCACTCGCCCGCCGGCACGTGAGCCGGCACCCCAGTGCCGAGCCCGTCGTCCTCGTGGTGACGGACGGCGAGCCGACGGCCCATCTCGAGCCGGACGGCGAGCCCGTCTTCCACTGGCCGACCCTGCCCGAGACGCTGCGCGCGACCCTGCGCGAGGTCGACCAGATGGCACGCTCCGCCATCACCCTCAACACGTTCGTGCTCGGCGACGACCCGGGGCTACGCCGCTTCGTCGACGCCGTCGCGCGTCGCGCCGGCGGCCGGGTGTTCGCCCCCTCCCCCGACCGGCTCGGCGAGTACGTCGTCTCCGACTACCTGCGATCCCGCGCCCGCCGGCGCTGACCCGCACGCTGAGCGATCACGGCTCCCAGACGGCGGCGTCGTGGGCGAACAGCACGCGCTTGGCGTCGAACTCGAGCAGTCTCGCGACCCATGGTGGCGCCACCGGCAGCGGCGGGGCGTGCCCCAGGTCGGAGGCGGCCAGGACGTCCGCGCTCCAGGCCGACGCGGTGTCGTGCGACTGGCCGGCCAGGACGACCGTCCCGTCGGCGCAGCGCGCTACCAGCGACTGGTGTCCGTCGACGTGCCCCGGTGTGGGGACGACGTGCAGGCCGGGCAACAGCTCCGCCTCGCCGTCGAGCAGCTCGTAGCGGACCCCGGGGTGGTCCACCAGCGGGGCGAACGTGTAGTCACCGGCCCGTGCGGTCTCGAGCTCGGTTCGCTGGCACACGACCGGTCGTCCCGCGAGCAGAGGGTTGCCGCCGCAGTGGTCGAAGTGCAGGTGGCAGTTGACGACGACATCGACGTCGTCCAGTGCCGAGCCTGCGTCGTGCAGGGCCTGCGGCAACGGGATCCGCCGCGGCCGGTACCAGCTCTCGGTGTCGGCGTCCCCTGCACCGATCCCGGTGTCCAGCAGCACGAGGCCGTCGTCGTGGCGGACCAGGTACCCGTAGGCGGCTTCGACTCGCGGCTGCCCGGTGCCCGTCTCCGACGCCGGTCTGACGAAGGTCCCGAGCAGCAGCCTGCGGACGTCATCACAGCATGATCACGGGTCAGACGGTGCCGAAGGGGGGCGGGTAGACGACGGTGCCGACCGGGGCGTCGGCAGCCAACGGCAGCGCCTGGAACGCGTCGCCGACGTACGGCCCGATCACCCCGAGGTCTGCTGCCGAGGAGAACCCGAAGCGCAAGTAGTACGCGGGGTCACCGAGGACGACGACCAGCGTCTCGCCGACGCTGCGGGCCTCCGAGAGCAGTCGGTCGATGAGCGCCGTCCCGATGCCCTGGCCCTGCCGCTCCGGCAGCACCGACACCGGCGCCAGCGCCACCGCGGGGGCGCCGCCGACGAGCAGGCGGCTGCCGAGCACGTGACCGACGACCCCGGAGTCGAGGACGGCGACCAGGCTCAGCGCCGGCATCCACGCCGGGTCGCGGCGAAGCGCCTCGATCAGCTGCACCTCCGCGACCGCCGCCTCGTCACCGCCCTCGAACGCGCGAGCCACCACCGCGGAGACCGCGAGCGAGTCGTCGGGCCGCTCCGTGCGGACGTACAGCGTCACCGGGTCACGACCCCGCGCCCTTCGCCGGGGCGTCGACCCCGGCCTCCTTGCGCTGCGCGGTGGTGATCGGGGCCGGGGCACCGGTGAGCGGGTCGTAGCCGCCGCCGGACTTCGGGAACGCGATCACCTCGCGGATCGACTCGGCGCCCGCGAGCAGGGCGACGATGCGGTCCCAGCCGAACGCGATGCCACCGTGGGGCGGCGTGCCGTAGCGCAGTCCCTCCAGGAAGAAGCCGAACCGCGCCTCGGCCTCGGCGGCGTCCAGGCCCATCACGTCGAAGATCCGCCGTTGCACGTCGGAGGAGTGCACACGGATCGAGCCGCCGCCGATCTCGTTGCCGTTGCAGACGATGTCGTAGGCGTAGGCCAGCGCGCTGCCGGGGTCGGAGTCGAACGTGTCCATGAACTCCGGCTTGGGCGACGTGAAGGCGTGGTGCACCGCCGTCCACGCCCCGGACCCGACGGCGACGTCCCCCGACTCCCCCGCCGGCTCGAACAGCGGCGCGTCGACGACCCACACGAAGCTCCACGCGGACTCGTCGACCAGGCCCAGCCGTCGTCCGACCTCCAGCCGGGCAGCACCAAGCAGGGCGCGGGACGACGAGGCGGCGCCGGCTCCGAAGAAGATGCAGTCCCCGGGCGACGCGCCGACGTGGTCGGCGAGACCCGCGCGCTCGCCGTCCGTGAGGTTCTTGGCCACCGGACCGCCCAGCGAACCGTCGTCCGCAACGGTGACGTAGGCGAGGCCCGGAGCACCCCTCTGCTTGGCCCACTCCTGCCAGGCGTCGAACGCCCGTCGCGCCTGCGATCCACCGCCCGGCATCACGACCGCGCCGACGTACGGTGCCTGGAAGACCCGGAAACCGGTGTCGGAGAAGAAGTCCGTGCAGTCGACAAGCTCGAGGCCGAACCGCAGGTCCGGCTTGTCGGTGCCGAACCGGGCCATCGCGTCGGCGTAGGTCATCCGCGGGATCGGCAGCGTCACCTCGTGACCGACGAGCCGCCAGAGCGCGGTCAGGATCTCCTCCGACAGCGCCATCACGTCGTCCTGGTCGGCGAACGAGAGCTCGACGTCCAGCTGGGTGAACTCCGGCTGCCGGTCGGCCCGGAAGTCCTCGTCGCGGTAGCAGCGGGCGATCTGGTAGTACCGCTCGAGCCCGGCGACCATCAGCAGCTGCTTGAACAGCTGCGGCGACTGCGGCAGCGCGTACCAGGAACCGGGCTGCAGCCGGGCGGGAACGAGGAAGTCGCGGGCCCCCTCCGGCGTGGAGCGGGTCAGGGTCGGCGTCTCGACCTCGACGAAGTCGCGTGCGGCGAGCACCGACCGGGCGGCGGCGTTGACCTCGCTGCGCAGCCGGATCGCCTTGGCGGGACGGGTGCGGCGGAGGTCCAGGTAGCGGTAGCGGAGCCGGGCCTCCTCGCCGACCTCGACGTGGTCGTCGATCTGGAACGGCAGCGGCGCGGCGGCGCCGAGCACCTCGACCTCGGCCACCACCACCTCGATCTCACCGGACGGCAGCGCGGGGTTTGCGTTGCCCTCAGGTCGCACCTGCACCTCGCCCACGACGCGGAGGCAGTACTCGTTGCGCAGTCCGTGGGCGACGGCCTCGTCCCGGACGACGACCTGCGCGACGCCGCTGGCGTCCCGCAGGTCGAGGAAGGCCACGCCGCCGTGATCGCGCCGCGCGGCCACCCAGCCGGTGAGCGTGACGGTGGTGCCGGCGGCCTCGGCACGCAGGGTGCCGGCCTCGTGGGTGCGGAGCACGGTGGTCCCTTCTCGGGTTCGGCGGACCGGGCGATCCTACGGAGCCGCCGACCCGGAATGCCCGCCGCGTCCGTCACGCCCTGTCGGCGGTGCCAGACCTGGACGGCTGCGCGCTGGCGGTCGACGGACCTGAGCTGCGCGTGCGCTGAGCCCGACGCTGCTCCCACTCGCCCGCGGCCACGAAAAGCGCGCCGCCGACCACGCCGGTGACGGCTGCCCACGCGGGCATCGCCGAGGCCGCCTCGGTCGCGACGAGCGAGGCGCCGCACAGGACGACGAGTGAGATGCCCGCCGACCACAGCGGCAACCGCGATCCAGGGGCGCGCACGCCGGCCACGAAGGCGACGAACGGGATGGTCAGAGCCAGGGCCGCGATGCCGGTGTAGAAGACGCCGTCCGGGCCGGTGGTGTCCGGCAGCTCGGCGGTGATCCGCGCGGAGTACAGCGCCAGGGGCGCCGCCGCGACGAGGGCCATCGGGACCAGCACCGGTGAGATGCCACCATGCCCGGGGCGGAAGAGCGCCGATCGCGCCGGGTGGGTGAGCCCCAGGGTCACCAGCACGACCCCGAACCCGATGAACAAGATCGGGTCGTTCTCACCGGCCACCAGCGCACCCACGTACATGGACACGGCGGTGGCGAGCGCCTGCTGGTAGGCGGCGGGACGACGGGCCGGGCGGCGCAGCATGGTGGCGAACGCCGCGCAGTAGCACAGGGCCAGCCACGGGATGTGCGCGACGGCGGCGATGAAGCCGTCGTCCGACAGGTTCCCGGCAAAGAGACTCCCGGTCGCGCCGACCGTGAGCAGTGCGGTGAGCAGCGTCGCGACTCCGGCGACGGCGTAGAAGACAACGGACCTGGTGCGTCGGGCGACGTCGGTGGCCATGGTGGGTGGTCCCCTCCTGGTGCGGTGGTCTCGGAGCCTCAGCGTCGGCGTCACGGCGTCCCGTGGGCCAGGGACCCGTGTCCCGCCGTACCGGGACATCGGCGACTCAGCCGTCGCCCAGTCCCGCGGCCCGGGCCAGCAGGACCACCTGCACGCGGTCGGAGGTCCGGAGCTTGGCGAAGATCCCCGAGACGACGTTGCGCACGGTCTTGGGGCTCAGGGCCAGGCGACGCGCGATCTCGGTGTTGGGATGACCGGCCGCCATCAGGTCCAGCACCTCGCGCTCGCGGACGGTCAGGCCCGCGAGCTCGTCCGCCGGCGCGGTGGCGGGCGACGCGAGCAAGGTCTGCATCCGGTGTGCCAGCACCGATCCGATGACCAGGCCACCGTCGGCGGCCGTTCGCAGCGCGCGGTCCAGCTCGGCCTTCGGCGCGCCCTTGACGAGGTAGCCACGGGCACCGGCCTGCAGGGCGGCCAGCACCGCGCTGTCGTCGTCGTCCATGGTGAGCACGACCACCGCCACGTGCGGCGCCTCCGAGGCCAGCCGCTCGGTGGCGGCAATGCCTCCGCCGGGCATGTCGAGATCCATCAGCACGACGTCCGGCTGCACCGCCAGGGCCCTGACCACGGCCTCGTCACCGCCGGACGCCTCACCGACGACCTCGATGCCCTCGAGCGCGCCCAGCAGCGCGCACATCCCGCGCCGGAAGCCGGTGTGGTCGTCCGCCACCACGACGCGGATCACGGCGTCACCAGGGGCAGCACGGCCGAGACCTCGGTCCCGCCGGCGTTCGACGCGATCGCCAGGGAACCGCCGACCTCCTCGGCGCGCTCGCGCATCGAGCTCAGGCCGACGTGCGGCAGGGTCCCGGCGGGGATGCCCATGCCGTCGTCGGCGACCCGCACGAGGAGGCGGTCCGGGCGCGCGTCCAGCTCCACCGTGCACCGGCGCGCCCGCGCGTGGCGACGGACGTTGTGCAGGGCTTCCAGGGCGATCCGCAGCGCGGCGACCTCGGTCGCTGCCGGCAGGTCGGGTAGCTCGGACGGCGCTCGAAGCTCGACGGCCGGCCCGCCGACGGTCAGCCGGTTCATCTCCTGCCGCAGGGCGCCGGCCAGCCCGAGCGTGTCGAGCGCCACCGGCCGCAGCCCGTCCACGAGGCGGCGGACGTCGGCCACCGCGCCCTCGGACTGCACCCGCACGTCGGTCAGCAGGGCCAGTGCGGCGTCCGGGGCGCGCTCGGCCAGCTCCTCAGCTCCCTCGAGCGCGAGCGTGATCCCGGCCAGCGTCGGGCCGAGCCCGTCGTGCAGGTCGCGCCGGATCCGGCGTCGCTCGTCCTCTCGCGCCGCGACGAGCCGCTCGCGCGCCGTCGCGAGACTCCGGGCCAGCAGCAGCGCGTGCGCCGTGCCCCCGAGCTGGCGGGCCACCGCGTCGAGGACCCTGATGTCGTCGGCGTGCTGCCGCTCGCCGTCGTAGCGGGCACCGACGGTCACCGAGCCCACGACCTCGTCCCCGTGCCGCAGAGGAACCTCGTGGCCGGTGGTCCGGACCTCCCCCGACGTCACCTCTGTGTCGCCGGCCCGGATCCGCACCCAGGGCGCCCGCAGCGCCGTCCGCAGGGCATGTGCCGAGGAGGGGAGCACGTCGTCCGTGCGACCGCCGTCCGCGATGCGCCCGACAACCAGGTCAGGCTGCGCCCGGTCGCCGTACAGGAACCGCGCCAGGCCCTCGCGGAGCGCGTGCAGCAGCGGCGAGAAGGTCACGGCGACCACGCCGGCGCCCACGACGCCCGGCAGCCACGACGAACGGCTGCCGATCGCCTGCGCCGCCAGGGCGACCACGCCCACGTAGACCCCGACGAGCGACGCGGCGAGCAGCGTGCAGACGACGGCGCGGTTCACCACGACGTCCAGGTCGAGGATCCCGTGCCGCAGCATCGAGACGGTGACCGCGACCGCCAGCCAGACGCCGACCAGCATCTCGGCCACACCTCCTGCCTCGCCGGCGAACTGGCCGGCGAGCAGGGCGGGCGGGACCAGCACGGCCGGCAGCACCACCAGGCTCAGCCGGGCCCTCTCACTGCCGCGCGAGCGCCGGAACCGAGCGACCACAGCGGCCGAGCCGACTGCCGCCCCGGCGACGAGCCAGAGGCTCGCGACCGGCCACGCGACCGACAGCACGGCGTCCGGCACCGTGGCGAACGGGTTCGTCACCGGGACGGGTCCCCACACGGAGTCGGCGAACGGCGTCGTCATCGCCAGCAGCGTGAACGCCGCGCCGCCGGCGAGGGCTGCCCCCGCGGCGGGTCGCCACCGACGCGACGGCAGCCGACCGTCCGGGAACACGAGCATCAGGGCGATCGTGCCCAGCACGAGGACGGGCACCCACAGCCACCGGCTGACCCACAGCGACCCGGTGGCGCCCAGGTCGGGGAGCGCACCGAACAGGGCGGCGTTCGCGTGACCACCGGCCAGGACCGTGAGCGCTCCGCCCATGCCGGTCAGGGCCAGGATCCGCCCCACCGCATGACCGGTGTGCCGGCGCGAGATGAGGTACCCGAGCACGCTGTCCAACAGGGCGCCGGCCACGATCACCGGCAGGAACGGGTTCACCAGGCGCTCGCTGCCGGACCCCAGGTCGAGGACCAGACCGAGCGCGAGACACGCGAGGGTGCCGGCGAGGAGCACGTGGTGCCCCCGCGCGGCGACCGGCCGCCCCGCCCGGCGCACGTCGGCCGGTGCCGGGACCTCCCCCACCACCATGGACGCCATCGTGCCCGTTTCGCCCCGGCTGCGTCCGCGGAACCGGTCGCCCGGGCAGCCACATCAGCGGACGGCGGACGCTGTTGTCGGGCTCCCGACATGTCGCTGTCACGACATACCCGGATCGGTCCCCTTTCGGCCCTTTCGCCGTAGCGTCCTGGCAGCCGGACCGACGCCGGGCGGTCCGCACCAACGGAAGGCAGGACCATGCGAGGACGAGGACGGGGCAGGGCGCTGGTCGCGCCGGCGCTCGCGGCACTGCTGGCACTCTCGCAATGTCACGCTTTGTCGTCAATCACCTACCCTGCGCAACGTCGGCTCGACGCGGACCATCCCGTCACAGATTCTCGATGGCGACCTTGGGCAGGTCCTCGCCGGGGGGCAGGTCGAAGCCCAGCACCTGCGCGTAGAACGAGAGCTCGCTGTCGAGCGCGGTCCGGATGTTGGCGGCCTGACGGAAGCCGTGCTGCTCGCCCGCGAAGGCCACGTACGCGACCGGCACACCCTTGGCGCGCAACGCCGCGACGATCATCTCCGACTGGGCCGGCGGCACCACCTCGTCCTCGAGCCCCTGCAACGTGATCAGCGGGGCGTCGAAGCCCTCGAGGTGGTGGATCGGTGAGCGCTCCAAGTACACCTCGCGGGCCTCGGGATAAGGACCCACGAGGCCGTCGAGGTAGCGGCTCTCGAACTTGTGCGTCTCGACGACCAGGGCCTCCAGGTCGGCGACGCCGAACATGTTCGCCCCGGCCGCGAACATGTCCCCGAAGGCGAGGGCGGCCAGCGTCGTGAAGCCGCCCGCCGAGCCGCCGCGGATGCAGAGCCTGGCGGGGTCCACCCGGCCGGTCTCGACGAGGTGCTCCGCCGCCGCCTGGCAGTCCTCGACATCGGCGACGCCCCACTCGCCCTCGAGCAGTTTGCGGTAGGCACGGCCGTAGCCCGTCGAGCCGGCGTAGTTGACGTCGACGACGGCGAAGCCACGGCTGGTCCAGTACTGGATGCCGAGGTCGAGCACTGCCAGCGACGAGCCGGTGGGACCGCCGTGGATCTTCACCAGCAGCGGGGGCAGCTCGCCGGCCGGAGCCTCGTGGGTCGCCGAGGCAGGCGAGTAGAAGAGCGCGTGCGAGGTGCGCTCCCCGCTGGCAAAGTCGACCGGCTCCGGCACCGAGAACCACGACGGGTCGAGGCCCAGGTCGCGGGCCGGCCTGACCACCTCGGTCTCGCTGACCGACGTCCCGACCACCCGGACCCGGTGCAGCTCGGGCTCGGCCGTCGCGGAGGCGCCCACGAGGTAGACGTCGTCCCCACGAGACGTCAGCGCACCGACGGCGGTCGAGGCGACGTCCAGGTCGAGCAGGCGGTCGCCGTCCCACACCGCGAGGGTGTCCACACCGTCGCGCTGGTACGCCAGCACGACCCGGCCCCCGCCGAGCAGCGCGTACCGCGACTGCCCGAAGATCCACGGCGGCACACCGATCTCGGCGTCGATGACGACGACCGGCTCGACACAGCCGTCCGGCGTCCAGCGGTACAGGTTCCACCAGTCGGTGCGGTCGGAGATGAACAACAGCGAGCCGTCGTCCGCCCACCGCGGCTGCTGCACCGACTCGCCCTTGCCACCGGCCACCAGGTCGTCGTCCACCACCAGCCGGCTGTCGTCCCACGGCATGTTCGGGTGGTCCCACTCGCACCACGCCAGGTGCGCCCCGTCGGCGGACCACCGCGGGGACGAGACGAAGTTCGGCCCGGATACCAGCACCTCGACCTCACCGCCGGTGAGCGGCATCGCCACGATCTCGTTCACGACGTCGGCCGGGCCCCCACCGTCCGGGTGCCGCTCGCGGACGCACGCCATCTTCTGCCCGCCCGGGTGCACGGCCCCGTCCGCCCAACGCTCGCCGCGCGGGGTCGACGGTTCGGCCGTCACGGGTTGGGGCTCGCTGCCCGGCACGAGACGGTAGAGCCGCTGATCGGCCCAGTTGCAGAACCAGGCAACCCCGCCGGAGACCCACCACGCGCCGCCCCCGTACTCGTGCACCGCCGTCCGCGCGTCGAACGGTGCGGGCAGCACGTCGATGCCGTCGCGGACGAGCACGGTGCGTCCGCCGTCGGCCGGGCGTGACTCGGCCCACCAGAGGCTGTCGCCGTCGACGGCCACGCCGCCGAGGGAGACGGCGGCGGCCACGACCACCTCGGAGGTGATCGGCGTCGGCCAGCTCCCATACCCCCTCTCCGACGTGTGCTGCTCTTTCGACGTCATCGCGCCCCCCTAGAGGTGGAAACAGCAG
>DASROP010000016.1:0-16475 GCA_035646835.1 Actinomycetales bacterium | reverse complement strand
CCCACCCCCGCGTGATCAAGCACGTCGTTCCCCGGCGCGAGCAGCACGGCGGCGAGGACGGCGGCCACGAGCGCACACGCTCCGGCACCGGCGAAGATCGCGTGCAGCTCGTCGAGCAACGCGGCGCGGCTGGCGATCTCGTAGGCAGGGCAGTCGGCCGGTGAGCCCGGGCACAGGGTCAGCGGCGAGCCGATCTCGGCCTGGCGGGCATAGAAGACGCGCAGCCCCACCGCGGTGAGCAGCGCCAGCCCGACCAGCATGCCGACGGTCCGGGCGACGACGACCAGCGAGCTCGCGATGCCGTGCACCGCGGGCCGCGTCGCCGCCAGCAGTGCGGCGTTGACGGGGGCGATCGCGAGCCCGAACCCCAGGCCGGTGACGACGAGGGCGAGCGTGGACCCGACGCCGTCCAGGGCACCTTCGTCCCACTGCGTCATGGCCGCGAAACCCGTTGCAGCAAAGGCCATCCCGGCGGCTGCGACGACGCGCGGCGGGAGTCGCTGGCACAGCCAGCCGCCGGCGACTGCACCCACCGGCAGGGCGACCAGCAGCTGCACCAGCACCAGCGCCGCCCCGAGCTGCGAGTCGGGGTACCGCGTGGCGCGGGCGAAGACGGGGACGTCGACCAGCGCCGCCACCAGCGCCGCGCCCACGAACAGGTTGACGGCGAGGGCTCCGGCAGCCGCCGGGTGGCGCAGCGTCCCATGGGGCACCAGGGGGCTGCGCGCCCGACGCTGCCGCAGCGCGAAGAGCAACGCGCAGACCGCCGTCCCGAGCAGCAGCAGGGGGCCGTCGTCCGAGACCACCTGGCGGCTCGGGTCGGCCTGCGCGAAGGCGAGCACGACGCCGCCGAGGGCCAGCCCGAGGAGCCCGGCCCCGACGACGTCCGCCTCGTGCGCGAGCCGGCGCACCGACGTCCGGACCAGCCAGGCGAGGGTGACGGTGAGGCCGGCCGCGAGAACGGCGAGCGGGCTCGACCACCAGCCGCCGGCCAGGGGCACGTAGACGGCGCCGAGGGTGACGTCGTCCGCCAACGCCTCGGGGGCCACGAGCAGCAGGCACCACGCCCCGGCCGCGAGGACGGCGATCGGTCCGGTCAGGCCGAGACGATTGGGGGACAAGCGATTTCGTCGCACGGCCAGGACGGCGAGGAGGACGGCGGCGCCGGCGAGGTTGACCCAGAAGATGGCGCGCCACCCGGCCAGGGCGAGGACGCCCGCGCCGTACAGCGGGCCCGCCACGCTGCCCAGCTCCTGCACCGCGCCGACCACCCCGAGGGGGACGCCACGGCGCTCGGGGGCCCAGAGGTCGGCAACGAGGGCGATCGTCACCGGCACCATCCCGCCGCCACCGGCACCTTGCAGCGCACGGCCCACGACGACCACGCCAAGGCTGTCGGCGGTGGCGGTCAGCAGCGACCCCAGGGCGAAGAGCACGAGGCAGGCGATCAGCACCGGCACGCGGCCACGCAGGTCGGCGACACGACCGGCCAGCGGCAGCACCGCGACGTACCCGAGCAGGAACATGCTGATGATCGGACCGGCACGCTGCAGCTCGTCGAGCCCGAGGCCGACCCCGGTCATCATGTCGGGCAGGGCGAGCACGACGACGTAGGTGTCGGCGGCCGCCAGCAGCACCGCGATCGACGCGACGACGAGGTCGGCCCGGGAGGCCTCAGCCCGTGGTCGGGGCACTGATGTCTGCCGGTTCGCCGTAGCCGTCGAGCACGATCGTGTAGGTGCTGTCGGTCCCCTCGTCGAAGAACGGCCCGGTCAGCTCGGCCCCGCGCAGCTCGCCGGTCTCGGTGGCGATGCTGAACACCGCCTGCACGGGTGTGGCCGGGTCGGCGCTGGTCAGCACCGCCTCCACGACGTCACCCGGGATCTCGGCGCTGATCTCGCGCACCACCTCGCCGTCGACGCGCGCCTCGGAGCCGAACCGGACGTCGGTGGACGCCGGCAGCAGGCTGCTCACGCCGGTCTCGTCGTCGAGCAGCTCGGCGGGGTCGCTGAGGCCGAACTGGGCCGGGTCGGTCGGGGCGTAGTCGGGGCCGAACGGCGTCTTCGCGTACACGGTGCCGTCGATGGAGATCACGCCCACGGTCACCAGCGATCCGCCGACCGAGACCTCCAGCTCGCCGTCGAACGCGGCCGGGCGCGCGGCGACGCCCTCGGCGGCGCGCAGCCCGGTCGCTCCGGGCGGAACGCCCTCGCTGGTGACGACGACGTGCACGCTGGTCGCCTCGTCGAGCACCGACTTGGCTTGTGCCAGAACGGCTTGCGGGTCCTCGGCCTCGGGCTCGGTCCGGCCGTCGCTGCACCCGGCGGCCACAAGGGCCAACACCACGGCCGGGACGACGAGGGCTCGCTTCACGCGCGCAGCCTCCCAGACCGCGGCCCGTGCCAGCCCCCGAAACCCACCTCCCCGTGATCAAGGACTTCGTGCCCGCTCGATCGTGACCGGAACGTGATGTGCCGGACCGGCCTCGGGGATGATTCCGGGGCCCGGCTGTCGGTGGCTCGAACTAATGTTCGGGGTATGGCCACCGGTCCGGACGCACCTCCGCAGCACGACGTGCTGCGCGGGCTGGCGGGCGCGGCCGAGTCGCTGGATCTGGTCGTCGGTGCCAACGACTGGTCGCTGTCCGACGAGGAGGTCCGGGCCTCCCTGGCCGAGGCCGCTCGGGTCAAGGCCCGCGCCCATGGCGCCTACCTGAGGCTGCTGGCGGCGTCCGCGCGCCGCGACGACCCCACCAGGTCAGGGGTCAAGGGCGGCGCCGAGACGGCGGCGTGGCTGTCGGCCGAGTGCCGGATGTCGGCCAGTCGGGTCCGGGGCGACCTGCGCGAGGCGCAGGTGCTGGATCCCGACGGGGAGCTGCGTGCGCTCGGCGCCGAGCTGCGGGCCGGCAACGTCACGCCCGAGCACACGAGGATCGCCGTGCGGGCCCTGGCCGGCGTCCCGGCCACGATGATGCGGGAGCGCCGCGACGACATCGACGAGATCCTCACCGATCACGCCACCACGTTCGCGCCGCCGGTCACCCGCGACCTGGCCCGCCAGCTGCTGGTCACCCTCGACCCCGACCGAGCCGACCACTTCGACACCGAGGCCCACCTGCGCCGCGAGCTGCGGATGGGGACCGACTCCACCGGCATGTGGGACGTCCGTGGGCGTCTCGACCCCGCCTGCGGCGCCGCGTTCAAGGCCGCCATCGACCACCTGGGCGCACCCCACCGCGGTCCGGTCCAGGGCGAGGCCGGCCAGGCCGAGATCGACATCACCGACCGGCGCACCCCGGCGCAGCGCAACCACGACGCCCTGGCCGAGCTGGTGCGCCTCGCCAACGGCAACCTCGACGCCGGCGTCCGCGCCGGCGAGGGTCCCCGCGTCGTCGTGCACACCACGCCCGAACAGCTCGCGGCGGCCGCCGGCGCGGGCGCGTCGGCGTTCCTCAAGGCGCCGCCCGGTGCCGCCGCGTGCGAGCAGTCCGGCCCGCTCGCGCCGGCCACCCTGGCCCGGCTCGCGTGCGACGCGGTGATCGAGAGGGTCCTGCTGTCCGAAGGCGGCGCGGTGCTGAAGCTGGAGACCCTCGGCCGGTTCTTCACGGCCGCCCAGCGCCGGGCCCTCGCGGCCCGCGACGGCGGCTGCGCCTGGCCCAGCTGCGACCGGCCGCCCTCGTGGACGGACGCCCACCACGTGACCTTCTGGATGCACGGCGGCCCCACCACCGTCGACAACGGCGTCCTGCTCTGCGAACCGCACCATACCGAGGTCCACTTCGGCGAGTGGACCATCGTGATGCGCGACGGCATCCCCTGGTTCATCCCGCCCGCCCGCATCGACCCTCTGCAACGGCCGGTCCGCAACACCGTCCACGACGCCATCGCGGCCACCCGCAAGGCAGGGCAGCAACTCTATCTCAATTTGCCCCTCCGGCACCGGCCCGAGCGGACCTGAGTCAGCCGAGACCGGTGCGCGCGCGGGCGGTGACCTCGAGTGGGATGCCGCCGGCATAGTTCTCGATCACCGAGGTGATCAGCGGGGGCGTCACGACCGCCACCAGCGTCACCTCGGCCGTCTGCCCGTCGGGCGTCCCGGTCCGCGGGCTGACGGCGAAGGCGTCGAAGTCGGCGCTCGCTCCGAGGAGGGCGACGTAGGCGTCGACGCTCGAACGCACCGACGCGTCGGTGATCGGGACGCCACGCCCCGGCGCGGTCCCCTCCGTGTAGAACGCGCCGGCGTCGAAGGCGTCGGCCGCGTCGAGGGCCGCTGCATCGGCGACGGCCAGCAGTCGCTTCCGCTCGAGATGGACGGCCGACGCGCTGGCGACCACCAGCACGAGCACCAGGGCGATCAGCGCATAGCCGAGGATCAGCAGCAGGACCTGGCCCTCGTCGTCACCGCCCTCCGCCTGACGTGTCATCAGCCGAACCTGCCCACGACCGCGACCGACTCGGCGCTGACCGTGACCCGCGTCGGCACCACCGCGTCGATGAAGGCGGGGACACCGGGCAGCACCGCCTCGATCTCCACGCGGACGACGACGCGAGACTCGGGCTGGAGGCACGGCACCGTCGAGCACTGGATGTCGACCGCGTCGGCCGGGTCGACCTCGTCGAAGCCCTGGTCTCGGGCGGCGAGCAGGACGGCGGCCCGCACGCGCTGGGCGGCGCTCGTCTCGTCGGGCGCCGTGACGAACGCCCGCCCTGCCTCCCGCGCGGCCCCCTCCGCCGCGAACGCCGCCGCCTGGATGCGACCGAGCGTCAGGACCAGGTACACGACCGGCACCAGCAGCAGGACGCCGAGGGTCACGAACTCGACGACAGCGCTGCCGTCGTCCCGGCCACGGAGATACCTCACGGGGACTCCTCGGCGCCATGACCGCGCACGGTCAGGCCGCGGCCCGGTCCGAACAGGCCGATCACCGGCAGCGGCGCGGACACCGTGACCTCGACCGTCCGGAGTCCGTCCACGTCGGCGTGCCGGGCGGTGATCTCGCCCGCGTACGCGGGCGAGAGCGAGGCCGCGATCAGCTCCGCCGTCCGGCGTGCGCCGTCGGCCGGCGTCCGGTCGGCGAAGGCTCCGTAGCGGGCTCCCTCGGAGGCGCAGTCCACCAGAGTGTTGCGGACGTGCAGAACCACCCCCAGCTGCACGACGCCGAGAAACACGAGAGTCAGCAGCGCGCCGACCAGCACGAAGTCGACGACCGCAGCACCGCCGTCCGACCACCGGCGACGACCGCCCCTCATCACGAGTCAGAAGTTGAGGACGCGGTTCATCGCTTCGGTGAAGACGTTCTCCAGCGCGTCCCCCGCCACCGCCCAGAGCCCGATCACCAGACCCGCCGTCATCAACGTGACGAGCACCCAACCCGGCACGTCGCCGCGGTCGCTGCTCCTGCGCAGCGTGGCCAGCCGCCGTTTCAGCACACTCATGTCGCCGCCCTCTCTGATTCGTTGTCTCGCAACACTGTCGCTTCGTTCACTGAAGGTCCAGACTCAATACGGCGAGGCCGGGGTAGACCGCGAACACGATGGTGACGGGAAGGACGAGGAAGACCACCGGCACCATCATCGCGATCTCCTTCTTCCCACCGGTCTCCATCAGCTGGCGCCGACTGAGGTCCCGGACATCCTGGGCCTGCGCGCGAAGAACCTCCGCCAGGGGCGTTCCGCGCTCGATCGCGACCGCCACACCATCGACGAAGCGGGACAGGCTCGCCAGGCTGGTGCGCGCCGCCAAGCCCTCGAGCGCCTGAACGAGGCTCGCCCCCGCCCGGGCATCGGCCAGGGTCCGGCGCAGCTCGGCGGAGAGCTCGCCGTGACAGGTACGCGCGACCCGCTCCAGCGCACCGACCGCCCCCTCCCCCGCGCTGACCGACAGTGCCAAGAGCTCGGCCACGGTGGGGAACTCGGTGACCATCCGTTCCTCACGGCGGCGCACCGCGCGGCTGAGCAGGTAGTCGCGGGCCATCACGCCGACGAGACCGCCCACCAGCACGATCGCCACGAGCGGGATGACGGCAACTCCTCGACGTGCCGCGATCGCCACGGCGACAAGGGATCCGGCGCCCAAGCCCAGGACACCCCAGATCACCTGCTCGGCGCGGAACTGCTCGACGCTTCCGCCCCGGCCCAGCTGCTCGATCCGGCGACGGACGGTTCCCGGGCCGCCGGTGATCCGCTCCACCCAGCGAGCTGCGTCGTCCATCACCGGGGAGAGCATCCGCTCCAACACGGAGAAGGGCCCGCTCGTCGACGAGCTCGATCCGCCGAGCAGCCGTGAAGGTCGGGCGGCGTCCCGCAGGTACGGTGCCAGCCGGTCGTCCAGCGTCGGACGCCGCATCACCGGCAGCCGGACCACGACGAGCCAGAGCCCGAGCCCTGCGACCGCGCCGAGCGCCGCGCCGGTGAGTGAGATTGAGGCGCTCAACGCAGCACCCTCTCCTCGTCCGGCAGCCGGCCGATGCGGAGCATCACCCGGTAGGCGAGGAGGGACACCGCGGCACCCACGGCGAGCACCAGGACTCCCGCCGGACGGTTGTACGCCTCGACCGCCTCGGGACGAGTCGCCAGCAGTCCCAACACGATCCAGGGTGCTGCAACGGCGAGTCTCGCCGCGTTCACGGTCCAGCTCTGTCTCGCCTCCAGCTCTGAGCGGGTCCGCGCGTCCTCTCGCAGGAACGCAGACAACGTGCGCAGCAGTCGACCGAGGTCGCTGCCACCGACCTCGCGCGTCAGCCGGAGGGCTTCGACGATGCGGTCTGCCACGGGATCGGCCAGCCGGACCTTCAGCACCTCCAGGCACGGAGAGAAGGCCCCGGTCGCGCGATAGTCCTCGGCGAACGCACGGAACGCCGGGCGTAGCTCGGCCGGCCCCCGGTCACCCAGCTGCGACAACGACTCCGGTAGTGACAGACCGGCTCGGATACCCGACGAGAGGTGATCCACCGCCTCCGGCCAGAGGTCCCTGACGAGCGTTCGGCGGCGCCGGGCCCGCAGGCGGACCAAGGCCAACGGGGCCCAGGCGGCCATCGCACCGAAGCAGATCCCGATGGCGGGCACCTCGGAGACCACCGTGACCACGATCGCGGCGGCCAGGCCGGCGGCCAGGCATGTCGCGGCCAACGAGCGCGGGGTGACCGAGCCCATCTCAGCCTGTTGCAGCTCGTCGCGCAGTCGAAGGACGCGTCCCCTGCTCGGTCGCGCGCGCCGAGGTGCCGGCGTCCAGCAGGACCACCAGATCAGGAAGAGGCCTACGCCCAGGACAAGTCCGATCCCGAGCCCGGCCACGTCAGGTGCTCGTCTCGCGCGCCAACAGAGCCGGGACGTCGACGCCGATGCGCTCGAAGCGATCCCGATGCGGCGGGAACCCGTCCGCGCGAACCAGGCGGCCGCCGCTCGTTGCGAAGACGTCCGCGGTCTCGACGACGTCCTCTTCGACCCGCCCGGGGACGGCCACTACCTCCCGGACGACGCGCCGGCCGTCCGGGTCCATCCCGAGGTGCACGACCAGGTCGAGGCAGCTCGCGACGGTGGGGACGACGAAGCGGCTGCTCACGTTCTCACCCGCGAGCAGGGGCAGCGTGCACATCTTCGTGATCGCCTCCCGAGCGCTGTTGGCGTGCACGGACGCCATCCCCGGAAGCCCCGAGTTGAGCGCGATCAACAAGTCGAGGCTCTCCGCTTGCCGCACCTCCCCTACGACGAGCCGGCTCGGCCTCATCCGCAGGGCCTCCTTTACCAGGCGCCGCAGTGGGATCTCCCCTGTTCCCTCCAGGCTCGGCTGTCGGCACTGCAACGAGACGCAATCCCGCAGAGGGATCTTCAGCTCGAAGACCTCCTCGACCGTCACCACCCGCTGGTCCGAGGGGATCGCGGCTGCCAGGCAGTTGAGCATCGTCGTCTTGCCGGCCTGCGTACCGCCGCTGACGAGGACATTCAGGCCGGCTCGGACTGCGGCGTCGAGAAACACGGCGGCGTGCGGCGTCACGGTGCCGAGACCGACGAGGTCCTCCAGCCGGTCTGCGCGCACCACGAACTTGCGGATGTTGATCGCCCAGTGCTCCCGCGTGATGTCGGGGATCACGACGTGCAACCGCGACCCGTCGACGAGTGTGGCGTCGACGAACGGGCTCGAAAGGTCCACCCGGCGTCCGGACGCCTTGAGCATCCGCTCGACGAGGTCGCGCACCTGGTCGGCGGTGAGAATCGTCGTGGTCAGCTCCGAGCCCCCGCGCCGGGCAACGAAGACCATTCCCGGCTCGTTGATCCATACCTCCTCGACGTCGGGGTCGTCGAGGTACTGCTGCAGCGGTCCGAGCCCCGCGACGGCGTCCAGCACCGACCGCACGGTGCCCGGCCGATCCTCCAGCGGGGGCAGGGAGCCGGACAGCGACCGGTCGTCGTAGTCCGCCACAGCCTCCTCGACGAGCTGCCGCATCGCCATCGGTTCCCGCGTGGGGTCGAGGCCGCGGCGACGGATCAGCTCGCGGACCTCGTCCTCGACGATCGTCGCGCCGTCCATGCGCAGCCCCCAACCGACCAGCGGACGACGTCCGCCACGGACGCCGGGCGGCCAGGCTAGGACGGATCGCGCGCGGGCGGCATGGTGGGCTGTGGAGAACTACGGCAGGTCTTCAACCGTCACGCTCCGCGACCACGCTTGTCCACAGGGCGATCCGCGCGGCGGCGAACGCTGCGACGATGACGCCTCCGCTCGCGTCGACTCCCGGGAACGGCATGCAGATCTCCTTGACGGTGGTGGACCCGAGACGCACCGGACTACGCCGCGACCTCGTCCTGGACGCGGCGCCCGACACGTCACTGACGGATGTCCGACCACTCCTGCTCGACGCGCTGGGGACCGTGGACGACGGCGAGACGCTGTTCGTCGACGGTCGCGCCCTGGACGGCGACCTGAGGCTCGGCGCCCCGCCCCTCGTCCACGGAGCGCTCGTCGTCGTCGGCCGCGCAGGCGCCCCCGGGGGCCGGGCGACGGGACACGTGGGGGGCTTCCTCGAGCTGCACGTCGTCGGGGGGCCGGACGCCGGGAAGGCGCACGTGCTCGGCCCGGGGCTGCACCGCATCGGTCGCGTGGGCCTGGCCGACATCCCCCTCGACGACCCCGACGTCTCACGTTCGCACGCCGAGCTCGAGCTCGGCGCGAACGGTGTGAGGGTGAGAGATACCCACTCCACCAACGGATCTCGCGTGGACGGCGACTCGCTCGGTCCGGACGGCGTCGCACTGGTCGAGGGCTCCCGAGTGCAGGTGGGCTCGTCCACGCTGGTGTTGAGGCGGCCGGATGCGGTGGCGGCGTCGACGTCCCCGACCGGTCTCGGCACCATCGACGTCAACCGGCCACCACGCATCCGACCGCCCGTCGAGGAGATCGTCGTCCGGATGCCCGCACGGCCAGAGGAACCGCCGCCCGCGCGCGTCCCGCTGCTGGCGATGCTGCTTCCGTTGGCGATCGCCGTGCCGCTGGCCTTCATCTGGTCGCCTTACGCGCTCGTCTTCGCGGTGATGTCGCCGGTGATGCTGCTCGGGTCCCTGATCAGCGACCGGCGCTCGGGACGCCGGGACCACCGGCGGGCGCTCGAGGGGTACCGAACGTCCAGCGCGACCGCGGACGGGATGCTCGCCGCGGCACTGGCCGGGGACCTGGCCGCACGGCGCGACGAGAGCCCCGACGCCGCCGCGGTGGCCCGCGTCGCTGAGGGTCCGTTGCGGCGGATCTGGGAGCGGCGCCGCGCCGACCCTGACGCGCTGGACCTGCGAATCGGCACGGCGCGGCTGCCGGCGCGGGTGCGGGTCGTCGCGGCAGACACGGCGGACGCACCGACGGACCCGGCCCTGGACGACGCGCCGGTGACCGTGTCCCTCGCCGAGCTCGGGGTGCTGGGGATCGCGGGCCCCCGCCGCCGCGTTCTGGGCCTGGCCCGCTCGCTACTCGGCCAGGTCGCCACGCTGCACTCGCCGCGCGACGTCGCCTGCGAGGTGCTCACCGACGGCTACGGCGTCGACGACGACTGGGCGTGGATGACGTGGCTGCCGCACTGTCGGCCGGACGCTGCCGGAGGGATCGAGGCCCCCGGCGCCTGTCGGGCCCTGCTCGGCACGGATCACGAGCAGGTGCGCCGCCGGGTCGCGGCGCTCGACGCGCTGGTGGCGTCGAGGCTGGGCGAGGGCCGTCCCGACCGGACGTGGCAGGGCCCACGCGTCGTGGTTCTGCTGGACGGAGCCGGTCGGCTGCGCACCGTCGCCGGCCTGGCACGGTTGCTCGACCAGGGACCGGCCGTCGGCGTCACCTTCGTCTGCCTCGACGCCGAGCTCAACGCCCTGCCGGCCGAGTGCCGCGGCACGGTGGAGCTCGGTGGGGAGGTCGGCACGCGGGCCGTCGTCCGGGTCACGGGTGAGGCTCCGCTGGCAGACGTGGTCACGGACCTGACCGGCCCGGGCTGGGCTGCGCGGCTGGCCCGCGCCGTCGCGCCGCTGCGGGACGCCACGCCGCCCGAGACGGGCCACGACCTCCCCGAGCAGATTCGGCTTCGGGAGGTGCTGGGGCCCGAAAGCTGCCACGCCGACGACATCGCCCGCACGTGGGCCCGCTGCCCGCGGTCGACGAAGGCGCTGCTGGGTGTGACACCGGCCGGTCCGCTGGTCGTCGACCTCCGGGTGGACGGCCCCCACGCCCTGGTCGCCGGCACGACCGGCTCGGGCAAGTCGGAGCTGCTCCGTACCCTGGTCACCTCTCTGGCGCTGGGAAACCGCCCGGACGAGATGGTGTTCGTCCTGGTCGACTACAAGGGCGGTTCGGCCTTCGCCGAGTGTGCCCGCCTGCCCCACACCGTCGGCCTCGTCACGGACCTCGACCAGCACCTGACCCGGCGGGCCCTCGTGTCGCTGCAGGCCGAGCTGAGGCGACGCGAGCGCTTGCTCCGCGAGCAGGGAGCGACCGATCTCGACGAGTACCAGCGTCTCGCCGACTCGGCTCCCGAGATCGAACGGATCCCCCGCCTGGTACTGGTCGTCGACGAGTTCCGGGTGCTCGCCGAGGAGCTGCCCGACTTCGTGTCCGGGCTGGTCCGCATCGCCGCCGTCGGCCGGTCCCTCGGGCTTCATCTGGTGCTGGCGACGCAACGGCCCGGTGGTGTGGTCACCGCGGACATGCGGGCCAACGTCAACCTGCGCATCGCGCTCAGGGTTCGGGACACGCTCGACTCCACTGACGTCGTGGACGCCGGCGACGCCACTCGGATCAGCGAGCGGACGCCGGGAAGGGCGCTCCTGCGCGCGGGTGGCAACCCCCTCGTAGCCGTGCAGACCGCCCACGTCAGCGGGACTGCCCTCGGCGCCGGACCCGCGATCGCCACCGCGTGCTGCACGACGACGACAACCATGGGCGGGTCCATGGATCGAGCGGCGCAGCCGTTGTCGGACAATGGATCCACCGACCTGCACGAGTTCGTCGATGCCCTTCGGGAGGCATCCGCCAAGATCGGTGCCGCGCCCGTTCCGAGCCCATGGCTGCCACCGCTGCCCGAGGTCGTCACCGCCGACGACGTGGCGGCCGTCCGCGACAGCCCAGCGACCTGCGTCACGTACGGGGTCGTGGACCTGCCGCACCTGCAGCAGCGCGAACCGTTGACCTGGGACCTGGCGGACGACGGCTGCCTCGCTGTCGTCGGAGCCCCACGGAGCGGTCGGACGTCGACCCTGCGGTCGCTCGTCGCCGCCGTCTCCTCCCGCTGGTCACCGGCCGGGGTCGGCGTGTACGTGCTCGACGGCGCGGGCGCGATGGCGGATCTGGAAGACCTCCCGCACGTCGGAGCCGTCGTGCCCCGAGACGACGCGGACCGCACCGCCCGGGTGCTGCGCCTCCTCCTCGGCGAGGTGGCGCGGCGCGGCTCCTTGCCGGACCCGACCACGCCCGAGCCGTACCTGGTGCTCCTCGTCGACGGCTGGGAGTCGCTGCGGTCCGCGCACGACGACTTGGACGGCGTCGGCCTCGACCCGGTGCTGCGGCTGGCCCGCGAGGGTCCCGCGGTCGGGGTGCTGACCGTGCTGGCCGGCGACCGATCGGTGCTGATGGGCGCCAGCGGGGCCGCGTTCTCCGAGCGCCTGGTGCTCCGGATGGGGGAACCCACCGACGCCGTCCTGGCTGGCGTCCCACCGCAGGATGCCGCCGGCCACCTCCCACCGGGGCGCGGGTTCAGGGTCGGCTCGGCCGGCGTCCGTGAGGTGCACGTGGCGCTGTTGCAGCCGACCTCGTCATGGCCCGATGGACCGGTACCCCAGCAGATCCCGCCGATGCCGACCCGTTTGGGTCTCGGAGAGCTGCCACCGACGCGGTCGAGCAGCCAGCTGACGTTGGGGGTCGGCGGCGAGGTCGTGCAGCCGGTCCTGCTCGACTCCGAGGACGACGGGCCGTGTGTCCTGGTCGCCGGGCACCCGAGGTCGGGGCGCTCCACGACGCTGCTGACCCTGGCCGCCGCGTTGATCCGGTCGGGCCGGCCGCTGGTGGTCCTCGCGCCCCGCCGCTCCCCCTTGTCCGAGCTGGCGAGCGTCCTGGGGCGGTTCGGTGTTCACGACGCCGAGGCCCTACGCGGCTGCCTGGACGAGGCGATCGGGTCGGGGACGCCGGCCGCGGTGCTCGTCGACGACGCCGAGCTGGTGGACGGGACGCCGGTCGAGCCGGTGCTGCTGGACGTCCTCGCGCGCGCCGAGACCAGCGGTGAGCTGTGCCTGCTCGCCGGCTCGAGCCCCGACCTGGTCACCCGGTTCGCGGGGCTGACCGTCGAGGCGCGCAAGCGAGGCGTCGGCGTGCTGCTCGGTCCGGCGTCCCCGCTGGACGGCGACCTGTTCGGCGTCCGGGTCCCCCGGCGACCGGAGCGCCGGCCGGGGCGCGGCCTGCTGGTGCGCAGGGGTGAGATGGTGCCGGTCCAGGTCGCGCTCACCGTGGGAGAGGACTGCCGATGACCACCCCTGAGTCGCGGGTCCGCCCCGCGCGCGAGGACGACGTCCCGTCGATCGACGCGCTGGTGCGCGAGCTCGCCGTCTACGAGCGCGAGCCGGACGCGGTGGAGGCCACGCCCGACGACTTCCGGGCCGCGCTCTTCGGCCCCGACCCGCGCGCGCACTGCCACGTCGCCGAGGTGGCCACCGACGACGGCTGGCAGGTGGTCGGGATCGCGCTCTGGTACGTCACGTTCTCGACCTGGCGCGGCCGGCACGGCATCTGGCTCGAGGACCTGTTCGTCCGACCCGAGCACCGCCAGCTCGGCCTCGGCCGCGCGCTGCTGCAGGCGCTGGCCGCGGAGTGCGTCGAGCGCGGCTGGCCGCGGCTGGAGTGGTGGGTGCTCGACTGGAACTCCAGCGCGCACGACTTCTACCGGCGCGCCGGGGCCGTGCCCCAGGACGAGTGGACCGTGTGGCGCCTCGACGGCGACGCCCTGGGCCAGTTCGCCGCCCCGTGACAGGTCGCCCTCCCTCAACGGTAATACCGGGTTATACTGGATTCATGAAGACGGCCATCTCCCTGCCGGACGCGACCTTCGAGGAAGCCACCCGGAAGGCCCAGGAGCTGGGGATGAGTCGCTCCGAGTTCTTCGCCCGCGCGGCTCGGCGGTATCTCGACGAGCTCGCGCGGAACACGCTGACATCGCAGATCAACGAGGCTCTCGAGCACGCGGCAGACGATGAGTCTGCCCGCGCAGCTGTCGCGGCCGCCAGGACGCGGTTGGCCGAGGCGGACGACTGGTGACCGAGCGCGGGCAGCTCTGCTGGACGGATCTCGGTGCTCCCCGTGGCAGCAGACCCGCCAGCGCTCGCCCCGTCCTCGTCATCCAGGCGGACGCGTTCAACGCCAGCGCGCTCAAAACGACGCTGGTCGCGGTCGTCACCTCCAACACCGCGCTCGCCGCGATGCCCGGCAACGTGTTCCTGCCGGCCAGCGCCACCGGGCTACCGAGGGACTCCGTGGTCAACGTCACCGCGTTGGTCATGCTCGACAAGGACGATCTCGGCGACATCGCGGGACGGCTGCCCGAGTACCTGGTGGACGAGGTGGGCCGGGGCCTTCGCCGCGTGCTCGACCTGTAGGCGTCGCTCGTTCGCGGCGTGCAGGACGTGCCACTCAACCGCCCGCGCCGCGCACCTCCGGTGGCAGGGCGTCGAACCACTCCAGCACCGCGGTCTCGTAGCGCATCCCGAAGTCGAGGGTGGCCATCGCGAAGGCGTCCCCTGCCTGGCCCGCGTCCAACGCGGCCTGGGCGGCGGACCGCTGCTCGCGGTAGCGCGCCAGCGTCGCGGCGTGCCGGGCGCGGTGGCTCTCCAGGAACACTGCACGGCGCGCCTGGGGAACCCGGGCGCCGAACAGCAGGGTCAGCAGCAGGGGGAACCGGATCGTCTCGGCCGCCGGCTCCTGGCCCACCCACGCGTCGAAGGCCGTCCGACCGGCGCCGGAGATGGTGAAGAGGCGCCGGTCACGGCTGCCGCGCTCCCCGGCGGTGACCAGGCCGGCGTCCGCGAGGGACGACAGCTCCCGGTACACCTGGCTCGGCGTCAGCGACCAGAAGTCGCCGATCGTCTGCTCCGCGACGCGGACGACGTCCCAGCCGCTCATCGGTCCCCAGTGCAGGAACCCCAGCAGCGACGCCGCCGTCGGGTTGACCCCGCGAGCTGCCATCCACCCCTCCTCCTTGACATTCCATTGTGGAGGGTACACGCTCGTGGCCAACAGTCCATTGTGGAATGTCAGGAGCAGCATCATGTCCGCCGTCCTCGCCCTGCACGTCGCCGCGGGAGTCACCGGTCTCGTCGTCGCCTGGCCCGCCCTGCTGGCCCCCAAGCGCCGGGGGTGGCACCCCCGGTTCGGTCGTGTCTACGCCGGTGCCCTGCTGGTGATGGCCGTGACCGCGCTGGCCCTGGCGTCCGCGGACCCCGCGCGGCTCGCGGGTCTCGCCGTGATCGCCGTCCTCACCCTCGCGGCCGGCGCCACCGGCGTCTGGTTCGCCCGGCGCAAGCCGCGGATCGGACGGCGCGGCTGGATGGTCTGGCACCTGAACCTGATGTGCAGCAGCGTGATCGCGTTCGTGACCGCCTTCGCGGTGACGATGACCGACGGGCACTGGCTGGCATGGGTGGTCCCGACCGTGATCGGCTCCCCGCTGATCGCGCGGACGACGGCCCGCGTCGTCCGGCAGGGAAAGGTCGGCGCCCGGGTCGACGCCGTGGGGGTGGGGGCGCGAGGATGAGCGCGGACGCGCGTACCTGACCACGGGGAGCACCGGATGACGCTGGCCGACACCGAGGAGGCGGCCGCGACCCGCGACCAGGTCGAGCTGCGGGTGCCGGCGAGTCCGGCCTACCTCGCGGTCCTGCGCACCGCCAGTGCCGGCCTCGCCGCGCGGCTCGACCTGACCCTCGACGAGATCGAGGACCTGCGGATCGCCGTCGACGAGGCCTGCGCCCTGCTGCTGGCCGACGGCTCCCCGGACGACGACCTGGTGGCGGTCTTCGACCTCGAGACCGACGTCCTCGCCGTGCAGGTGACCGGGCCCGCACGGCGCCTGCCCCAGCGCGAGTCGTTCGCCTGGGCGGTGCTGGAGGCCCTGGTCGGCGAGATCGAGACCGGGACGACGGAGACGGGCTCGTTCATCCGGATGCGGCACGAGCGGGCTCGTCGAGGCCGATGAGGACCTCCTCCGTGCCCGCGCGGGACGTGCCGAGCCCCCGGGTGAGCCGCGACCACGACAGCGGGGACGACCCGCGGGCGGAGGACCTGCGCACGCTCGTCTCGATGCCTGCCGGCGACCCCGGACGGGCCGAGCTGCGCGACCGCGTCGTCGAGTCGCACCTCGGCCTGGTCGAGCGCCTGGCCCGCCGGTACACCGACCGCGGCGAGCCGTACGACGACCTGGTGCAGGTCGGCACGATCGGCCTGCTCAAGGCCGTCGACCGCTACGACCCGGAGATGGGGCCGTCGTTCGCGGCGTACGCCGTCCCGACCATCCTCGGCGAGATCCGACGACACTTCCGCGACCGCGGCTGGGCGGTGCGGGTGCCCCGTCGGCTGCAGGAGCTGACCCGGACCATCGCCGCCGCCCGGGCGACGCTGACGCAGGAGCTGGGGCGCGCCCCCACCGTCGACGAGCTCGCGGAGCGGGCCGGGGTGGACGCCGACGCCGTGCTGGAGGGTCTGGAGTCGGCCGGCGCCTACTCGACGGTGCCGCTGGACGACGACCCCGACTCGGGCGGCGCCTACCTCGGTTTCGACGACCACGCCCTCGAGGGCGTGGAGAACCGGGAGGCCCTGCGCCCGCTGCTGGTGGCCCTGCCCGCGCGCGAGCGCCGGATCCTCGCGCTGCGCTTCGTGCGCGGGATGTCGCAGTCCCAGATCGCCTCGGAGGTCGGCATCTCGCAGATGCACGTCTCCCGCCTGCTCGCCCGCACGCTGGAGACCCTGCGCAC
>DASROP010000015.1:0-7856 GCA_035646835.1 Actinomycetales bacterium | reverse complement strand
GGCAGGAGTGGCGGCGGGTCGGGCGGCGGGGGCTACTGACCGCGCCACTCCTGCCAAGGGGTCGGCGGCAGCCCTCGCTCGATCTGCTGCACGAACTCGTGCACCATCCAGGACCGCAGGGCACGGACCTCCGGCGTCGCGGCGAGCGTGAGCAGCTCCTGCTTCTCGCACAGGCCGTCGGCCTCGCGCACCACCTCGTCCAGCTCGCGGACGTCGGACGCCGCCTCGGCGGGCACCACCATCTCGATGTCGATCGTCGCCAGGCCCTGGGCGGCCGCGTCCTGCGCGAGGCGGCGTCCGGCGTGCCGGGCGTGCGCCTGCCTCCCGAGCATGCTCTCGATCACGTGCCCGAGGTCGTTCGACGGCTCGGGGCCGTGGCCGCCCTCGATCAGCTGCAGCTCGCGCACCAGCTCGTCCAGGTGCTGGTCCTGTCGCAGGCTCAGGGCCACCGGGCAGTCGAGGAGCCGAACCCGGTGCCACGACGGCGGCAGCTCGACCTGGTGCCGCACGTCAGGGTCGGACGTCGTCCGTGCCGTCGGCCGAGAGTCGCCGGACCCGTCCAGCACCAGCCACACGACCTTGCCGGTCGGCGTCTCGTCGACGCCCCAGGAGCTGGCGAGGCGGGAGACGATCAACAGGCCGCGACCTGTCGCCGGCTCGTCGTCCACCGACGTCCGGGCCGGTCGGCGGGAGGGGACGACGACGGCCCGCGGCAGCGGCCCGTCGTCCGCCACCGACAGCCGTACCGTGTGCGACGACGACTGCAAGGCGACCTCGTAGAAGCCCGAGGCCGCGTGCAGGGTGGCGTTGGACGCGAGCTCGCTCACGCACAGCGCGGCGTCGTCCGCGACCTCGTCCTGACCGGTCGCGGACAGGCCGTCCACGACGAACCGTCGCGCAGCAGGCACGCTGGACGGGTCCGCCGGAAGGCGAACCCGCAGCGTGCGACCCGGTTCGCCCTGCAGCACCACGCCGCTCATCGTGCCACCGGCCCGCGACCGCCGCGGCCTTCCGTCGCATCCGGTCCACCGCAGTGGCCATGACAGGGTGTGGGGATGGCTGCTCGTCCCCGGGTCGCGCTCCTGTCCTTCGGCGGCACGATCGCCTCCACGGCGGCCTCGGGTGAGCGTGGTGTCAGGCCGAGGCTGACGGGCGACGAGCTCGTGGCGGCCGTCCCCGGCATCGCCGCCGTCGCCGACATCGAAGCGGCCCAGCTCGACCAGGTGCCCGGCAGCGGCGTCCGCTGGACGACGGTGCTCGCGGCGGCGCGCGAGGCCGGCCGCCGCATCGCGGACGGGTGCTCGGGCGTCGTCATCACCCAGGGCACCGACACCATCGAGGAGACCGCGATGGCACTCGACCTGCTCGTCGCCGACGACGCCCCGCTCGTCGTCACGGGGGCGATGCGCAACCCGACCCTCCCGGGTGCGGAGGGCCCGGCGAACCTGCTCGCCGCGGTGTCCGTCGCGGCGGCGCCTGCCGCACGGGGCCTCGGGACCCTCGTGGTGATGCACGACGAGGTGCACGCCGCCCGATACGTCCGCAAGACCCACACCGAGAGCCCCTCGACGTTCGCGTCCTCCCCCGTCGGCCCGTTGGGCTGGGTGTCGGAAGGGCTGCCGCGCATCGCCTTCCGCCCGACGTCCCGGTCACCGGGTCTCGCAGTCCCCGCGGACGACGACCTGCCGCGCGTCGCCCTCGTGGCCGTCAGCCAGGACGACGACGGCCCGTTGCTGCGCCACGTCGCGGACGAGGGCTACGCGGGTCTGGTGGTGCAGGCCATGGGCGGCGGGCACGTGCCCGAGCGGGTCACGCCGACGCTGGAGCAGCTCGCCGCCACAATGCCCGTGGTGCTCGCCTCCCGCACCGGGGGCGGCGAGGTACTGCGGAGCACCTACGGCTTCGCCGGCTCCGAGTCGCACCTGCTCGGGCTGGGTCTGATCCCCGCGGGGGCCCTCAACGCTCCGAAGGCGCGCGTCGTCCTCGCGCTGCTGCTCGCGTCGGGCCGGCGTGGGGACGCTCTCCGGACGACGTTCGACGCGATCGCCGTGCCGCAGTAGGGACTCCCGCCCGGGCTCAGCCCGCGCCGACGAGCAGCAGCGTCGCCGCGAAGACGATGCCGCTGACCAGGAGCGTGACCGTCGTGTAGCCCAGGATGTCGCGGACCTTCAGCCCCGCCACGGCGAGCAGCGGGACCGCCCAGAACGGCTGGATCATGTTGGTCCACTGGTCGCCGTACGCGATCGCCATGATCACCACGGACTGGTCCACACCGAGCTCGGCGGCGGACTGGGCGAAGATCGGCGCCTGCACGGCGAACTGGCCGCCGCCGGACGGGATGAACATGTTGAGCAGACCCGCGGACAGGAACCCCCACACCCCGAGGGTCCCCGGCGAGGAGATGTCGACGAAGAAGTCGCTGAAGACGGTGACGAGGCCGCTCACCGTCATCATGCCGATGATGCCGGCGTACAGCGGGTACTGGACCAGCACGCCGCCCACCGTGCGACTGCCCTGGGTCACCAGCGCCATGAAGTGCCGGACGTTGCCGACGAGCAGCAGGATCACGCAGAGGAAGCTCCAGTTGACGATGTCCAGCGTGAGCTGGAAGCCGCGGCTGCCGAAGTGAGTGACGAGGAAGAGCCCGAGCGCGATGCCCAGGGTGAGCGTGACCACGCGGGCGGTGTCCAGCCGGTCGGCCGGCGTGGGGCGCGCCTCTTCGGTGTCCTCTGGGGAGGCGCTGTCGCGGGTCATCGCTCCAGGGCCGTCCCGACGCTCGGCCTTCGCCCCCACCGGCGCCTCCTCCGGCTCGAGCAGGGTCTGCGGCGCCTCGACGATGCGGTCGTCCCCCTTCGGCGCCAGCAGCATCATGGCGGCCGTGACGACCACGAGCCCGACGGCGATCGCCGCGAGGTTCCAGGGAGCGAATGTGGTGCGGCTGACCTCGACGAGCCCGCCCGGCAGGTCCTCGTAGATGCCGCCAGGTGTCGCCGCGGCCAGCGGACCGGAGCCGGAGTAGCCCATGTGCCAGAGCACGTAGCCGCTGTATCCCGACGCGACGAGCAGCGGGTAGTGCAGCCGCACTCCGCGACGCCTGGCGGCCCGCGCGACCTCCACCGCCATCACGCCGCCGACGATCAGCCCCAGCCCCCAGCTCAGCAGCCCGGCGAGCGCGGCGACGAGGGCGACGAAGCCGTAGGCGACGCGGGGGCTGCGCGGCAGGTCGGCGAACCGCCGCAGCAGGCGCTGCACCGCGGGCGTGTGGGCGAGCGTGTAGCCCAGCAGCAGCACGAGCACGATCTGCGTCATGAACGCGAGCAGCCCGGCGAGCCCGTCGCCCCACCCCAGGATCAGCTCCCCGGGACCCACGTCGGTGAGCGCGAACGCCAGCACGGCGACCACGACTGAGAGCGCGATCGCGAAGAAGAGGGCGTCCGGGACCCACCGTTCGGCGACCCGGACGAGCGGACGGGACAGTGCGCGCAGCATCGGTCGGCTCCTCGAATCGTCGGAAGGATCCGGATGAGCCTGATCTGTCCCCCGACCGGAGTCAAGAGACCGCGACCCCCACGGCCTCGACGAAGGAGTCGAGCTGGGCGTCGTCCAGGGCGAGGCTCAGGGCCAGGTACCCGCGCGGAGCGATGTAGAACCCCTGCTCCAGCAGGTCGAGGAACAACAGCTCGAGCAGACGCGGGTCTGCGGACGCCGCGTCCTCGGGGCGCCGGACGGCGTCGGTGGTGGCGTGGAACGCCATCATGCTGCCGACGCCGGTGACCTGGAGACTTGCACCGGCGTCCTGCAGCACGGTGGCCAGCCGCTGCCGCAGCGCGTCGCCGCGCGCGGTGTGCTCTCGCGCGACGTCCGGGGTGTAGACCCGCGTCAGCCCGGCGAGTCCGGCCGCCATCGAGACGACGTTGTTGTTGAACGTCCCCGCGTGGGGCAGGGCTCCGGGCCGCGCGGGGTCGAACAGGTCCATCACCGAGGCACGGCCGCCGAACGCCCCGAAGGACGCGCCGCCGCCGATGTACTTGCCGAGGGTCGTCAGGTCGGGCTCGATGCCGAGCAGCTGCTGCATGCCCCCGGGACCGGTACGCGACGTCATCACCTCGTCGAGGACCAGCAGCGCGCCGGTCTCGCGCGTGACGTCCCGCAGGGCAGCCAGGAACCCCGGTTCGCTGGGGATGCAGCCGGCGGACCCGAGCATCGGCTCCACCAGCACGCACGCGACGTCGTCAGCGTGCTGCCGCAGAAGACGGGTCGCGCCCTCGACGTCGTTGTAGTCGGCCACGAGGACGTCGTAGGGCGCGTTGACCGGCGAGGGTCCGTGCGCGAACGACAGCACCCCGCCGTGGTACCCGCCGGAGAACACCAGGACCTTCTGACGGCCGGTCGCGGCGCGTGCCGCGCCCAGGGCCATCAGGTTCGCCTCGGTGCCCGAGTTGGTGAAGCGGACCCGCTCCAGCCCGAAGCGCTCGCACACGCACCGGGCGAGCAGCACCTCGTGCTGGGTGTGCGCGCCGCGGCTGATGCCCTCGCGCATGGCGGCGGCCATGGCGTCCAGGACCACCGGGTTCGAGTGGCCGTAGAGCCCGGCCGAGTACTCCCCGAGCAGGTCCACGTACTCGTGCCCGTCGGCGTCGACCAGCATCGCGTCCCACGCCCGGGTCACGCGCAGCGGGAACGGCGGGTGGTAGAGCACGGTTCGGGTGTTGCCGCCGGGCATGACGTCGAGAGCCTGCTCGTGCAGCGCCGCGGTCCTCGGGCGCCGGCGGGCATAGCGCGCCCGTGCCTGCTCGACCGCGAGGTCCAGCTCGGCAGTCGTCACAGCCAGTCCACCTCCGCGGCCGCGGCACCACCAGACAGCCGCGCGTACCCGGGCCCACGGTCGAAGAACGGCGTGGATGACGGAGGGCCGCGGCGTGCACGACAACGCGAGCGTTCGTCGTCCGAAGCCGCCTCGTCCACGACCGGCGCGTCCGGGTCGCCGGTGACCACGACGCCGTAGTCACGCAGGGCGCCGTCGGCGGAGACCTTGCCCCAGGCGACATCGCGGGCGACCTCCGCGTACGGCCGCTCCAGCGGGTCGCCCCAGCCGCCACCGCCCGTCGTCCGGATCCAGATCACCTCACCGACACGCACGGGCTCGCCGTCCGCCAGCGCCTCGACCACGCGCTCGCGGCGCCCGGCCGGGTCGATCGTCACGGAGAACGGCTGCCCCGCCTTGCCCCCGCGGACGCCCCAGCAGGCGAGGATCGAGCGGTCGGCGATCGACATGAAGTTCCCGTCGCGCAGCATCCGGATCTGCTTGGAGTAGCCGCAACCGCCCCGGTAGCGGCCCGCTCCCCCGGAGTCGACGGCCAGGCCGAGGCTCTCGACACGGAACGGGAAACGGCTCTCCGTGAACTCCGTCGGCAGGTTCCGCGAGTCGGGGACGACGTGGATCGTGTCCTCACCGTCCGCGTAGTAGCGCCCGCCCGACCCGCCGCCGAGCACCTCCCGCATCAGGTACTCGGCTCCGTCGGCATCGGTTCCGTAGACGCCGGTGTACCGGATGGTCTCCTGGTCGGCGGGCATCCGGCCGTCGACCGCCTTCGCGACCACCCCCGCCAGGACGCCGAGCAGCCGCAGGATCACGAAGGTGCGCGCGTTGGTCGGGGCCGGGAAGACCGGTGTCAGCAGGGTTCCCTTCGGCGGGAAACGCATCTCGATCAGCGGGACGACGCCCTCGTTGACGTCGAGCTCGGCCATCCGCTCGGGGCTGTCGGCGAGGTTGCGCAGGACCGGGGCCAGCCACTTGGCGAGGAAGTTGCCGTCCGCGTAGTCGCCGCAGTGGTTGATCGGTCCCTTCGCCTGCGGCCCGGTGCCTGTGAAGTCAACGACGATCCGCTCTCCGCCCTCGTCGTCCGCGTCCGTTCGGGTCAAGGTGATCCGCTGGGTGTGCAGCCGGGGTTCGTCCACACCGTCGTGCTCGGCGTAGTCCTCCCAGACGTAGGTCCCGACCGGGATCTTCGCCAGGATCTCGCGGCGGTAGGTCTCGGTGGTGTTGTCGATGATCGCGTCGAACGCGGCCTCGACCGTGCCCACGCCGTACCGGTCGAAGAGCTCGCCGAGCCGCCGCGCCCCCATCAGGCACGCCGAGCACTCGGCGTCCAGGTCCGCGGCGAGCGAGTCCGGCATCCGCGAGTTGCGGGTCATGATCTTCAGCGCCGCCTGGTTGGGCACGCCGGCGTCCCAGAGCCGGATCGGCGGCACCATCAGACCTTCCTCGAAGACCGACGTGGCGTGGCTCGGCATCGACCCCGGCACCGCTCCCCCGATGTCGTCGTGGTGACCGAAAGCCTGCACGAAGGCGACCACGCGAGGCGAGCCCCCGACGTCCGCGAAGACCGGAACGGTCACACACAGGTCCGGGAGGTGACCGATGCCGCCCTCGGACAGGTAGACGTCGTTGTGGAAGAAGACGTCGCCGGGCCGCATCGTGTCCAGCGGGTAGTCGCGCGCCACCGGGTGCACGAGGGCCGAGTAGGAGCGCCCGGTCAGCTTGCGCAGGTTGCGGTCGTGGATCCCGGCCCTGAAGTCGTGCGCGTCGCGGATCATCGGCGACCGGGAGGTGCGGGCGATCGCCGTCTCCACCTCCATCTCGACGCTGGCGAGGTACCCCTCGACCACCTCGACCAGCACCGGGTCGACGTCGGCGGCCGGGACGTCGGTCAGCCGGAACGGTCTGTCGCTCATGGCGTCCCGCTCGTGTCAGGTCGTGGACCGTCCTCGGCGGGTTCTCGGCCTGACACGACTCGGGTGAGGTGCACGTTGCCGTGGCCGTCCACCCGCGCACAGAAGCCCGGGTGCACCGGGATCGTGGAGCCGAACTCCTCCACGACCGCCGGCCCGTGGACGACGTCCCCCGCCCCGAGGCTGTCGCGGTCGTAGAGCGCGGCGTCGGTCCAGCCGTCGACGTACATGCTCCTGGTGCCGGTCCGGGCGCCCTCGGCTCCGTGGCCCGGGTCGACCCTCCGGAGCTCCGGACGACGGATCGGACCGACCCCGGTGACCCGCAGGTTGACCCACTCCACCTGCTGGGAGTCGTCGCCGGAGAAGTCGTAGCCGTACAGCGCACGGTGCTCGGCGTGGAAGGCCTTGGCCACCGCGGCGGTCATCGCGTCGTCGACCGCGAGTTCGCGGCCGCTGTGGCCCGGGGCCACGTCCACCCTCACCTCGAAGGCCTGCCCGAAGTAGCGCAGGTCGGCGGTGCGCACGAACTGGCGCTCCGGCGGTGCGAACCCCTCGCGCTCGAGCGCCCCGTCGGCCAGGGCCGTCAGCTCGTCCAGGGCGCGGCGGACCCGGTCGTGGTCCAGCCGGTCGGCGCGCTGCACGAGGGTCTGCACGTAGTCGTTGCGCACGTCGACGGTGAGCAGGCCGAACGCCGACAGGTTGCCCGGGTCGGGTGGCACCAACACCCCGGCGAGGCCCAGCAGGTCGATCAGCCGGCACGCCAGCAACGAGCCCGACCCCCCGAACGTCACGAGCGTGAACTCGCGGACGTCGAGCCCGCGCTTGACGCTGACCTGGCGCAACGCGTTGGCCTGGTTCCACGCCGAGATCTCGAGGACACCGGCAGCGCACTCCTCCACGCCCATCCCGAGGCGCTCGGCGAGGCCGGCGACGCCGGCCCGCGCCGCGCCGGCGTCCAGGGGGATCTCCCCGCCCAGCAGGTGCGGGGGGATCCGGCCGAGGACGAGGTGCGCGTCGGTGATGGTCACCTCGGTACCGCCGTGGCCGTAGCAGATCGGGCCGGGATCCGCGCCCGCCGAGGCCGGCCCGACCTTGGGCGTCCCCTCGGGCGTCACCCAGGCGAT
>DASROP010000014.1:0-6625 GCA_035646835.1 Actinomycetales bacterium | reverse complement strand
GCGCTGGCCCACATCGCCCGCTGGTCCAGCGGCCACACCGAGGCGATCGTCACCGACGACCTCGCGGCCGCCCGGCGGTTCACGACCGAGGTGGACTCGGCCGCGGTGATGGTCAACGCCTCCACGCGGTTCACGGACGGCGGCGAGCTCGGCCTGGGGGCGGAGATCGGTATCTCCACCCAGAAGCTGCACGCCCGCGGGCCGATGGGCCTGGCCGAGCTGACCACGTCCCGGTGGATCGTCGAGGGCGACGGCCACATTCGGTCCTGACCCTCCACGTTGATCAAGGACCCGATGCTCGCCCTGCCGAGCATCGGGTCCTTGATCAACGCGCTTGACGGCCGGGAGGAACTCATCTAGCGTTGAATTCATCAAGCGATGAATAGGAGGCCGGCCATGGTGAACGCGGTGGAGGTCGACGGTCTGCACGTGGAGCGCGGCAAGAAGGAGGTGCTGCACGGCATCTCGGCGCAGATCCCGGCAGGGAGCGTCACGGGCCTGCTCGGGCCCAGCGGCAGCGGAAAGACCACGCTGATGCGGGCGATCGTCGGCGTGCAGGTGGTCAGGTCGGGCCGGGTCACCGTGCTGGGCGAGCCGGCGGGGTCCGTCTCGCTCCGACGCAAGATCGGGTACGTCACGCAGTCGCCCAGCGTCTACCCCGACCTGACCGTCGCCGAGAACGTCGGCTACTTCGGCAACCTCTACGGCTGCTCGCGGGCCAACGCGGTCGAGACGATCCGCGACGTCGGCCTGGCGGAGCAGGCCGGCCAGCTGGTCGGCTCCCTGTCCGGCGGCTGGCACAGCCGGGCGTCCCTGGCCTGCGCGCTCGTCAGTCGCCCCGAGCTGCTGGTCCTCGACGAGCCGACCGTGGGGCAGGATCCGGTGCTGCGCGACGAGCTGTGGTCGCGGTTCGCCCAGCTCGCGGCCGAGGGAACGACCCTGCTGGTCTCCAGCCACGTGATGGACGAGGCGAACCGCTGCGACCGGCTGATCCTGATCCGCGAAGGGGCCATCGTCGCCGACGACACGCCGGCCGCGGTCAAGGCCGCGGTCGGCACCGACGACCTGGACGAGGCCTTCCTGCGCCTGGTCACCGCGGCGGAGGTGGCGTGATGTCCGTGCGCATCCTGGTCGGCACGACCGGGCGCATCCTGCGCCAGCTGCGCCACGACCCTCGCACGATCGCGATGATGCTCGTCGTCCCGGTCGTGCTGCTGACCCTGATCTACTTCATGTACGAGGCCGACGAGCGGGTCTTCGACCGGATCGCCCTGATCATGCTGGGGATCTTCCCCTTCATCATCATGTTCCTGGTCACCAGCATCGCGATGCTGCGCGAGCGCACCTCCGGCACCCTGGAGCGGTTGTTCACCACGCCGGTGGCCAAGGCCGACCTGCTCTTCGGGTACGGCATCGCGTTCGGCCTGGTGGCAGCGGTGCAGGCCGCCGTCGCCTCCGGGGTGGCGTTCTGGCTGTACGACCTCGACACCGCGGGCGGCATCGGGCTGGTCGTCCTGATCGCGGTGACGAACGCCCTGCTCGGGGTCGCGCTCGGCCTGTTGTTCAGCGCCTTCGCCCGCACCGAGTTCCAGGCCGTGCAGTTCATGCCCGTGGTGGCCATCCCGCAGATCCTGCTCTGCGGGCTCTTCGTGCCGCGTGAGCAGATGGCCGGGTGGCTGGAGGCCATCAGCAACGTCCTCCCCCTCTCCTATGCCGTGGAGGCGCTCGGAGAGGTCGGGGCGAATGCCGAGCCCACCGGCACCATGTGGCGTGACGTCGCCGTCGTGGCCGGGGTGGTCGTGATCGCCCTGGGTCTGGGGGCGGCGACACTCCGGCGCCGGACGCCGTGACGGCGCGACGGACGGGACGACGGCCGGGCAAGCAGGACACCAGGGAGGCGATTCTGGCCACGGCGCGGACGTCGTTCGCCGAGGGCGGGTACGACGGCACCTCCATCCGTCAGATCGCGTCGGGTGCCGGCGTCGACCCCGCCCTCGTGCACCACTACTTCGGCACGAAGGACGCGCTCTTCCTGGCCGTCGTCCGGCCACCTTTCGACCCCGCCCAGCTGATGGCGCAGATCTACGGCGACGGCGCGGACGGCCTTCCCGAACGTCTGGTGCGGACGTTCCTGTCGATGTGGGAGGCCCCCGTCAGCGGACCCGCGATGAAGAGCCTGATCCGTGGCGGGGTCGCCCACGGCCCCACGGGACGGCTGTTGAAGGAGTTCTTCTCGCGGCAGATCGTCCGCAACCTGCGGCGGGTGCTGGCAGTCGAGGTGCCTCCCGACGAGCTCCCGCTCCGCGCCTCGCTGGTGGCGAGCCAGCTGTTCGGGCTCGCCGTCACCCGCTACGTCCTGGAGTTCGAGCCACTGGCGGGCGCGCCGGTGGAGTCGGTCGTCTCCGCCACCGCGCCCACGATCGAGCGGTACCTGTTCGGCGAGCTGTCCTGAGCACCCGCGGCAGGCGGTCGTGACACACTGTGCCCCGACGCGCGAGACTGCGACGAGAGGGTGACGATGCTCAGCACCGCGATCCTGACGGCTGCCGGTGAGGCCTCGGAGGTGCATTTCGAGATCCCGATGTCGGCGGAGGCCTTCGGGGGGGGCGCGCTCGGTGGTCTCGTCGCGCTCCTGGCGCTGACCTTCGCCTTCCGGGGCGCGAGCAACAAGCACTGATCCCTCGGCGCCATGGGGGAGCGGGTGCGGCTCGGGGTGATGGGCGGGACGTTCGACCCCATCCACCACGGGCACCTGATCGCGGCCAGCGAGGTGCAGGCACGGTTCAGCCTGGACGAGGTCGTCTTCGTCCCCACCGGCCTCCCCTGGCAGAAGGACTCCGGTGACGTCTCACCCGCCGAGCACCGTTACCTGATGACGGTGATCGCGACCGCGTCCAACCCCCGGTTCACGGTGAGCCGCGTCGACATCGACCGCGGCGGGGTCACGTACACCACCGACACCCTGCGCGACCTGCGGCGCCTGCGGGGCGACGTCGAGATGTTCTTCATCACCGGCGCCGACGCCCTGGGCCAGCTCCTGTCGTGGAAGGACGCGGACCAGCTGTGGTCACTGGCGCACTTCGTCGGCGTCACCAGACCGGGTCACGACCTGTCGACGACCGGCCTGCCGGACGACGGCGTCAGCGTGCTGGAGGTGCCGGCGATGGCCATCTCCTCCACCGCGTGCCGAGACCGCGTCCGGGCCGGCGAGCCGGTCTGGTACCTCGTCCCCGACGGCGTCGTGCAGTACATCGGCAAGTACGGCCTGTACCGCGACGGGCGACCGGGGCCCTCGTGAGCGAGGAGATGGGGGAGCGCAGGCGCCGGCGCGACGCCGAGCGGGCGGCGCGGCGGGACGCCGGACTGGACGAGGTCGACGACCGCGACGCCGCCTTCGCCGACGTGGCAGCAGATCCGGAGCCAGATCCAGAGCCGGACCTCGGCACCGCGTCCGGGGCCGCCGCGATGACGAGGCGCCAGCGGCGGGAGGCCGAGCGCGTCGCCCCCGAGCACGAGCCGCTGCCACCACCGGCCGCACCGGCTGAGCCGCCGGCACCGGCTACACCCGCCGACGCGGTCGAGCCCCCGGCGCCGGCGCCGCGGCGGTTCCCGGTGGTCCGCCCGCCGGTGGCAGCCCGGCGTCCGGGTGACCCGATCGGGTCCGACGCGGTCGAGACGGCGCGGCGTCCGGCGTCGTTGCCCGAGATCGTCCCGAGCGAGCCGGAGGGCGGTCGCCGGACGTGGCTGGCCCCGGCGCTCGGCGCCCTGGCCGCGCTCGTCGCCGTCCTGGTGGTCGCCCTCGTCCTGCTCGGTGGGGACGGGGACAGTGGCGACACCGCGCCGGACGTCGTCCCGGCCGCCCAGCAGACCGTGCTGGTGACCGTGGTGGACGCGGCCGGCGACGTCGTCGGCGCCGCGCTCGTCGCGAGCGGCGACGAGGGGGTCGCCGCGCTCCTGGTGCCCAGCCGGCTGCTGGTCGACGTCGCCGGCGCGGGCCGGGTGCCCCTGCGTGACGCGCTCGACATCGGTGACGGTGGCCCGGGGCAGGCCGTGTCCGACGCGTTGCAGGTGCGCGTGGACGGGACCTGGATCCTGACGACGGCCGGGCTGGCCCAGCTCGTCGACGCGCTCGGCGGGGTGACGGTGAACGTCGACGCGCAGGTCACGGCCGGCGACGTCGTCCTCGCGCCGGGTCCCGACCAGCTGCTCACGGGCGCGCAGGCGGCAGCCTTCGCCACGCACCTCACGGTCGGCGAGACCGAGCCGGTACGGCTCGCGCGCTTCGACCAGGTGCTGTCCGGCGTCCTCGGCCAGCTGCCGGCAGAGGCGGACGCGGTGGCCGCGCAGCTGGAGGCGCTGGGGGACGCGAGCAGGTCCACGTTCGAGGGCAGCCAGCTGCCGGAGACCCTCGCGCAGGTCGCCGGGCGGCTGGCGGGCGGCGGCTACGGGGCCACGGTGCTCCCGGTGGAGGAGATCCCGACCGGTGGTGACGAGACGCTGTACGGCCTGGACGACGCCGCGGCGTCGGCGGTGCTCGAGAACCGTTTCGCCGGCGCGCTCCGGGAGGGTGCGGGCGAGGCGGCGCGCGTGCTGGTGCAGAACGGGGTGGGTGCCCCAGGGCTCGGCGAGGAGGCCCGCAACCGCCTGGTGGACGGCGGCTTCCGCTACGTCGGCGGCGGCAACGCCGAGACGCTCGGGCGCCCGACGACGGTGGTCGCGATCCCCGACGACGACACGGCGTCGCGTGAGCTGGGGGTGGCCGTCGCCGAGGCGCTCGGGCTGGGTCCGGACGTCGTCGCCGTGGGCCAGGACGCGCCGACGCTGGCCGACGTCGTCGTCGTGCTGGGCACCGACTTCGCCGACCTGGTCTCGCAGGAGGCCTCGTAGGTGCTCGACCACCTCGCCTGACCGGCGTCCGGCCGGCCGCCGAGGCGCGTGAGAGGCTGCCAGAGTGACCGCTACCGCCCGTGCCGTCGAGCTCGCCACCGCCGCGGCCGAGGCCGCGGCGGACAAGCTGGCCAAGGAGATCATCGCCCTCGACGTCAGCGACCAGCTGGTGATCACCGACGCGTTCGTCGTCGCCTCGGCCGAGAACGACCGCCAGGTGCGGGCGGTCGTCGACGCGATCGAGGACCGGCTCCGTGACTTGGGCGCCAAGCCGGTGCGGCGCGAGGGGCTCAAGGAAGCGCGATGGGTGCTGCTCGACTTCGCCGAGGTGGTCGTGCACGTCCAGCATGCCGAGGACCGGCAGTTCTACGCCCTCGAGCGGCTGTGGAAGGACTGCCCGGTGATCGACCTGCCCGAGCACGTGCGGCACCCGAGGCAGTCGTGACGGCGCCGTGACGGCGTCGACCGTGATCCTCTGGCGGCACGGCCAGACCACCTTCAACGCCGAGTCGCGCTGGCAAGGTCAGCTCGACGCGCCGCTCGACGAGGAGGGCGTCGCGCAGGCGGGTTCGGCCGCAACCGAGCTGGTGACCCGCAAGCCCACCCGCATCGTGAGCTCTGACCTGCGGCGGGCCGTGCTGACGGCGCGGGCACTGGGGGAGCGCACCGGCCTGGAGGTGGCGCTCGACCCCGGACTGCGCGAGGTGCACGCCGGTGACTGGCAGGGGCTGGTCCGTGCCGAGATCGAGGCACGCTGGCCCGCCGAGTACGCCGCCTGGCGGCGCGGTGACGACATCGCGATCGGCGGAGGGGAACGTCGCAGCGAGGTCGGTGCCCGGGCGGCCGCTGCGGTCGCGAAGCACGCCGATGCCTGTGAGGACGGTGCTGTGCTCGTCGTGGCCTCCCACGGGATGGCGCTGCGGATGGCCCTGCTGAACCTGCTCGGCATCCCCGCCTCCGCCTGGTCGGCGCTGGGGTCCCTCGGCAACACGCACTGGGCCACCCTCGGCAACGGTCGCTCCGGCTGGTTCCTCGCCGAGTACAACGTCGGCCCGCCCGGGGCACGCCGGGGCGTCGAGGGCTGAACCCGTTGCGCCCCGGCCTGATTTCGGGGCCGCGCGACCAGGCACTACACTCGGGTTGTTCCCCTCGGGGGACGGCGGGGCTGTGGCGCAGCTGGTAGCGCACCTCCATGGCATGGAGGGGGTCAGGGGTTCGAGTCCCCTCAGCTCCACGACAAACATGCAGGTCAGACGCTGTTTGGCTCCTCATGGGAGAGGTGCCCCAAGCACTCCGAAGCAAGATTTGGAGCAGTTTGGAGCAGAAACCTCTTGAACCCATCAGGAGACTCATGTTCATGACCGAAGGTCCACGGGCGTTGAACCGGCTGCTCGGGTTCGAAGCCGGCCAGGGGAGCTGACGTGGCCGGGGTCGAGCAGAACAAGTCGAGGGGAACAGCGATGCATCGGGGCCGCTACGAGACCCGCTGGGACGCGCCAAGACGGCGGGGAAGTCCACCAGCAAGCGTGAGGCCATCAAGATGGCCCAGGACGAGGAGCACAAGCTCCGCTCGGGCACTTGGCTGGACCCGAAGGCCGGGCGGATCACGTTCTCGGAGTACTTCGAGAAGCAGTGGCTCCCGAACAAGACCGGGGAGATCAACACGATCGCCAAGTACCAGATGCATTACGACGCGGCGTTCAAGGGCGAGTTCGGTCCAATGAGGCTGAACTCGATC
>DASROP010000013.1:0-5715 GCA_035646835.1 Actinomycetales bacterium | reverse complement strand
ACGGTTCGCCAGCGTCGACAACCTGCTGACCATCCTGCGCCTCGCGGCCGTGATCGGCGTCGTCAGCGTCGGCATGACGTTCGTGATCACGGGAGGCGGTATCGACCTCTCGGTGGGGGCGATCCTGGCGCTGTCGTCGGTCTGGGCGACGACGCTGACCACCCAGACGCTGGCCACCGACTTCCACTGGATCGTGATGGTCTGGACGGCGCTGCTGGTCGGGACGGCCTGCGGCGTCATCAACGGCTTCCTGGTCGCGTACGGGAGGGTCGTCGCCTTCATCGCAACCCTGGCGATGCTCGCCGGGGCGCGGGGCCTTGCCGAGATCATCGCCAACCGCCGCACGCAGATCATCACGGTCGAGGGCTTCGAGGACTTCTTCGGCGCCTCCGTGCTGGGTATCCCGGTCCTGGTTCTCATCTTCGCCGGCGTGGCGGCCGCCGGCTGGGTCCTGCTCAACCGGACGACGTTCGGCCGGCGCACCTTCGCCGTCGGCGGCAACCCCGAGGCCGCTCGGCTGGCCGGCATCAGGGTCCAGCGGCACACCCTGATGCTCTACGCACTCGTCGGGCTCTGCTGCGGCATCGCGGCCGTGATGCTGATGTCGAGGACGACGACCGGCAGCTCCACGCACGGCACGCTGTACGAGCTCGACGCGATCGCCGCGGTCGTGATCGGCGGCACTCTGCTCTCAGGTGGCCGGGGCACGATCGTGGGCACCGTCTTCGGCGTCCTGATCTTCACGACGCTGAGCAACGTCTTCATCCTCAACAACCTCTCGATCTCGGCCCAGTCCGTCGCCAAGGGCGTGATCATCGTCGTCGCCGTCCTGCTCCAGCAGCGCATCGCGGCGCGCAGCACCGGCAGCACCTGATGTTGCATCGCTTGTCCCGCAACCCCTTCGAGAACCACCGAGGAGACAGAATGTTCGCACGATCCCCCCGGCGCCTTAGCCGGCTGCTCACCATGGCCGGCACCGCCGTCCTCTCCGGCGCGCTCATCGCCGGCTGCACGAGCAACACACCGGAGGAGGCCGCATCGCAGAACGAGGACGACGGCAACGCCGCGGCAGCCGGTGCGAACGACGAGACGGGCGAGACCGTCACCATCGGCTTCTCGGCGCCCGCTGCCGATCACGGCTGGATGGCCCAGATCACTGCCGCCGCGATCGCCGAGGCGGAGAAGTACGAGGACGTCGAGCTGCTCGTGGCCGAAGGCACGAACGACGTGAGCCTGCAGATCTCGCAGGTGGAGACGTTCATCAACGACGGTGTCGATGCGATCGTCCTGCTGCCCTTCGACGGCGCCGCGCTGACCCCGATCGCCATCGAGGCGATGGAGGCCGGCATCACCGTCATCAACGTGGACCGGGAGTTCGACTCGCCGTTCGCTGCCCGGGCCACGGTGCTCGGCGACAACTACGGGATGGGCGTCTCGGCCGGCACGTACATCTGCGCACAGCTCGGGGACAACCCGGACGCCGTGGTCGCGGAGATCGCCGGGATCGACTCCCTCCCGCTGACGCAGGACCGCAGCCAGGGCTTCGAGGACGCGCTGGGCGACTGCGGCCTCGACGTCGACAACCGTGTCGCGGCCCAGTTCACGGTCGAGAGCGGACAGGAGGCGGCGGCGAACCTGCTGCAGGCGGCTCCTCAGATCGATGCCATCTGGAACCACGACGACGATCAGGGTGTCGGTGTGATGGCCGCGATCGAGAACGCCGGACGCGACGAGTTCTTCATGGTCGGCGGCGCCGGCTCCGCGAACGTCATGCGCGAGATCGCCGAGGGCGACTCCGTCTTGGAGGCGACAGTCATCTACCCGGCCACGCAGGCAGCGGACGGCATCCGGATGGCGCGGCTGATCGTGCAGGGCAAGGCGATGGAGGACCTCGTCGAGGTCGAGGTCCCGCGCGAGATCAAGCTGTACGCGCCCGTCGTGACGGCGGAGAACGTCGAGCAGTACCTACCGACGGCCTTCGAGTCCTGATCGGTCCGCGACCCGGAGGCACAGACGGATGACGCAACGGAACAGGCCCACCCTCGGGGTGGGGCAGGTCGGCTACTCCTTCATGGGGGCGGCGCACTCCCACGCCTGGCGCACGGCCCCCCGCTTCTTCGACGTACCGGTGGTTCCGCGGATGGCCGCTCTGTGCGGTCGCGACGCGGCGGCGGTCGAAGAGGCGGGGGCCCGGCTCGGGTGGGACTCGGTCGAGACCGATTGGCACGCCCTGCTGGAGCGGGACGACGTCGACCTCGTGGACGTGTGCACTCCCGGTGACACCCACGCAGAGATCGCGATCGCGGCCCTGCGGGCGGGCAAGCACGTGCTGTGCGAAAAGCCGCTCGCGAACACCGTCGAGGAGGCCGAGGCGATGGTCGCGGCCGCGGACGCCGCGCGAGATCGTGGAGTCCGGGCCATGGTCGGCTTCACGTACCGGCGGGTGCCGGCGATCGCACTGGCGCGTCAGCTGGTGGCGGACGGCCGCATCGGCGACGTCCGGCACGTGCGGGCGGCCTACCTCCAGGACTGGATCATCGACCCGGAGGCGCCGCTGTCGTGGCGGTTGCAGAAGGAGCGTGCCGGCTCCGGCGCCCTGGGCGACATCGGCGCCCACGTCGTCGACCTCGCCCAGCACATCACGGGCGAGCGCATCACCGGCGTCTCGGCGTTGCTCGAGACGTTCGTCAAGGAACGACCGCTGCCCGAATCCTCCAGCGGGCTGTCGGCCGTGGGTGGTTCCGGGCGCGGCGAGGTGACCGTCGACGACGCCGCCGTCTTCATGGCGAGGCTGGACGGCGGCGGGCTGGCGACGTTCGAGGCCACCCGCTTCGCGACCGGCCGCAAGAACGCCATTCGCTTGGAGATCAACGGATCGGCGGGCAGCCTCGCCTTCGACTTCGAGGATATGAACCTGCTGCACTTCTACGACGCCTCCGAGCCGGCGGCGACGGCGGGCTTCCGGCGGATCGTCGTCACCGAGCCGGAGCACCCCTACGTCGGCGCCTGGTGGCCACCCGGCCACCTGCTCGGCTATGAGCACGGCTTCACCCACCAGGTGGTCGACCTGCTGACGGCGATCGGCAAGGGCGACGACCCGACGCCCGGCTTCGCCGACGGCCTGGCCGTGCAGCGCGTGCTGGCGGCCGTGGAGACCTCGGCCGCAGCCGCCAGCGCCTGGACGGAGGTGGGAGCGTGACGCTGCCCGTCCCCACGCCTGCCGACCGGTTCAGCTTCGGGCTCTGGACGGTCGGCTGGCAGGGCGTCGATGTCTTCGGGGGGCCGGTCCGCCCGATGCTCGACCCGGTCGAGTCGGTGCACCGTCTGGCCGAGCTCGGTGCGGCCGCCGTCACGTTCCACGACGACGATCTCGTGCCCGACGACGCGACCCGGCGGCAGACGCTGGACCGGTTCGGCAAGGCCCTGGCCGACACCGGCCTCGCGGTGGAGATGGCCACCACCAACCTCTTCGGGCACGCCGTGTTCAAGGAGGGGGCCCTGACGGCGAACGACCGGGACGTCCGTCGTTACGCGCTGACCAAGGTGCTGCGCAACATCGACCTCGCCGCGGAGCTCGGCGCGACCACGTACGTGCTCTGGGGTGGCCGCGAAGGCAGCGAGAGCGGGGCGTCCAAGGACGTCGCGGCGGCCCTGGACCGCTACTCCGAAGGCGTCAACCTGCTCTGCTCCTACGTCCGCGAGCGGGGGTACGACCTGCGCTTCGCACTGGAGCCCAAGCCGAACGAGCCGCGCGGCGACATCCTGCTGCCGACCGTCGGTCATGCGCTCGCGTTCATCACCGAGCTCGACGAGCCGGAGCGGGTCGGCCTCAACCCCGAGATCGGCCACGAGGAGATGGCGGGGCTGAACTTCGCCCACGGCATCGCCCAGGCCCTGTGGCACGGCAAGCTGTTCCACATCGACCTCAACGGCCAGCACGGCCCTCGCTACGACCAGGACCTGCGGTTCGGTGCCGGCAACCTCCGCGGGGCGTTCTGGGCCGTCGACGTGCTCGAGGGCGCCGGCACCGGCCGCCCCTACGACGGCTACATCCACTTCGACTACAAGCCGCCCCGCACCGAGGACGTCGACGGGGTCTGGGAGTCGGCCCGAGCGTGCATGCACAACTACCTGGTGCTGCGCGAGAAGGTCAGGGCGTTCCGGTCCGACCCGGAGGTCACCGAGGCACTCGCGGCCGCACGGGTCGGCGAGCTCGCCGAGCCCACGCTGGCGCCGGGGGAGACGCTCGACGAGCTCCGTGCCGAGCAGTTCGACATCGAGGCGATGGCGGCGCGCGGGATGGGCTTCGAGCGGCTCGACCAGCTGGCGATGGACCACCTGCTCGGCGTCCGCTGACCACCACGGAGGGAACTACCGATGGCACGACCGATCACGCTCTTCACCGGCCAGTGGGCCGACCTGCCGTTCACCGAGGTCTGCCGGCTCGCCTCCGAATGGGGTTACGACGGCCTCGAGATCGCCTGCTGGGGCGACCACCTCGAGGTCGACAAGGCCCTGGCGGACGACGGCTACCTGGACTCCAAGCTGGCGATGCTCGACAAGTTTGGCCTGAAGGTGTGGACGATCTCGAACCACCTGGTCGGCCAGGCCGTCTGCGACGACCCGATCGACGCCAGGCACCAGGCGATCCTGCCGCCGCGGATCTGGGGGGACGGCGAACCCGAAGGGGTACGCCGTCGCGCGGCCGCCGAGATGGCCGATACCGCTCGGGTCGCAGCCAAGCTCGGCGTCCGGACGGTCGTCGGGTTCACCGGGTCGAAGATCTGGAAGACCGTGGCGATGTTCCCGCCGGTGCCGCAGTCGATGGTCGATGACGGGTACGCGGACTTCGCGGACCGGTGGAACCCGATCCTCGACACCTTCGACGAGCTCGGCGTGCGTTTCGCCCATGAGGTGCATCCCTCCGAGATCGCCTACGATTACTGGACGACGGTCGCCGCCCTCGAGGCGATCGGGCACCGGGAGGCCTTCGGCCTCAACTGGGACCCGAGCCACTTCGTCTGGCAGGACCTCGACCCGGTGTCGTTCCTCGCGGACTTCTCCGACCGGATCTACCACGTGGACTGCAAGGACGCGAAGCGTCAGGTGGGCAACGGCCGCAACGGTCGGATGGGCTCTCACCTCGCCTGGGCCGACCCCCGCCGTGGCTGGGACTTCGTGTCGACGGGTCACGGCGACGTGCCCTGGGAGGCGTGCTTCCGGATGCTCAACACGATCGGTTACGGCGGCCCGATCTCGGTGGAGTGGGAGGACGCCGGGATGGACCGGCTCCTCGGGGCCCCGGAGGCACTCGAGTTCGTCCGGCGGTTGGCGTTCGAGGCGCCGGACGCGGCCTTCGACGCCGCCTTCAGCTCCACCGAGTAGGCAGGAAGTTCAGGTCGAGTAGGCAGGAAGTTCTGGTCGAGTCGGCGGAAAGTTCTGGCCGAGTCGGCACGAAGTTGCACTCAGCCGCGCCAGCCAGGCAGCAGTCGCTCCCGGACGACGGTGACCAGCTCGGACAGCTCCCGGCTTCGGGCGAGGGCGAGCAGGCCGCCGTAGATCGCCAGCAGGCAACCGACGCTGAGCACCACGTTGCCGATGTCGGCCGCCAGTCCGCCCCCGTCGAAGGCTGCGGGGACACCGAGCAGGTGGCACGCGAGGGCGGCGACGAGGCCTGCCGCTCCCACCCTGGCCGTCGTGGCCATCAGCGGGGTG
>DASROP010000012.1:0-8948 GCA_035646835.1 Actinomycetales bacterium | reverse complement strand
GAGGCAGGGCGGTGGCTCGGAGTCGGACTCGCCAACCTCGCCGCGGCCCTGGACCCGGGCACGTTCGTGATCGGAGGCGGCCTCTCGGACGCCGGCGAGCTCCTGCTCGAGCCGGCTCGCGGCGCGTTCCGCGGCGCGCTGACCGGCCGGGGCTTCCGCCCGGAGGCGCGGATCGTGCGCGCGCGGCTCGGGCCGGACGCCGGACTCGTCGGCGCCGCCGACCTCTCCCGCGGCTGGGGCTGAGATCGACGTGCTTGATCGAGCTGTTGCACGAAAGGGTTTTTCGTCGACGTCGCCGCGGCAAGTGTGTGAAGGATCTGGTGCCTGTCAGGGACCGGATCCTCCATGGAAGCCCAGAACGCATGGGCAGCTCGTCCTGGGAGCCAAGCCCGAGGGTGTGGGGGGGACGAGGTGCTTGATCACGAGGAGGTGGATCGCGAGCTGCGGGTGCTGACCTGGAACGTGCGCAACCACCTGGGCGACCCGCTCGCCGTCCAGCGCGTGCTCCGCGACGCGGCCCCGGACGTGGCGTGCCTCCAGGAGGTGTCGCGGTGGCCGGGCTCGCGGTCGCGCGTCGCCGCGCTCGCCCGCGGCGCGGGACTGCTCTACACCTGTGGTGGCCGGGCGTCGGCCGGGACCGCGCTGCTGACCAGCCTGCGCACCGACGTCCGTGGACCTCGAGCCGTTCGCCTCCCCACCGGGGGCTGGCCGACGCGGTCCCGCGGAACCGCAACGGCCGTCGTCCGCCTGCCCGGGACGCAGCCGGTCCGGGTCGCGAGCGTCCACCTCGGCCTGGACGAGGCAGAGCGGGCGATGCACGTGACCACGATCATGGGTCAGGTCTCGGACAGCGTTCCCCTGGTCGTGGCCGGGGACCTGAACGAGCCACCCGACGGTCCCTCGTGGGTCGCGCTCACCGGGCACGTCGCCGGGCACGTCGCCGATACCGACGCAGGCGGAGCCCCGACGTTCCCGGCCGCCCACCCGCGGGTGCGGATCGACGCCGTCCTTGCCGACGCGCGGCTGGAGGTGATCGCCGCGGGCTGGCCGGACGGCGTCCGCGAGGTCGACGTGCTGGCGGCCAGCGACCACCGCCCGGTGCTCGCGGTGCTGCGCCTGCCGCTGGGCCTATCGCTGGGCTGACCGCTGGTGCCAGTCGGGGACGAGCTCTCCGGCCAGCTGCTCGAGGAACAGCCCGATGTCGGTGACCACCCCGCGCGCCTGCGACGAGCCACGGTCGGCGAGCTTCACGACGGTCGCGGGGTTGATGTCGACGCACACCAGCGGAACCGACGCCGGAAGGATGTTGCCCGTCGCCACGCTGTGCAGCATGGTCGCGACCATGATCGCGAACCCGACGTCGTGCAGCTGGGCTCGCATCGCCCGCTGCCCCTCGATCACGTCGGTGTAGACGTCGGGCAGTGGGCCGTCGTCGCGCACCGACCCGACCAGCACGAACTCCTTGCCGTGCTTGACCAGCGCGTGCATCACCCCGCCGGTGACCACACCCTGCTCCACCGCCGCGGCGATCGACCCGGCGTGACGCACCTGGTTGATCGCCCTGATGTGGTGCTCGTGACCGTGCTCCACACCCCGGCCCCGCGACAGGTCGACGCCGAGCGACGTGCCGTACAGCGACGACTCGATGTCGTGTGTCGCGATCGCGTTGCCGCCGAACAGGACGTCGACGAAGCCCGCCTCCACCAGCGCGACCATCGCGGGGGAGGCCCCGGTGTGCACGACCGCAGGCCCGGCCACCCAGAGGATGCGCTGGCCCGCCGCCTTGGTGGTCCGGATCTCCGCTGCGATCTGACGCACCAGCAGCGCCTGCGGCTTCTCGCTGGAGACCTCGGAGTTCATGAACTCGAAGACCTCCTCCTCCCGCGGCAGCTGCTCCCACGGCATCTGGACGATGCGGACGCCGGACGCCCCGCACACGATCCGGTCGCCGGCGCGCACGTCGCTCACCGGCACCGTGCGGACGGCGAGGTCCGCGCCGGAGCCGGTGACGAGCAGCCCGCAGTCCATCTCCGGCTGGGTCACGTCGATCCAGTGGCCCTCCATGTGGACCTGGGTGGCGAGGTTCGTCGTCGAGTAGAAGTCGGCCGGGAAGACACCGTCCTCCGCCTCCCGCGTCGTCGCCTCGCCGGGGCTGGTGAGGTTGACGCCGTAGGCGTTGAGGCGCATCAGGATCGACGCGAGCTGCTCGTCGTCGTCCGCCTGGACCCGGATCCGCGCGTAGGACTCGTCGTCGGAGTCCTTGCCCACGTCCAGCTTCTCGATGCGGTAGTCGCCGCCGAGGGCACGAACGTCGGTGGCGCACCGCGACAGCACGCCGCTGTCGAGCAGGTGGCCGCGGATCTCGACGGACTCGCTGCTGGGCACAGCACCTCCCCTGGACGGGCTCACAACACCGGACGGCGGGAGGCTATCGCCGCCTGAGGTGCTTGGAGCCGGGGGCCGGTCAGACGACGGCGCCGTCGTCCCAGCCGTCGTCGTCCCGGTCGGGCATCCGCAGGACCAGGGTGACGAACCCGGCCACGAAGGCCGCGACGGCGAAGACGACCAGCACCGTGGGCACCGACCGCCAGAAGAGCATGGTGATCACGAAGAAGACCGGGGCACCCAGGACGCCGGCCCACGCGAGCCGCGACACGGTGTCCCCGAGCCGTAGCGGAGGCGGCTCGGGTGGGACGTAACCCTCCTCGTCCGGCTCGACGTCCTCGCGGGCGGCCGCCGCGCGGCTGGCCTCGCCCCCGACGTGGCCCGTCCAGCCGACGTCCACCGGTTCGTCGGGCGTGCCCGGCTCATCGGCCCCGGTCGCGTCCTCCGCGGCCGACCACGCCCCGGTGGGCGGGGTCTCGCTCTCCCAGCGCGCCACGATGTCGGCCCACTCGGCCTCGACGTCGACGCTGCCGTCGTCCTCGCGCTCGCGCTCGGTCACGGGGTGCCTGCGGTGTCCGGCGTCCGGCTCGCCAACCGCCGGGCGAAGTCGACGCTGCCCTCGAAGATCGTCGTCGCGTCGTTGTCGAGCGTCGCGACGTGGTAGCTGTCCTCCAGCAGGACCTCCGTCACGTCGGTGGCCGAGATGCGGGCGAGGACGAGCGCTGAGCTGGACGCAGGGATGACGTGGTCCCGCGCCGAGCGCAGGAGCAGCACCGGCTGGGTCACCTCCCGCAGGTCCCGCACCAGGTCGCGGCAGCCGCCCAGCATCGAGTGCAGGGCGTGCAGCGGGTTCCGGTCGTACGCCAGCTCCTTCATCCCCGGCTTCTTGATGTCGTTGGCGACGCCCGGCATCGACGGCACCACGTGCCGCAGGACTCCGACTGCGGCCAGGCGCTTGTCCTCGAGCTTGGCCATCGGGTTCACGAGCACGAGCCCGGCGACGTCGTTGCCGTGGTCGACCGCCAGGCGCAGCGCCAGGGCGGCACCCATCGACAGCCCGCCGACGAACACGGACCGGTGCGAGCGCCGCAACGCCCGGAGCTCGGCGTCGACGGTCGCGAGCCAGTCGGGCCACCGGGTCAGGTTCATCTCCTGCCAGGTGGTGCCGTGGCCGGGCAGGCGCGGCAGGGCGACGGTGAACCCCTCCGCGGCCAGGTGCTCGGCCCAGGGGCGCAGGCTCTGCGGGCACCCGGTGAAGCCGTGGCAGAGCAGGAACGCGACCTCGCCGCCGTCGGCGGAGAACGGCTCGGCACCCGGCATCAGCGGCACCGGGTCATCGTGACACGCGACCCCCGCCCGGTCGAGACCGGAGTCTGGAAGAGTGCGCATCCTCTCGGAGGAGGTGTTGCGGTGTTCTACTGGGTGCTGAAGCTCTTCGTGCTCGGACCGATCCTGCGCACCCTGTTCCGCCCGTGGGTTCGCGGCATCGAGAACGTGCCGGAGTCCGGCGGCGCCATCTGCGTCAGCAACCACCTGTCGTTCTCCGACTCGATCTTCCTGCCCCTGGTCGTGCCTCGCCGCATCACGTTCCTGGCGAAGGCCGACTACTTCACCGGTCGCGGGCTCAAGGGCCGGCTGACCGCCGGGTTCTTCAAGGGGGTGGGGCAGCTGCCGATCGACCGGTCCGGGGGCAAGCAGAGCGACGGCGCCATCCGGACCGGGCTCAGGGTGCTCAACCGCGGTGACCTGCTCGGCCTGTACCCCGAGGGCACGCGCAGTCCGGACGGCCGGCTCTACCGCGGCAAGACCGGCGTGGCCCGGATGGCGCTCGAGGCCCAGGTTCCCGTCGTCCCCGTCGTCATGGTCGGCACCGACCGGGTGCAGCCGATCGGCCGCACGATCCCGCACATCCGCCGGGTCGGTGTCGTGATCGGCAAGCCGTTGGACTTCTCCCGGTACGAGGGGATGGAGAACGACCGCTTCGTCCTGCGCTCGATCACCGACGAGATCATGTACGAGCTCATGCGGCTCTCCGGGCAGGAGTACGTCGACGTGTACGCGGCGATCATGAAGGAGCGCCTCGCGGCGGCCAAGCGCTCGAAGTCCGTGGCCGAGCCGCCGGTCGCCGCGCCCGGGGGGCGGGCGGCGCCGGAGTCCGTGGCCGACGAGCTGGCCGGCGACGAGGAGAGCGGTGACGACCGCGCCGCGAGCTGACACGGACGGGTTCGGGCTGGTCGCCTCGCTCTGGCGTGGTGTCGACGTCTTCCGGGTCGCGTCCCTCGTCTACGCCGTCGTCGCGTACGCCACGCGCTACGAGCTCTACCGCCACCCGGCGGCCGGGTGGGCCGTGCTCGCTGCGATGGCGGCATGGACGGCGGTCGTCTGGTTCTGGCCCTCCCGGCCGACCCCGCTGGTGCTGGCGGACATGGCCGTGTCGTTCGCCGCCGTGATGGCGACCCGCGTCGTGGACGACCCGGTCCGGATCGGTGAGGGCGCCTCGACCCTGCCGCTGACCTGGCCCGCGGCGTCGGTGCTGGCGTTCGCGATCTGGAAGGGCTGGGTCGGCGGGGTCGTCGGCGCCCTCGTGATCGGGCTGGCCGACGTCCTCGTGGTGAACCCCGTGAACGCCGGGACGATCCACAACATCGTGCTGCTGCTGCTCGCCGGGGCGGTGGTGGGGTACTCCGCGGACCTCTACCGGCGCAGCCAGGCGGCCCTGGCCCGCGCGCTTCAGGTCGAGGCCGTCACCCGCGAGCGGGAGCGGCTCGCCCGCGACATCCACGACTCGGTGCTGCAGGTGCTCGCCTACGTGCAGCGCCGTGGCGCCGAGATCGGCGGTGAGTCGGCGTCCCTGGGGCGGATGGCGGGGGAGCAGGAGGAGCGGCTGCGGACCCTGGTGTCGTCGCGGGTGGGTCCGCAGAGCTCGCACAGCGTGGACCTGCGGCGGCTGCTGGGCGAGCACGGAGGGTCCGGCGTGCACGTCTCGGCACCCGCCTCGCCGGTGGGCCTGCCGTACGACACCGCCGCCGACCTCTCGGCCGCGGTCGGTGCGGCCCTCGACAACGTGCGGGAGCACGCCGGCGCCGGTGCCCAGGCTTGGGTGCTGGTCGAGGACGACGGCGACGAGGTCGTCGTCACGGTGCGGGACGACGGCGTCGGCATCGCCCCCGGTCGGCTCGAGGAGGCCGAGCAGGACGGTCGGCTCGGCGTCGCGTCGTCCGTGCGGGGCCGCGTCGCGGACCACGGTGGGACGACGAGCGTCGTCAGCTCCCCCGGTGACGGAACCGAGGTCGAGCTGCGCGTCCCCCGATCCCCGTAGGGTGAGCGGCGTGAGCGGGGAGGAGTCGGAGTCGGCGGCGCCGGTGCGGGTGCTCGTCGCCGACGACCACCCGATGTGGCGCGAGGCGGTGGCGCGCGACCTGACCGAGGCCGGGTACGACGTGGTCGGGACGGCGTCCAACGGGGCCGAGGCGGTCCGACGTTCTGCCGCCGTCCGGCCCCAGGTCGTCGTCCTGGACCTGCAGATGCCCGGGACCGGAGGGGTCGAGGCGACGCGGCAGCTGATCGCGGCCGACCCGTCCACGCGGGTGCTGGTCCTGTCGGCCAGCGGTGAGCAGGCCGACGTCCTCGAGGCGGTCAAGGCCGGGGCGACCGGCTACCTGGTCAAGTCCGCGTCCCGCGAGGAGCTGCTGGACGCCGTCGGGCGGACGGCGGTCGGTGACGCGGTCTTCACGCCCGGCCTGGCGGGGCTCGTCCTCGGGGAGTTCCGCCGGATGGCCAGCGCGCCGCCGACGTCGGACGACGACAACTCGACGCTCACCGAGCGGGAGACCGAGGTGCTCCGGCTGGTCGCGAAGGGCCTGTCGTACAAGCAGATCGCCGAACGGCTCGTGATTTCCCACCGCACCGTGCAGAATCACGTGCAGAACACGCTGAACAAGCTGCAGCTGCACAACCGGGTCGAGCTGGTGCGCTACGCCATCGCGCGCGGCATCGAGGACCCGACCCAGGACGTCTGACCGGTACGGTGAGGGTCATGCCCGACGCCCCGCACCGGCCCTTCGGGGCCGTGCTCACCGCGATGGTCACGCCCTTCGACACCGGCGGCGCCCTCGACCTCGACGGCGCCGCCGCCCTGGCCACCCACCTCGTGGACGCCGGCAACGACGGCCTCGTCGTCAGCGGCACGACCGGCGAGTCCCCGACCACCTCCGACGCCGAGCAGGACCAGCTGCTGCGCGCGGTCCTCGACGCCGTCGGGGGCCGGGCCCGGGTCGTCGCCGGGGTCGGCACGAACGACACCGCGCACACTCTCGAGCTGGCCCGCGCCGCGGAGAAGGCCGGTGCCCACGGTCTGCTCGTCGTCACCCCCTACTACTCCAAGCCGCCGCAGGAGGGTCTCGTCGCCCACTTCACCGCGGCGGCGGATGCCACCGACCTGCCGGTGATCCTCTACGACATCCCGGCCCGCAGCGGCACGGCGATCGCGACCGACACCCTCGTGCGCCTGGCCTCCCACGAGCGGATCGTCGCCGTCAAGGACGCCAAGGACGACCTGTTCGCCTCCGCCGAGGTGATGGCGGCCACCGACCTCGCGTACTACTCCGGCACCGACGACCTGAACCTCGCCCACCTGTGCCAGGGAGCCGCCGGGCTGATCAGCGTGGTCAGCCACGCCACGTCGCCGCACTACGCCGAGATGGTCCGCTGTGTCGACGCCGACGATCTGGCCGGGGCGCGCGACGTCCACCGGCGCCTGCTGCCCGTCGTCCGGGCCATCATGAGGACCACCCAGGGCGCGATCATGGCCAAGGCTGCTGCGCAGCTGTCCGGCGTGATCGCGCACCGCACCGTCCGCCCACCGCTGGTGGACGCCACCGACGAGCAGGTCGCGATCCTTCGCGCCGCGCTCGCAGAAACAGGAGACTCGTGAGTCATCCCCACCCCGAGCTGGGCCTCCCGTCCGCTCTCCCGGACGGCGCCCTGCGCATCGTCCCCCTCGGCGGCCTCGGCGAGGTCGGCCGCAACATGGCCGTTCTCGAGCACGACGGCAAGCTGCTCATCATCGACTGCGGGGTGCTCTTCCCCGAGGACCACCAGCCCGGCGTCGACCTGATCCTCCCGGACTTCTCGTACATCGAGGACCGGCTGGACGATATCCAGGCCGTCGTGCTCACCCACGGGCACGAGGACCACATCGGTGCCGTGCCGTTCCTGCTCCGGCTGCGCAACGACATCCCCCTGATCGGTTCCCAGCTCACGCTCGCCCTGGTCGAGGCGAAGCTGAAGGAGCACCGGATCAAGCCGTACACGCACACCGTGCGCGAGGGGCAGACCGAGCGGCTCGGGCCGTTCGAGTGCGAGTTCGTCGCCGTCAACCACTCGATCCCGGACGCTCTCGCCGTCGCCGTCACCACCCGCGCCGGCACCGTGCTGCACACCGGCGACTTCAAGATGGACCAGCTGCCGCTGGACGGCCGCATCACCGACCTGCGGGCCTTCTCGCGGATGGGCGAGAAGGGGGTTGATCTGTTCATGGTCGACTCCACCAACGCGGAGGTACCCGGCTTCACGACCTCCGAGCGCGAGATCGCCCCGGTGCTCGACCGGGTGTTCGGCCAGGCCGAGCGCCGGGTGATCGTGGCCAGCTTCGCCTCCCACGTCCACCGCGTGCAGCAGGTGATGGACGCCGCGCACGCGCACGGACGACGGGTCGCACTCGTCGGCCGGTCGATGGTGCGCAACATGGGTGTCGCGGTGGAGCTCGGCTACCTCAGCGTGCCCGACGGACTGCTTGTCGACATCAAGTCGGTCGACGACGTGCCCGACCACCAGCTGGTGCTGATGTGCACCGGGTCGCAGGGTGAGCCGATGGCGGCCCTCTCGCGGATGGCCAACCGTGACCACCGCATCAACGTCGGCCGCGGCGACACGGTGGTGATGGCCTCGTCGCTGATCCCGGGCAACGAGAACGCGATCTACCGGGTGATCAACGGGCTGACCCGGCTGGGCGCGCACGTCGTCCACCAGGGCAACGCCCGGGTGCACGTCTCGGGTCACGCCAGCGCCGGCGAGCTGCTGTACTGCTACAACATCGTCAAGCCGCGCAACGTGATGCCGGTGCACGGCGAGATCCGCCACCTGCACGCCAACGCCGAGCTCGCGATCAAGACCGGCGTGCCGCGCGAGCGGGTCGTGATCGCCGAGGACGGTGTGGTGGTCGACCTGATCGACGGTGTGGCTCGCGTCGCCGGTGCGGTGCCCTGCGGCTACGTCTACGTGGACGGCTCGTCGGTCGGCGAGATCACCGACGCCGACCTCAAGGACCGCCGGATCCTCGGCGACGAGGGCTTCATCTCGATCTTCGTCGTCGTCGACTCCGACACCGGAAAGGTCGTCACCGGTCCCGAGATCCACGCGCGCGGGTTCGCCGAGGACGACGCGATCTTCGACGACATCAGGCCGGCGATCGCCGAGGCGCTCGCGGACGCCGGCCGGCAGGGAGTCGGCGACACGCACCAGCTGCAGCAGGTCGTCCGGCGCGTCGTCGGCCGGTGGGCGTC
>DASROP010000011.1:0-9940 GCA_035646835.1 Actinomycetales bacterium | reverse complement strand
GCCTGCAAGCCGTGACTGGTGCACCCTCGCGGGTCTTCGTCGCGCGCCTGGCCGGGCTCGCGACGAAGACCCGCGAGGGTGCACCAGTCACGGCTTGCAGGCTATCCGCCGATCAGCCCGTACCGCCGGACCTACCGAAGTCCGCGACACGCCGGTAACGCCGCCCGGCGAGGGCACTTCGGCAGGTTCGGCGGTACGCCGCCGACAGCTAGCCGGCGCCGAACCAGCGCGCGGAGACGTCCTCCTGGGCGAGACGCCGCAGCGCGAGCAGCACCGGCTCGTACAGCACCGTGCCCACGACGGCGTTGCGGACCGCCTCGGCGCGCGATGCACCCGGGACGGTGGCGACGTCGGCCTCGGCGACCGCGTGCGCAGCCTGGGCATACGTCTCCAACCGGTCGAGGGGCATCCCCACCGCCTCGAGGGCGGACATCGCCCGGGCCAGCTGGCGCAGGGCCGGGGCGGAGTCGTGGACGCGCCAGCCGAGCGCGTCGACCAGCTCGCGTGCCGGCGTGCTGTCGACGCCCTGGTCCGCGTGCGGGGGCAGCGCGCCGTGGGCGGCACCGAGCGCCCGGTGCAGGGTGTGCCCCTCGTCGTCCAGGCAGCCCAGCACGTCACGCACGGCGGCGATGGACAACCCGCCCACCTCGACGAGGGCGCGGATGAGCCGGAGACGCTCGACGTGGTGCTCGCCGTAGGTCGCCTGGGTGGCGCTCGTCTGCAGACCCGGCGGGAGCAGCCCCTCGCGCAGGTAGTACTTGACGGTGGCGACGGGGACACCGGTGGTCCGGGACAGCTCTGAGATGCGCATTGACTTGGAGAGTATCACTATCCATTATTGGAGAGTAACGGTATCCAAGTAGGAGGGCAGGACGATGATTCAGCGCGGACGGTGGACCCACGAGCACGACAGCGGCGTGGTCGTGTTCATGATCGGGATGCGGGTCAACAGGCTCTGGCGGCCCGATCTGTGGCTGCCGGTGTTCGCCGCGATGGGACCGATGATCGGCGAGCTCTACCGCGACCCGTCCTCGGGGTTCCTCGGGCACCGGACGCTGGTCGGGGCGGGCGGGCCCACACTCGTGCAGTACTGGCGGGACGTCGAGTCCGTGTACCGGTACGCCGCCGATCCCGCGGCGAAGCACCGTCCCGCCTGGACGTCGTTCAACCGTCGAGCCCGGACGTCGGGCGGGGCGGTCGGGATCTGGCACGAGACATACGTCGTCGGTTCGGGGCATCACGAGACGGTGTACGTGGACATGCCGCCGACCGGGTTGGCGAAGGCGACCGGCGCGGTGCGGGTGACCGGTCGCTCCGACTCCGCCCGGCAGCGACTGCGTGCCACTGACTGACCCAGCACGCGGGGGTACCTTCGCCGGATGCGCGTGGCCGTCGTGGGTGCAGGGGCGATCGGGGGCTGGCTCGGCACGCGTCTCGCGGCGTCCGGCGCCGCGGAGGTCCATGTCGTGGCACGGGGCGAGGCCCTGTCGGCGATCCGCGAGTTCGGGCTGCGGCTCGAGGATGCCCTGGACGGCGACGCCGAGGCCGCCGTGCACGCCACCGATGACGCGGCCGAGGTCGGGCAAGTGGACGCCGTCCTGTTCAGCGTCAAGGCCTACGACGCGGAGACGGCCGCCCGCCAGCACCTGCCGGCGCTGGTCGCGGACGGCGGCGTCGTCGTCCCGCTGCTGAACGGCGTCGAGGCCGCCGACCAGTGCGCCGCGGTCGTCGGCGCCGACCGGGTTGCCGGTGGCATCGCCTACGTGTTCGCCGCCGTCGCGTCTCCGGGCGTGGTCCGGCGCACCGGTGGGCCCGGCCGGGTGGTGGTGGGCGAGATCGCTTCGGGGACCCGGGCACGTCTCGAGCAGCTGGTCGCCGTCCTCCGCGGGGGCGGCGTCGACGCCCAGGTGGCGGACGACGCGCGCCGCGCGCTGTGGGACAAGTTCGCCTTCATCGTCGCCGTGTCCGGGCTCACGGCGGCCACGCGGCTCCCGATCGGCGAGCTCCGGGAGAGCCCGGCGGCCTGGAGCCTCTTCCGCCGCGTGGTCGAGGAGGCGTACGCGGTGGCCCGGGCCTCTGGGGTCGACGTCCCGGCCGGTGCGGTCGACACCGTCCTGTCCTTCGCCGAGGACCTGCCCGGCCAGAGCCGGTCGTCCCTCTACGACGACCTCGCCGCCGGACGCCGGCTCGAGGTCGACGCGCTGCAGGGCGCCGTCGTCCGCATCGGAGCCGAGCTCGGCGTCCCGACGCCGTCCTGCGAGACGCTGGCGGCCGTGCTGGCGCCCCACGCCGCCGGGGCTCCGCACTGACCGAGCACGGAGTCCTCGATCACCAGGAAGGGTTCGCGCACCACGAAGCCTCCCCCGCGTTGATCAAGGACTCTGTGCTCACCTGCTAGAGACGGAATCGCTTGCGGCGCCGGCCGCGCAGGTGGAACGGGTGCCACGTGGTCGTCGTCGCCGGAGACGACAGCACCGGCGCGGCGCCGGAGGAGTCGTCATAGCTGCCCGGGTGCTCCTCCAGGGTCTCGTCGGGCACCAGACGCAGCAGCCGCGAGCCCTCCGCCCACACCGCGCCCTGGTCGACGGACGTGCTGGTGTTCAGCCGGTTCGGGCCCAGGGCGGCGACGCAGGCGTCCCAGCGCTCGTCGTCCGGGCCGACCTGGTCGACGGACGACCCGAACGTGACCAGACGGGCGCCGTTGTCCTTGCTCGGCACCGCGACCGTCACCCGGGTCGCGTCGCCGACGGGGTCCGGCTGCTCGTCGCCCCCGACGACGACGAGCGCGGCGCCGTCGTGCCAGACGTGCCACACCGCCTGCGGGCGTCCCTGGCCGACCGAGACCCAGACGAGCCCCGCCTTGCCCAGCGCCGCAGCCACCAGATCACTCACCGGGCCAGCCTCGCAGACCTGGGACGCTGGCGGGGTGAGACCACGTGCCGACGACGGGCCCCTGCTGACCGGTCTGCTGATCGCGGTCGGCGTCCTCGGCATCTCCCTGTCGGCACCGATCGCGGCCGCGACGGCCGCGCCGGCGATCGCGGTGGCGTTCTGGCGCAACGCGATGGCGACGGCGGTGGGCGCGCCCTACACCCTGGCGCGGCACCCGGCCGAGCTCGTGCGAGGGCGCGGCCGAGCCGCCGTCCGGCCCTCGCTGGTCGCGGGGGTCGCGCTCGCCGTGCACTTCGCGTTCTGGATCCCGAGCCTCCGTCTGACCAGCGTGACCGCCGCCACCGCACTGGTCTGCACCACGCCGGTCTTCCTGGTGGTCTACGACCGGGTGCGCGGGACGCACGTGCCACGACCTGTCGTCGCCGGCGTGGCCCTGTCGTTCGCCGGCGTGCTGGTGATCACCGGCGTGGACGCCGGCACCAGCGGTACCGCCCTGCTGGGTGACCTGATGGCCCTGGCGGGTGGGGCTGCCGCGGCCGCCTACATGGTGGCCGGGGCGGCGGCGCGTGAGACCGTCTCGACCGCGAGCTACACCCTCGTGGCCTACGGCTCGTGCGCCGTGCTGCTCGGCATCGCCTGCCTGGTGTTCGGCGTCCAGCTGGGTGGCTACTCGACGCGGACCTGGGTCGAGCTGGTGGTCCTCACCCTGGCGGCGCAGCTGCTCGGCCACACCGTCCTCAACCGCGCCCTCAAGACCGCGGGGACGACGACGGTCGGGCTCGCGATCCTGCTCGAGGTGCCCGGCGCCGCGCTCGTGGCCTGGGTCTATCTGGGGCAGGTGCCGCCGCTCGCCGTCTTCCCCGGTGCCGCACTGGTGATCGCGGGCCTCGCGCTCGTCGTCCGGGCGAGAGCAACGTCACGGCGCCGATCGGATGACGCGCTGCTGGGGGCTCAGTAACGTCTGAGACCATGGCCAACACGAGCGATCCCCGCGCGCTGCGCCCCCGCCGTTCGAACCTTGCCGTCCCCGGGTCGAGCCAGAAGATGCTCGACAAGGCGCGCTCTCTGGAGGCCGACCAGGTCTTCCTCGACCTCGAGGACGCCTGCGCGCCCCTGGCCAAGCCCGGCGCCCGGACGACGATCGTCGAGTCCCTCAACGAGGGCGGCTGGGGGGAGCGGATCAGGGTCGTCAGGGTCAACGACTGGACGACGGAGTGGACCTACCGCGACGTCGTCACCGTCGTCGAGGGCGCCGGCGACAACCTCGACGCGATCATGCTGCCGAAGGTGCAGAGCGCTCAGCAGGTGGTCGCTCTCGACCTGCTGCTGACCCAGATCGAGAAGACGATCGGGTACGAGGTCGGCCGCATCGGCATCGAGGCGCAGATCGAGAACGCGCGCGGGCTGATCGAGGTCGATGCCATCGCCAAGGCGTCGCCCCGGGTCGAGACGATCATCTTCGGGCCGGCGGACTTCATGGCGTCGATCAACATGAAGTCGCTCGTGGTCGGTGAGCAGCCACCGGGCTACGACACCGGCGACGCCTACCACCACATCCTGATGTCGATCCTGATGGCGGCCCGTGCCAACGACAAGCAGGCCATCGACGGCCCGTACCTGCAGATCAAGGACGTCGAGGGGTTCCGCCGCGTGGCGGGCCGCTCGGCGGCGCTGGGCTTCGACGGCAAGTGGGTGCTGCACCCCGGCCAGATCGGCGCGGCCAACGAGGTCTACAGCCCGCGCCAGGAGGATTTCGAGCACGCCGAGGACATCCTCGACGCGTACGTGCACTACACCTCCGAGGTCGGCGGCATGCGCGGCGCCGCGATGATCGGCGACGAGATGATCGACGAGGCGTCCCGCAAGATGGCGCTCGTCGTGTCGGCCAAGGGACGTGCCGCGGGGATGACGCGGACGACGACGTGGGAGCCTCCGACGGACTCGTGACGGGACCGTGACGTTGCTCGGGCAACGCCGGGCGGCTCTGTCGCGTTCTGTGGGCATGAGGCTCGGACGATCATCTGTCGCACTCGCCGTGTCCGCCGTGATGCTGGCGGGCTGCGGCGGCACGCCCGTGAGCGCGCAACCCGGCCCCTCGTCGTCCAGCACCACCAGCGCGTCGCCGACGAGCGATCCCACCGCGACGCCGTCCGAGACACCCACGGCGTCCCCCTCCGAGCCCGCGCCGACCACGACGCCGCCCCCGCCGCCGCCGAAGGCGACGGACGACGGCGTGCTCGAACGCGGCGAGAGCGGCCCGGCGGTGCTGGCGCTGCAGGAGACCCTGGCGGGGCTCGGATACTGGCTCGGCGGTCCGGATGGCGAGTACGGGTCGCTGACCGAGCAGGCCGTGATGGCCCTGCAGGGCGTGGCGGGACTGAGCCGCGATGGCGTGGCCGGCCCGAACACGATGGCGGCGCTGGAGGCCGGCGTCCGGCCATCGGCCCACAGCGGGGGTAACGCGGTCGAGATCGACCTCGACGCGCAGGTGATCACGTTCGTGCTCGACGGGTCCCCGAGCCTGGTGCTGCACACCTCCACCGGGACCGACGAGGAGTACACACCGGACGACGGCATCACCCGCGTCGCGGACACCCCGCGCGGGGAGTACGAGGTCGCGTGGGCGCGCGACGAGTGGCGCGAGAGCTTCCTCGGGCGGCTCTACCGGCCGCGCTACTTCATGTCCAACGGGATCGCCGTGCACGGAGCCCACAGCGTGCCGGGCTACCCGGCGTCCCACGGGTGCACGCGCGTCACCATCGCCGCGATGGACATGATCTGGCGCGACAACCTGATGCCGATCGGCCGCACCGTCCTCGTCTCCTGAACGGGTCTCGACCTGCGTGCCCGTCGTCGCCGTCGTAGCGTGGGGGCCATGGCTGCGAAGACGAACGCGTACACCGTTCCCGGCATGACGAAGGCCCAGGGCACGAAGGTCGCCGGCATCCTGCAGGACCGGCTCAACGCCCTCAACGACCTGGCGCTGACGCTCAAGCACGTGCACTGGAACGTGATCGGGCCGCACTTCATCGCCGTCCACGAGATGATCGACCCGCAGGTCGACGCCGTGCGGGCGATGGTCGACGAGACGGCGGAGCGCATCGCCACCCTCGGCGTCGCCCCTGTGGGCACGCCGGGTGCGCTGGTCACGCAGCGCACCTGGGACGACTACTCGCTCGGTCGCGCCGGTGCGATCGAGCACCTCGGCGCCCTGGACGTCGTCTACACCGGAGTGATCGAGGCGCACCGCCAGGCGATGGACGACACCGAGGACCCGGACCCGGTGACGCAGGACATGCTGATCGGCCAGCTGGGCCAGCTCGAGCTGTTCCACTGGTTCGTGCGGGGACACCTGGAGACGGCGGGCGGCGAGATCCCGACGACCGCGGCCCGCACCGAGAAGGGCGCCGCGAAGAAGGCGGCCGCGCGTGCTCGCCGCGGCACCCGCTGACCCCCGGCCCCAGTGATCGTCGGCATCAGGTGGTCGTGATCACAGCCACTGACTGCCGACGATCACTGGGGTCTTGGGCATACTCGCCGGTAGCAACCGACGAGGCAGAAGGGCACCGGGCATGGGCCGCTTGCAGCACACCGACGGACTCACCGACGACCAGTGCGAGCTGCTGAAGCTGGTCCGGGAGTTCGTGGACGAGCAGATCCTGCCGGTGGCCGGCGAGCTCGAGGCGGCCGACGAGTACCCCGCCGCCATCGTCGAGGGCATGAAGGAGATGGGGATCTTCGGGCTGACGATCGGAGAGGAGTACGGCGGTCTCGGCGAGTCGCTGCTCACGTACGCGCTCACGGTCGAGCAGATCGCCCGGGGCTGGATGAGCGTCAGCGGCATCATCAACACCCACTTCATCCTCGCCTACATGCTCCAGCAGCACGGCACGGTCGAGCAGAAGGAGAAGTACCTGCCGAAGATGGCCACCGGCGAGATGCGCGGGTCCTTCTCGATGAGCGAGCCCGGCTGCGGCTCGGACGTCTCGGCGATCCGCACCAAGGCGGTCCGGGACGGCGACGACTTCGTGCTGAGCGGCGAGAAGCTGTGGATCACCAACGGCAGCACGTCGAACCTGCTCGCCGTCCTGGTCAAGACCGACGAGGGGCCGGAGAACGAGGGGTCGCCGCACCGGAACATGACGACGTTCCTGATCGAGAAGGAGCCGGGTTACGGCCCGCAGGACGGCGGCACGCTCACGATCCCGCCGAAGATCGAGAAGATGGGCTACAAGGGCGTCGACTCGACCGGGGCCGTGTTCGACGGGCACCGGGTGTCCGCCGACACGGTGCTCGGCGGCACCACCGGCAAGGGCTTCTACCAGATGATGGACGGCGTCGAGGTCGGCCGCGTCAACGTCGCGGCCCGGGCGTGCGGCCTGGCGATGAGGGCGTTCGAGCTCGGTACCGAGTACGCCCAGCAGCGCGAGACGTTCGGCAGGAAGATCGCCGAGCACCAGGCGGTCCTGTTCCGCATCGCCGAGATGGCCACCAAGGTCGAGGCGTCGCACCAGATGATGGTGATGGCGGCCCGCACCAAGGACTCCGGCGAGCGCAACGACCTGGAGGCGGGGATGGCCAAGTACCTCGCCAGCGAGTTCTGCAAGGAGGTCGTCGAGGACTCCTTCCGCATCCACGGTGGCTACGGCTACTCCAAGGAGTACGAGATCGAGCGTCTCTACCGCGAGGCGCCGATGCTGCTGATCGGGGAGGGGACGGCCGACATTCAGCGGATGATCGTCGGACGCCGGCTGCTGGAGGAGTACAAGCTCAAGACGTAGGGGAGGATGGGCTCATGTCGAACCTTGGTCAGCTAGGCAACCGCCGTCCACCCACCGTCCCCACGCCTCCGAAGGGACGCCAGATCGCGACGTACGCGACGTACCTCGAGGCGCAGAAGGCCGTCGACTTCCTGTCCGACGAGCACTTCCCGGTGCAGCACGTGACGATCGTCGGCAGCGACCTGCGGATGGTCGAGCGCGTCACCGGCCGGCTCACCTACGGGCGGGTCGCGCTGGCCGGGGCGGCGTCCGGGGCGTGGTTCGGCCTCTTCGTCGGGCTGCTGCTCTCGCTGCTCGCGGAGGGCACGTCGCTGTTCTCGACCCTGGTCCCCGCGCTGATCATCGGCGCGGGGTTCGGGGTGCTCTTCGGCGTCATCTCCTACGCGCTGACCGGCGGACGGCGTGACTTCACGTCCACCAGCCAGATCGTCGCGGCGCAGTACGGGGTGCTCTGCGCCGACGACCACGCGGACGCCGCGAGCGAGGTGCTGGCGCGGCTGCCGGGGGAGAGGGCGATGGCCCCCGCTCAGGAGCCTCCCGCAGCGCGGCCGCAGGAAGCGGAGGAGCCGGCCGCCCCGCCGACCGGCCCGACGTACGGCGAGATGATGGAGAAGCAGCGACGCGAGCGGGAGGCCCGCGAGGCCGAGCAGGACAGCGAACGCCCCTGACTCAGTACCCCGCAGGCCGTCCCGAGGGCCACGCCTCGAGGTACCCGGGGACGTCGAGGGCCGGCGTTCGCACGCCCGTCGACGACAGGACGGCGTCCAGCACCGCCAGCATGACGGCGTCCGCGGCCGCGGCCTGCACGGCCAGCAGGCCACCGACGTCCGCGGCCCCCGGCCAGGTGGGCGGCGACGCGCCCTCGGCGTCGACGTCCCCGGTCGCCAGGGCGAAGACGGTGTCGCCGTCCACGAGGGTGTGCACGGGGCGCAGCGCGCGGGCCAGGCCGTCGTGGCCCGCCGACGCCGTGCGCCGGGCCGTCGCGACGTCGAGGCGTGCGTTCGTGGCGACCACCGCGAGGGTCGTGTTCGACACCGGTGGCGCTGCGGCCGCAGCCAGCCCCGGGTCGCCGGCGGCGGGGACCCGTGGACGCAGCGCCTCGTCGTCCACGAAGGGTGCCGCGTACAGCGCGCCGTCGGGGCCGCACGGCGAGCCGGCCGCGTTGGCGACGGCGAGCGCCGCGACGACGACACCCCCGGGCAGGCGCACGCTCGCGGTGCCGACGCCGCCCTTCAGCGACCCGGCGGCCAGCACGGCCCCGGTGCCGGCGCCCACGACCCCGGTCGCCACGTCCGAGCCGGCGGCCTCGACGGCCTCACGACCGAGGGCCGCGTCCGGGCGCAGGGAGACGTCGCCGCCGCGGCCGAGGTCGAACAGGGCGGCGGCCGGCACGATCGGCACCACGGCGCCCGGGCCGACGGCGAAGCCGCGGTCGTCGTCCGAGCACCAGGCCTGCACGCCGTGCGCCGCGGCCAGCCCGTACGCACTGCCGCCGGTGAGGACGACGGCGTCGACGCGGTCGACGAGCGTCCCGGGCGCGAGCGCGTCGGTCTCGTGCGTGCCGGGCCCGCCGCCGCGGACGTCGACCGCGCCCACGGTGCCGCGCGGGGGCAGGACGACGGTCACCCCGGTCAGCCAGCCGCCACCGGTGCGCTGGGCCTGGCCCACCGACACGCCGGGGACGTCGGTCAGGCGGCCGTAACGGTTCGCGGGCACGGCAGGATCGTGGCATGGACACCCTCATCCGCGCAGACGTCGAGGCCGCGGCCGAGCGACTCGCCGGGCACGTGCGCCTCACCCCCGTGCTCGCGGTCGAGGCGGGGGTCGTCGGGCCGGGGCCCGTCACGCTCAAGCTCGAGCACCTTCAGCACACCGGCTCGTTCAAGGCCCGGGGCGCCCTGAGCGCGCTGCTCGCGGCCGGCGAGCTGCCGTCGTCCGGCGTGGTGGCGGCCAGCGGGGGCAACCACGGCCTGGCGGTGGCGTGGGCGGCGTCCCGGCTGGGGGTGCCGGCGACCGTGTTCGTGCCGGCGACGGCGCCGGCGTCCAAGGTCGAGCCCTTGCGGGCGCTGGGGGCCGACGTCCGCCTGGTGGGGGAGCGCTACTCCCAGGCGCTGGCCGCGTCGCTGGAGCACCAGGTCGCCTCGGGGGCCCTCGCCGTGCACGCCTACGACGAGCCGGCCGTGGTCGCGGGCCAGGGCACGGTGGGCCTCGAGCTCGCCGAGCAGGCGGAGGACGCCGACACCGTGCTGGTCGCGGTGGGCGGCGGG
>DASROP010000010.1:0-5468 GCA_035646835.1 Actinomycetales bacterium | reverse complement strand
CGCCCCGCCGTCCGGCCCTCGACCGCCCGTCAGCCTCGGCCTCCCCACTCTCCGCTAACCCCTCGGGGGGATCGAAGTGCTTGATCACGGGGAGGGGTGGGGAGGTGAGGTACCTCAGGGGTGCTCACGCGGGACCGGGCGGCGTGGTCTGAGGTAGCGGGGGCCCGTGGCGATGGGCGGCCGCCCGATGTGCGGCGCTGTGCCTCAGGGCGAGTCTTCCTGTCATCGACAAGGAGGACGAGATGAGTACCCAAGTGATGAGCCTGAACCCCGGCCTGGACGCCGAGCTGGCCTACCGCCGCGAGCGGCTGCTGGCCGAGGCCACCGCCGAGCGACTGGCCCGCGCCGCACGCGGACCCCGCGCCCGGCTGATCGACCGCCTGATCGACCGGCTCCGCGGGCGCGGCCGCCGGGTCGTGGCGGCCCGCACCGCCCACGGCCTGCACGCGGCGTGACGGCCACCCAGCTCGTGTCAGGTCCAGCACCCGCCAGCGGCGGTGCTGGACCTGACACGATTGGGGACGTGACGAGGGCCGGTGCCGAGACCCCGTTCGTCGGCCGGGCGGACGACGTCCGGCGGATGCTGGACGCCGTCCGCGACGCCCGGGACGGCGACCCGTCGGGCTGGCTCGTGGCCGGCGACGCCGGGGTGGGCAAGACCCGGTACCTGCGCGAGGTGGGCGCGCTCGCGACCGAGGCCGGTGCTCGGGTCGTCACCGGCCGCTGCGTCGACCTCGGCGCCGGCGGCCTCCCGTACCTGCCCTTCGCCGAGGTCGTCGGCCAGCTCGCCGACGACACCGACCTCACCGCCTACCCCGCGCTGGCCTCGCTCACCGGGGCGAGCACCACCGACGGCGCGACCGCGATCGAGGCGGACGGCGACCGCCGGCTGCCGCTGTTCGACGCCGTCCGCACGCTGCTCGCGACCGCCGGCGAGCGCGCGGGCGCCTTGGTCGTGGTCCTGGAGGACCTGCACTGGGCCGACCGGTCGAGCCGCGACCTGCTGCACTTCCTGCTCGCGCGGCTGCGGTCGGAACCGGTCGTGCTGGTCGCCAGCTACCGCACCGACGACCTGCACCGCCGGCACCCTCTGCGCCAGGTGCTCGCAGACCTGGTGCGGCTACCGCGCGTCGACCGCGTCGAGCTCGCGCCGTTCGACGCGCGCGAGCTGACCGAGTACCTGACGGCCCTCAGCGGTGGCCCGGTCGACGAGCCCACCGTCAGCGACGTCCTCGCCCGGTCCGAGGGCAACGCCTACTTCGCCGAGGAGCTGATGGCCTGGCGCGACCGGGCGCCCGGCGGGATCCCGGCCGGGCTCGCCGACGTCCTGCTCGCACGGGTCGAGCGGCTCGGGCCGGCGGCCCAGCACCTGGCCCGCGTGGCGTCGGTGGCCGGTCGACGGGTCACCGACACCGTGCTGGTCGAGGTCGGCGGGCTGCCCGCCGCCGAGGTCGACAGCGCCCTGCGCGAGGCCGTCGCCCACCTCGTGCTGGTGCCGGACGCCGCCCCCGACGGCACCGCCGGGTACGCGTTCCGGCACGCCCTGCTGCGCGAGGCGGTGTACGAGGACCTGCTCCCCGGTGAGCGCGCCCGCCTGCACGCCGCCTACGCGACGCTGCTGTCGTCGTCCCGGAGTGCCGACGGCCGCGGCGTGGCTGCGGCCGTCGCGTACCACGCGATGGCGGCCCACGACCTGCCGCTGGCGCTGGGGGCGAGCATCCGCGCGGCGAAGGAGGCTCAGGCGTCCCGCGCTCCGGCCGAGGCCCTGGTGCACCTGACCCAGGCCCTGAGCCTCTGGGACGCGGTCGACGACGCCGCCACCGCCACCGGGCTGTGCCGCGTGACCCTCGGACTGGAGACGGCAGCAGCGGCGGCGGACGCCGGAGACACCGCCCGCGCCGTCGCGCTGGCCGGCGCGGCCGTCGAGCGGGCGGAGCGGCCGGACGACGGCCTGCCGGTCGACGACGAGCTGCTGGCGGCCGCGCTGACGCAGCTGGCCGCGTACCTGTACGTGGTCGACCGCGACGTCGAGAGTGTCGAGGTGTCCGGCCGCGCGCTGGAGCTGCTGCGCGGGCGGCCGCTGTCGCCCACGGGCGTCCGGGTCGCGGCGATGCACGCCCGGTCGGCGCACGCGACGCTCCCCGAGGACGGCACGGCCGAGGCGCTGGCCGAGGTACGGGCCGGCGCCGCCGAGGCGCTCCGCGGCGCCCACGAGCTGGGTCTCACCGACGTCGAGAGCGACGTCCTGGTCACGCTCGCGCACCTGGACGAGACGGCCGGCCGTCGTGGCGCCGCGGCCGAGCAGCTCGAGGCGGCGCGGGACCTGGCCCGGGCCGGCGGTCACTACAGCCACCGGCTACGGGTCGAGTACGGCCTCGCGAGCATGCGCTACTACGCGGGCGACGTCGCCGAAGCCGTCGAGCTGCTGCCCGCCACGGTCGGCTTCGCCGACGCCAAGGGCCTGACCTGGAGCCCGTACGGCCTGGAGTCCCGGGTGCTGCTCGTGGTGGCCCGGTACGTGGCGGGTCAGTGGGACGCCAGCGTCGAGGCGGCCCAGCTGGCCGGGCGCCGTCCACCCGACTCCGCGGCCGCCCGGCTGGCCACCGCCGGGCTCTACGTCCTCGTCGGCCGGGGCGACCCGACCGCCGCCGACCGGGTCGCCGAGCTCAAGAGCGCCTGGCACCACGACGGCCAGATCGCGCTCGTCGCCGGCGGCTGCGAGGCCGACCTGCTGGCGTGGCAGGGCGACCACGCGGCGGCCGTGCACGCGGCCGAGGAGGCCATCGCCTACGTCAGCCGCACCTGGGGGGAGTGGTACCTCGGCGGCATCTGGCTCGCGGCACTGGCCCTGTCCGCCCACGCCGACGGCGCGGCCGCGGCCCGGCTGCGCGGGCAGGACCCGACCGGGGCCGTCGACGCGGGACGCCGGCTCGTCGAGGACGCCCGCGACCGCCTCCGGCGTGGCCGTCCGCGCACCGGCGCGCCCGGCCCCGAGGCGCAGGCGTGGATGGCCCGGGTCGAGGCCGAGTGGTCACGGCTGCAGGGCAAGGGCGACCCCGCGCCGTGGCAGCAGTCGCTGGAGGCCTTCGGGTACGGATACCCGTACGAGGAGGCCCGCACCGGCTGGCGGCTGGCCGAGGCGCTGGTCGAGGCCGGACGACGGGACGAGGCTTCCGACGCCGCGGCGACGGCGCACGCGACCGCCGCCTCCTTGGGGGCCGCGCCGTTGGCGAAGGCCATCGAGGCGCTCGTGCGGCGGGCGCGGCTCGACGTCCGGCTCGGTGCCCGGCCAGGAGGGTCGGCCCGGCCCGCGGTCGCGGACACCCTGACGCCCCGTGAGCGTGAGGTCCTGGCGCTGCTGGCCGACGGCCGCACCAACGGGCAGATCGGGCGCGCACTGTTCATCAGCCCGAAGACGGCGAGCGTTCACGTGTCGAACCTGATCGCCAAGCTCGGTGCCTCCGGCCGCACCGAGGTCGTCGCGCTCGCCTACCAGCGGGGGCTGCTCGAACCCCAGCGCTGACGGACGACGGACGCCGCTGGCGATAGCGTCTCGCCGTGCCTGTGACCGCGGTGCTGTGCCCGCAGACGCCGCTGCTGCTGCCCGAGGTCGCGGGCCGGGGTGAGCAGGTCGTGCGCCTGCGGGAGGCCTGCGCGGAGGCCGTCGCGGCGCTGCTCGCCCCCGAGCCTCGCCGGATCGCGGTCGTCGGGCCGGGGGAGCGCACCGAGCGACACCCCGACCCTCCCGACCGGGTCGCCGCCCGGGCGTCGGTGCTCGGCGGCCTCGGCGTGCCCGTGTCGCCCGACGGCGCCGTCCAGCTCCCGCTGTCGCTGGCGGTCGGCGGCGCCCTGCTGGGCGCGCTGACGGACACGCTGACCCCGCGCCGCGTCGAGATCTCGTGGCTCGAGCTCGACCCCGACTCCACGCCGGACGAGTGCCACCGCCTGGGCGTCGAGCTGGCCGAGGGCCACGGCGCGCTGCTCGTGCTCGGCGACGGCAGCTCGCGTCGCGGGGCCGAGCCGCCCGGGGGTACCGACCCCCGCGCCGAGGAGTTCGACGCCGCGGTGGCCGCAGCCCTGCGAGACGCTGACGACGACGCCCTCGCCGCGCTCGACCCCGCCCTGGCCACCGAGCTGGGTGCCAGCGGCCGCCCGGCGTTCCAGGTGCTCGCCGGCTGGGCTGACCGCCGCACCACGCGGGGCCGGCTGCTGCACGACGAGGCGCCGTTCGGAGTCGGCTACCTCGTCGCCACATGGTCGACGCCGACCCGCCGGCCGTGAGACCCGTCGTCGCCGTGGTCGGGGCGACGGCGACCGGCAAGTCCGATCTCGCTGTCGCGCTGGCCAGGACGCTGGACGGCGAGGTCGTCAACGCCGACGCGTCCCAGCTCTACCGGGGCATGGACGTCGGCACGGCCAAGCTGGCCGCGGACCGCCGGCAGGGCGTGCCCCACCACCTGCTCGACGTCCTCGACGTCCGCGCGGAGGCCAGCGCCGCCGCCTACCAGCGGGCCGCGCGGGCGGCGTTCGACGACGTGCGGTCGCGGGGCAGGGTCCCGGTTCTGGTGGGCGGGTCGGGCCTGTACGTCCGCGCGGCGCTGGACACGCTGGACTTCCCCGGCACCGACCCCGACGTCCGCGCCCGACTGGAGCGCGAGGCCGAGGAGGTTGGCGGCGCGGCGCTGCACGGCCGCCTGGCTGTTGCCGACCCGGTCGCTGCCGCGGCGATCCAGCCCACGAACGTGCGCCGCGTCGTCCGGGCCCTGGAGGCGATCGAGGTCACCGGCCGCCCGTTCAGCGCCACCCTGCCGACGCACACGTACGCCGTCCCCGCCGTCCAGGTCGGCCTCGCCCTCCCGCGCGCCCTGCTCGACGAGCGCATCGCCGCGAGGGTCGACGCGATGTGGCGTGACGGCCTCGTGGAGGAGGTGCGTCGCCTGGTGGACGCCGGGCTCCGCGACGGGCGGACGGCGTCCCGCGCGCTGGGCTACGCGCAGGTCCTGGCGTTCCTCGGCGGCACCGGCACCGAGGCCGAGGCGCGTGGCGACACCGTGCGCGGCACGCGCCGCTTCGCCCGCCGCCAGGAGTCGTGGTTCCGCCGCGACCCGCGGGTGGTCTGGTTGGACGCGCTCGCGGACGACGTCGTGGAGCAGGCGCTCGCGGCCGTGGCGGAGGCCGGACCGTAGCCTGGGGCCGTGGACGAGCTGGCCTTCACCAAGGGTCACGGCACGGAGAACGACTTCGTGATCGTGGCCGACCCCGACGGTGCCCTGGACCTGGACGACGAGCTCGTCGCGCGACTGTGCGACCGGCGGGCCGGCATCGGCGGCGACGGGCTGATCCGCGTGGTGCGCTCCGACGCCTGCCGAGACGCCGCGGCCGGCGCCGCGCACGAGGACGGCGCCCGGTGGTTCATGGACTACCGCAACGCCGACGGGTCGGCGGCCGAGATGTGCGGCAACGGGGTC
>DASROP010000009.1:0-3210 GCA_035646835.1 Actinomycetales bacterium | reverse complement strand
GGCGTCGGGCACCTTCTCCGCCTGCTCCATCGGCACCGGCAGACCACTGGCCAGCACCTGCTCGGTCGGCGACAAGTGTCGGATCGCCACTCCCGCAACGTTCTCCGGGTGGCTGCGCGCGAAGCTCGAGTACAGCTCGGGGTCGTGCTGGCCGTCGTCCCCCACCAGCAGCCACCGCATGTTGGGGAACTCCCGTGCCAGCCGGGACAGGCTCTGCCTCTTGTGCTCCCGCCCGCTGCGGAACCACCCGCTCTTCGTCGGCCCCCAGTCGGTGAGCAGGATGGGCCCGGCCGGGTAGAGGTGCCGGCCGAGGAAGCGCGACAGGGTCGGCGCCACGTTCCAGGCGCCCGTCGAGATGTACACGATGGGCGCGCCGGGATGGGCGTTGACCAGCCGCTCGTAGAGCACCGCCATCCCCGGCACGGGACGACGCGCGTGCTCGTTCAGCACGAACGTGTTCCAGGCCGCGAGCATCGGGCGCGGCAGCGCGGTGACCATCACGGTGTCGTCGACGTCGCTGATCACCCCGAAGGAGACCTCGGGGTCGATCACGCGCACCCGCGCACGCACCGGCTCGGCGCCCTCGCACCGCAGCTCGGCCTCGCCCCAGCCCACCGGCAGGTCGGCCTCGAGGTCCGCGTCGAGGTAGCCGCCCCGGTCGGTGCGCAGGGTGTGGTGGCGGTGGCCGGCGACGACGACGACCTCGGCGTCCGCCACCGGCACCGTGGTGAAGCTGCGCCACCCGCGGACCAGCTCCGGACGGCGGTTCTTGCGGGGGTCCGGGCGCGTCAGCAGCACCCGGCCCATCACCCGCACCCAGCCCGGCGCGCCGTACCCCGCGTACGCGGTGATCGTCGGCACCCAGCCCCGACCCGACAGCCTGTGCTCGATGCGCCGGTGGACGGCGTCCTCGATCCGCGCCGCACGGTGCAGGACGCTTCCCGGTCGGGGGGCCCCCTGGCTCACCGTCACCCGGCGAGGATGTCACAGCCGCAGGCCCTGCTCACGTCAGCGGGCCAGCTGCTCCACCAGGCCCCCGAAGACGCCGGGCAGGCCCGCCGCCGCCGGCACCAGGGCGCGCCGCACGGCCGGCGAGCGGGTCGCCCCGACCAGCGACGAGGTCAGCCAGCGGTACTCCCGCGTCAGCCGCCACCACTCGCGCTCGTACTCGTGCGGTCGACCCGCGGCGACGGCGCGGACAGCAGCGACCGCCCCGGCCAGCCCCACCCGGAGCCCCTCCCCGGTCAGCGCGTCCACGTACCCGGACGCGTCCCCCACCAGCAGGACGCGGTCCCGGCGACGGGCCGCCACCCTCTGCTGCAACGGTCCGGCGCCCCTGACCTCCGTCGTCCACGCCCCGCCAGACAGCCGGTCACGCAGCGCCGGGAACTGGCGCAGGGCAGCCTCGAAGCCCGGCCCCTTCGGCCCGAGGACGGCGATGCCCACCTCGTCATCGGCCACGGGCGTGACGTACGCCTCCGCCGACCGGCCCCAGTGCACCTCGACCAGGTCGGTCCACGGCGCCACCCGCACGTGGCGCCGGAGCCCGAACCGTCGACCGTTGGTCGTCGTGCGCACCCCGAGGTGCTCGCGCACACCCGAGTGCAGCCCGTCGCAGCCGAGCGCCCACCGAGCCTCCACCACGTCGCCGCCGGCCAGGAGCGCCCGGACCCCCGCGCCGTCCTGGGCGAGCCCTACCACCCGGTCGCGCACCGTCCGGACGCCGGCCGCTCCCGCACGCGCCGCGACCGCGGCCTGCAGGTCGGTCCGCCGCACGCCCCGGCCGGGTCCCCGCCGGAAGAGGTGCTCGGCCGTGCGGTCGCCGCGGGCGGTCACGTAGCGGATGCCGGCCATGTCGCGGCCCGGTGGGTCGACGCCCAGCCGGCGCAGCAGCGCCACGGTCCCCGGCATCAGGCCCTCACCGCAGGCCTTGTCGACCGGCGACTCCCGCGGCTCCACCACGACGACGTCCATCCCACGGCATGCGGCCTCGATGCCGGCGACCAGGCCCACCGGGCCGCCCCCGACCACGAGCAGGTCGGTCACCGCGCGGCCCCGGCCAGGGCCCGCTCCTCCGTCGGGATCCGGATCGCCAGCAGCAGCAACGCGTTCAGCACGGTGAAGACCAGCGCGGTCACCCACGCCGAGTGCACGAGCGGCAACGCGAGCCCCTCGAGCGCCACCGCGACGTAGTTGGGGTGCGACAGCCACCGGTACGGCCCGCGCCGCACCAGCGAGAGCCCGGGGACGACGATCACGCGCGTGTTCCACTGCCGGCCGAGGGTCACCACGCACCACCACCGAAGTGCCTGCGACGCCACCACCAGCGCGAGCATGGTCCACCCGAGCCAGGGCGCGAAGGGCCGCCCGGTCAGCCAGACCTCGACGACGCAGGCGACCAGCAAGCCCGTGTGCAGCACCACCATCGCCGGGTAGTGGCGCGCGCCGGTCTCGACACCGCCCTGGCTGAACGCCCACCGCGCGTGACGGGTGGAGACGACCAGCTCGGCCAGTCGCTCGAGGGCCACCGCCGCCACCAGCAGGGTGAACCACAGCTCACCCGCCACGGTCAGGCCTCCGGCCAGCGCAGCAGCACCAGCTCGGCGCAGAACCCCGGACCCATCGCCATCAGCACCCCCGGCGACCCCGGTGGCGGCGCGTCGTCGGCGAGGGTGGACGCCAGCACGTGCAGCACGGACGACGACGAGAGGTTGCCGACCTCGGCGAGCGACGACCACGCGTGCGCGAGCGCGCCGTCGTCCAGGCCCAGGCTCGCCTGGACGGCGTCCAGCACCTTCGGGCCGCCCGGGTGCGCCACCCAGCGCCGGATCTCCGGCACCGACAGGTCGGCGTCGGCGAGGAAGCCCTTCATGTCGGCGGCCAGGTACTCCGAGATGACGTCCGCGACGCTCGCGGCGAGGACGATCTTGAAGCCCGAGCCGCCGACGTCCCAGCCCATCACCCGCTCCGTGTCGGGGTAGAACCGGCTCCTGGTGGTGACCACCTGCGGGCCGGTCAGCCCCATCGCCGCGGCCCGTCGTTCGCCGACCAGCACGACGGCCGCGGCCCCGTCCCCGAACAGGCCGCTGGCCACGAGGTTCGCGGTCGAGGTGTCGTTGCGCTGCACCGTCAGGGAGCAGAGCTCCACGCTGAGCAGCACCGCCACGTCGTCCGGGTGACCGACCAGGTAGTCGTGCAGCCGGGCGATCC
>DASROP010000008.1:0-2079 GCA_035646835.1 Actinomycetales bacterium | reverse complement strand
CGCAAACCAGCCCCTGTCGAGCCTCGATCACCTGGATGCCCCTCAGCCACAGGCAAACCGCGCCGAGTCACCTACCCGAGGTCAGCCGAAGACGGCGACGCTCCGAACGCCAGCCAACCCCTGAAAGTGCGAAAGTCGAGGGTGAATGCGACATAGCGAAAATCGGCAACATCCGACTCCCGGTGGCCCTACGGTTCTCCCGGTCGTCGGGCGGAGGGGCTCGCGACGCCCACTACGGGGAGGAAAGCTGATGAGGTCCACCTACCGTGTCCTGGCCTACCTGGTCGCGCTCGGCGTCGTGCTGCAGGCCGCCACCGTCGCCTTCGCCTGGTTCACCGTGATCAACGAGGTCGATGGCGGCGCCGTCATCGACTCGAACTTCGAGGGCAACGTCGGCCACATGCTGCACGGGATGGTCGGGATGAACGCGATCCCGCTGATCGCCCTGGTGCTGCTGATCGTGTCGTTCTTCGCGAAGGTGCCCGGAGGCATCAAGTGGGCCGCGATCACGCTCGGTGTCGCCGTCCTGCAGGTCGTGCTGGGCATCGTCGCCTTCGGCCTGCCCGCGATCGGTGCCCTGCACGGCATCAACGCGTTGGTGCTCGCGATCGTCGCGGTCCGTGCCGGCCAGCTGGCGACCGCTGCGGCTCCCGCGCGGGCGACGTCCACGGCGACGGAAGACGCGCCGGCCTGACGGCGGCGCTCCACCGGTCGCGCCGACGATGACGAGTGTCTGGCGCCGGCACCGGCGCGCACTGGTCGCGTCGGCGGCCACCCTCGTCGTGCTCGCGCCGCTGGGGTGGCTGTGGACCTCCAGCCTGGTCCCCGACACCTACTCGGTGATGGACATGGGCTACGCCGACTTCGGCGGTGGCCCGGGGTCGCTGGAGCACGCGGCAGAGAACGGTCGCATCGAGGGCGCTGCCATCGGCCACGTCGCGCACGGGGCCGGCGGCGTCCCGTCCTCCGCGGACGTGCGCGACGTCACGACGCTGACGGGACCGCGCGAGGGCGAGCCCGACGTCGCCATCACGCTGACGGCGCGGCAGGAGCTCGTCGAGGTGGACGGCGGCCGGGCGATCGAGGGCTATACGCTCAACGGCTCCTCGCCGGGGCCGGAGATCCGCGCGGTGCAGGGCGACCTGGTCGAGGTGACACTCGCCAACGAGTCGGTGGACGACGGAACCACCCTGCACTGGCACGGCGTCGACGTCCCGAACGCCGAGGACGGCGTCGCGGGGGTGACGCAGGACGCGGTTGGCGTGGGCTCCGAGCACGTCTACCGGTTCGTCGCGGAGGACGCCGGAACGTACTGGTACCACTCGCACCAGGTCTCGCACGAGCAGGTGCGCGACGGCCTCTTCGGCGTCCTGGTGGTCGAGCCTCGCGACGGCCTCGGCACCGGGGTGACCGACGTCGTCGCGGCGGTGCACAGCTACGACTCCCAGCGCACCGTCAACGGCCGCGTCGGCGAGACGAGGGTGGACGCGGAGCCCGGTGACGTCGTCCGGGTCAGGGTGATCAACACGGACGACGGGCCGATGAACACGTGGGTGGCGGGGGCGCCCTACCGGGTGGTGGCGGTGGACGGCGTCGACCTCAGCGGCCCGACCGACATCGAGGAGACCGCGCTCCTGGTGACCGCCGGTGGCCGCGCCGACCTGGAGCTGACCGTGCCCGACCAGGGCGCCGTACGGATCGGGGCGGGAGGGGGCGCGACCTCGCTCGTGATCGGGCCGGACGACGCCGCTCCGCCGGGAACCGAGCTGCCGGCGTCCACACTCGACCTGCTCTCCTACGGCGAGCCGGAGCCGCTCGCGCTGGACGTCGACGACGTCGACCGCGACTTCGAGTACGCGATCGGACGGCGACCCGGCTTCCTCGACGGGCGACCCGGTCTCTGGTGGACCATCAACGGAGGCATGTACCCGGACGTGCCGATGTTCGTCGTCTCGGAGGGGGACGTCGTCCGGATGACGATCTCCAACTCCAGCGGCCAGGTGCACCCGATGCACCTGCACGGGCACCACGCGGTCGTGCTGTCCCGCAACGGAATTGATGCGACCGGCAGCCCCTGGT
>DASROP010000007.1:0-5178 GCA_035646835.1 Actinomycetales bacterium | reverse complement strand
GGACTTCCCTGATAACGTCACGACGAGCCCCCGGGGCACGCTGGTCATCTGCGAGGACGGCGACGACGGCAACTTCCTGCGCGGCCTGACGACCGACGGGCACCTGTTCGACATCGCGGAGAACCGAATCGGCGATGGAGGCGACGAGTTCGCCGGGTCGACGTTCAGCCCGGACGGCGAGACCCTGTACGTCAACATCCAGTCGGATGAAGGCATGAGCATCGCGATCTGGGGCGACTGGAGGAGCATCGGCGTCTGACGAGCTACTCCTTCACGGCCCCTTCGGCGGTGGCCATGATCTGACGCTGGAACACGAAGAACAGCACCGCGACCGGGATCGTCATCAAGAGGGCCGCGGCGAGCTTGAGCGGGTACTGCGTGCCCTGGCCGAGCGATCCGGCGGCCAGGGCCGCGACGCCCGTCGTCAGCGTGTTCAGGTCAGGGTCGGACCGGGAGACGACGAAGTGCGCGAGCTCGTTCCACGACCCCTGGAACGACAGGATCACCAGCGTGACGATGGCGGGCCGCGCCATCGGCAGCACCACCGACCAGTAGATCCGGAACGTGCCGGCGCCGTCGATCCGGGCCGCCTCCTCGACGCTGCGCGGGATCGACTCGAAGAAGTTCTTCATGATGAACACGCCGGCGGCGTCGGCGAGGAGCGGCAGGATCATCCCCGCGTAGGAGTCGTAGATGCCGAGCTGGTTGACCACGAGGAACTTGGGGATCAGCAGCACGACGCCGGGCACTGCCATCACCGCGACGATGGCCGCGAAGACCGCCCCCCGGCCCCGGAACCTCAGTCGCGCGAGCGCGTACCCGGCCATCGAGTTGAAGAACACCCTCCCCGCCGTCACGCACAAGGTGATGATCACCGAGTTCATCGTCCACAGCGGGAAGTCCGACCGCGTGAACAGCTGCTCGAACGCGGCCAGGCTGAACGGGTGCGGTACCAGCGACAGCGCGTTGTTCGCCGCGTCCGACTCGGTCTTGAACGCCGAGGCCAGCTGGATCAGGAACGGGAAGAGGTACACCGCGGCGATGGCGAGGAGCAGGACGTAGAGGAACGCCCGACCCGGCCGCGGCGCCCTGCGTCTCTGCGTGGGGGCGGACGGCGGCGCCGCGGCGCTGCGCGCGGACGTCGTCGTCGCGGTCACGGCCGGCCCCCTTCACCGGGACGGGCGGACGCCGGCACGACGTAGCGCTTGCGCCGCGGGACAGTCGTCCGCTCCCGCAGCGCCGCTCGTTGGAGGATCGTGAAGACGATGATGATCGCGAACAGGATGAACGCGATCGCCGCGCCCTGGCCCCAGTTCTGCTGCTGGAACGACGCCGTGTACGAGAGGTAGGCGGGGGTCACGGTCGTCTTGGCGGGATCCCCCTGGGTACCGACGTAGATCTGGTCGAAGACCTGCCAGGTGCCGATCAGCCCGAGGGTCAGCACGGTGAACAGGGTGGGACGCAGCTGGGGCAGCGTCACCCGCCGGAACCGCTGCCAGGCGTTGGCCCCGTCCACCATCGCCGCCTCGTTCACCTCGCTCGGGATGTTCTGCAGGGCCGCGATGAACAGCAGCATGAACGTGCCCGAGGTGGTGAAGACGGCCAGCATGATCAGCGTCGACATGGCCACGCTGGGCCCCGACAGCCACTCCCACCAGCTGACGCCGAGCGCCCCGGAGGAGGCCAGGGCCTCGGGTGCCTGGTCGAGCCCGACCGCCCCGAGCAGGAGGTGCAGCACCCCGCGCGGGTCGTTGAACCAGTTGGGGCCGTCGACGCTCAGCTTGGCCAGCGCGGCGTTGACCGAGCCGCTGGCACCGAACAGGAACAGGAAGACGACCGTGATCGCCACCGAGCTGGTCACCGACGGGAAGTAGAACGCGGTGCGGAAGAAGCCGCGGCCACGGATCGCCTGGCGTCCCACGAGAACCGCAAGTCCAAGCGACAGCACGGTCTGTGTCGGGACGACCAGCAGCACGTACCAGAGGTTGTTCCGCAAGGCGGTGCCGAAGTCCTGGGTGACCAGACCGCCTCCGGCGAGCAGCTCGGAGTAGTTCGCCCCCCCGACGAAGGACACGTCCGACGAGAAGGGGCTCCCCGCGCCGCTCCAGTTCGACACGCTGACCCACGCCGCCATCCCCACCGGCAGCGCGAGGAACAGCCCGAGCACCACCAGCACCGGAGCGGTGAACAACCAGCCGGCGCCGGCCTCGTGGCTCCGAACCCGCTTGCCACGAGGCCGGCGCCCGCTGGTCAGGCTCATCCGAGCGCGGCCTCGAGGTTGGCCTGGGTGCTGGACAGGATGGCCGCGGCGTCGCCGTCGGGCAGACCCTGCAGCTGGGAGTTCAGGTCGGCCACCACCGTGGAGACGCCCTCCGCGTTCGGCACCGTCACGGCCACGTCACCCTGCTCGACGAAGGCGGCGAAGCCCGGGAACTCGGAGATGAAGTCCTCCTGGGCGGCCTCCACCGAAGGCATCACGCCGAACGCCCGCGCGAACTCCATCTGCTGCTCGGGCGTGGTGAGGAAGGCGACCAGCTCGGTCGCCGCGGCCTGGCTGGGGCTCTCCGCCGCGATACCCCAGCAGTTGGTGAACGACAGCGACGCCTCGCCGTCGGGGCCGGCGGGCAGCGGAGCGACCTGGTAGTCGACGTCGGGGTAGTCGGCCGTCATCGCGCCGGCGATCCAGTTGCCCTCGATGGTCATCGCGGCCTTGCCGGTGCCGAACGCCTCGCCGCCCCAGCCGGCTCCCACCTGGCCCGTGAGCTGCATCGAGCCGTCCGCCAGCATCGACTGCACGTACTGCAGCGCCTCGAGGTTGGCCTCCGAGTCGACCGTCGCCGCGCCGTCCGTGACCAGAGCACCGCCGGCCTGCGCCATGAACGCACCGAGCCGCTGGTACTCGGCGCTGGTGACCAGTCCGACCTGGTCACCCGTGGTCAGTGTGGTCGCCACGTCCCGCAGCTCCTCCCACGTGGTCGGAAGGTCGTCCTCGGTCAGACCGGCGGCCTCCCAGGATGCGTTATTGATGACCAACCCGAGGGTGGAGAAGTCCTTCGGGGCGCACATGAACTCGTCGTCGACGGTGAACGCCTCGACGAGGTTGGGGTAGAAGTCCCCGGCGTTCTCGAGCTCACCGGCGTAGGGCAGCAACGAGCCGTTGTTGGCGTATCCGGCCACCAGGTCCGACGAGACGTAGAAGACGTCCGGCGGGCTCCCGGCGGCGAAGCCCTGGCTCAGCTGCTGGTTCAGGTCGGTCGCCGCGATCACCTCGACCTCGTTTCCGGTTTCGCTCGCCCACGCGTCGACCGCGGCGGTGACCGCATCGGTCTCGGCGGGGCCGGACGAACCGATCATCACCTGCAGCGAAACCGGACCGGCGGCGGCGGTGGTTTCCTGCTGCTCGGGGGCTTCGTCGGACTCGAAGCCGCTGCCTCCACCGCAGGCGGCGGTGAGGCTGAGGGTGGCCAGACAGGCGAGCAGGGCCAGGGGGCGGGGCGATCTCATCGGGTCCTCCGGGTGGGTGTGCGTGAGCGGGGTCGGGTGGACGGATCAGTCGGGTGGACCCGAGCTGCTGGCGCGAACCACCAGCTCGGGGGCGAGCAGGTCGACCTGGGGTGGCCGACCGGGGGTCTCCAGCTCGTCGAGAACGTGCCCGAGGGCCGCCCGGGCCGCCTCGGCGAGCGGCTGCCGGACGCTGCTGAGACCGACGGCCGCCGCGACCGGGGTGTCGTCGAAGCCGACGACGGCGCACCCGGCGGCGCGGGCCAGGGGCAGCGCGCCGAGGGCGAGGGAGTCGCTGGCGCAGACCAGTGCGGTGGGCGCCGTCGCGCCGGAGAGCAGCGAACGGGCCGCCTGCTCGCCCGCGTCGACGCCGTCCGGGCAGCGCTGCTCGGGCACGTCGTGCGCGGCGGGGTCCAGGCCCTCGGCCACCAGCGCCTGCCGCCACCCGGCCCGACGGTCGTCGCCGACGCCGGACCCGGGGGGCCAGCCGACGAAGGCGATCCGCCGGTGGCCGTTGGCGAGCAGGTGCTCGGTGGCGGCGCGGGTGCCTGCGGCCCCGTCGACGTCCACCCACGCGTGCACCGGCGCCGGCTCGCCCCACGGCCGGCCGAAGACCGAGAAGGCGACCCCGCGCCCGGTCAGCCACGCCGTCCTCGGGTCGCCGTGGTGGGTGCTCGTCAGCACGAAGGCGTCGACCTGGGCGGTGTCGAGCAGCTCGGCGTGGGTACGGGTCTCGCCCGTGTCGTCGTCCGCGACGTAGAGCAGGACGCGGTAGCCCGACTCCTGGGCACGGGCGACCACGGCGTGCAGGAACCGGTCGAGCACGGTGCCGTTGATCCCGTCACGCTCCGGCTCCATCCGCAGACCGAGCGTGCGGGAGCGTCGGGTCCGCAGCTGCCGCGCGGCCAGCGACGGCCGGTACCCCAGCTCGTCGATCACGGACTGCACGCGGTCACGGGTCAGCGCCTGCACGCGGTCGGGGGCGTTGAGCACGTTGCTGACGGTCTGTCGCGACACCCCGGCGGCGTGGGCGACGGTCATCAGCGTGGGACGCTCCGGCACCGCCGCCTCCTCGTCCTGCGTGGTTGGATCGTTCAAGAACCGGATCGTCCCCGGTGTTGATCGATCCAATCGGGATAGACCACACTGTGACCCGAACCACAGCACGTGTCAAGAGGGCCGCGAGCAGCACACCGAGGATGGAGGGGAGCCGTAGTGATCGCCGATCACGCACCGGACGACCGGCGGCTGCAGCCGTGGCTGCACGACCTGGTGGTGGCGCTGGCGGCCCCGACGCAGGCCTGGTGCGGCCCCGACGGGCAGGTCCGGGCGTCCGGGGCGCAGGGCTTCTACCACGGCGACGTCCGGGTGCTCAGCCGCGCCGTGCTCACCCTCGACGAGGTCGAACCGGTGTCCGTGCTGGTCTCCCCGGACGGCGCCACGGCGGTGCTCGCCGTGGGCGTGGCGAGGTTGCTCGGCGACACCGGCCCCGACCCGACGGTGCGCGTGCAGCGGCGACGGGTGGTGGCGCCGGGACGCGTGGACGAGGTGATCGTGCTGGAGTCGTCGGCCCGGGCCGCCCTGGCGACGCGCGTCCGGCTGGCGCTGGAGGTGGACCTGGCCCCGATCGACCGCGTCAAGAGCGGAGAACCGGTGGCGCCGGTGCCGCCGACGCCG
>DASROP010000006.1:0-11884 GCA_035646835.1 Actinomycetales bacterium | reverse complement strand
GTGGATGTTCACCATCCAGGACAAGGGCTACCGTGACCGGAAAGCCACGGTCCGGACCTCAGGCCGTCGGCGGCGACCGGAGGGAACCGAGCCTGATGTCTACCGAGACCAGCCCAGCCAGCGTCACCACCGACGGCGGCGGCGAGTCCCCCACGTCGCACGCCGGCCTGGCGGCCTGGGTCGGCCAGATCGCCGAGCTCACGCAGCCGGACGCCGTCCACTGGTGCACCGGCTCGGACGACGAGTGGACGGCGCTGACCGACGGGCTGGTCGAGGCCGGCACCTTCACCCGGCTCGACCCGGCCAAGAAGCCCAACTCGTTCCACTGCGCCTCCGACCCCTCCGACGTCGCCCGCGTCGAGGACCGCACCTTCATCTGCAGCGTCGACGAGAAGGACGCCGGACCCACCAACAACTGGGTGGCGCCGGACGAGATGAAGCCGATCATGACCGACCTGTACCGCGGGTCGATGCGTGGTCGCACGATGTACGTGATCCCGTTCGTGATGGGCCACCTCGAGGCCGAGCAGCCGATGTTCGGTGTCGAGATCACCGACTCCGCCTACGTCGTCGTCTCGATGCGGGTGATGGCCCGGATGGGCACCAGCGTCCTGCGCCGGATCGAGGAGCTCGACGCCCCCTTCGTCCCGGCCCTGCACTCGGTCGGTGCCCCGCTCGAGCCCGGCCAGGACGACGTCGCCTGGCCGTGCAGTGACACGAAGTACATCGTCCAGTTCCCCGAGGAGCGGGCGATCTGGAGCTACGGCTCCGGGTACGGCGGCAACGCCCTGCTCGGCAAGAAGTGCTACTCGCTGCGGATCGCCTCGGTGATGGCCCGCGACAACGGCTGGATGGCCGAGCACATGCTGATCCTCAAGCTGACGAGTCCCGACAACCGTGTCCACTACGTCGCCGCGGCCTTCCCCAGCGCCTGCGGCAAGACGAATCTCGCGATGCTCGAGCCGACCATCGAGGGCTGGAAGGTCGAGACCCTGGGCGACGACATCGCCTGGATGCGGTTCGGCAAGGACGGCCGCCTCTACGCCGTCAACCCCGAGTTCGGCTTCTTCGGTGTCGCCCCGGGCACCAACGAGAAGACCAACCCGAACGCCATGCGAACCCTGGAGAAGGGCAACTCCGTCTTCACGAACGTCGCGCTGACGGACGACGGCGACATCTGGTGGGAGGGGATGGAGAACGAGCCCACCCACGCCACCTCCTGGAAGGGCAACGACTGGACGCCGGCCGACGGCGAGGCCGAGCCGCCTGTGCTGTCGTCCCATCCCAACAGCCGTTACTGCACCCCGATCAAGCAGTGCCCGATCCTGGCGCCGGAGTACGACGACCCGGACGGCGTCCCGATCTCGGCGATCTTCTTCGGCGGCCGCCGCAAGACGACGATCCCGCTGGTGACCGAGTCCCGCGACTGGGTGCACGGCGTGTTCATGGGCGCCACCCTCTCCTCGGAGACCACCGCCGCGGCCACCGGGCAGGTCGGTGTGGTGCGGCGTGACCCGATGGCGATGCTGCCCTTCATCGGCTACAACGCCGGCGACTACTTCCAGCACTGGGTCGACATGGGCAAGGGCGCCGACGCGACGAAGCTGCCGAAGATCTTCTACGTCAACTGGTTCCGGCGCGACGACGAGGGCAACTTCGTGTGGCCCGGCTTCGGCGAGAACTCCCGCGTGCTCAAGTGGGCCATCGAGCGGATCGAAGGCAGAGCAGCCGCTCAGGACACCCCGATCGGGCACGTCCCGACGCCGGAGTCGCTCGACACCGGCGGCCTCGACATGACCCCCGAGGAGCTCGCCACCTGCCTCACGGTCGACGTCGAGGAGTGGAAGGCCGAGATCCCGCAGATCACCGAGTGGTTCGACAAGTTCGGCGACTCGCTGCCGAGCATGCTCTGGACCGAGCTCGACGGACTCAAGGCCCGCCTCGGCTCGTCGTGAACGACACAGGTCACTCGTAGAGGACGTACTGCGGCTGCGGAGACAGCGCGAGCACCTGCTCCGGCGTCATCAGCGGGCCGTGGCGCGTGTCCTCGGAGTAGAACAGCTTGATGCCCGCGTGGATCGTCGGCGGCAGGTCGGCGACGAGCCGGTCCCAGGTCTTGCGTTTGTCCGCCACTGCGCCGATGCCGTCGACGCTCTTGACGACCACGACGCCCGGGCGCAGCTGGAGCTGCTCCTGGTCGGCCACGACGGGCACGGCCACCTGGTGGAAGACCATCACCTTCTGCGGCAGGTCGTGCGTCGAGACGAGGTCGTCGAGGTAGGCCGAGACGCCGTCCAGCTCGGCGCCCGTCGTGGAGCCGTAGACCTCGCCGGGGACTTCGTCGTCGTCGACCGCCCACTCCGGGTCCAGCGCGACGCCGACGTCCGGCTGCACCAGCCACTTCTCCAGCGCCTGCACCTCGTCCAGGAAGTCCGAGCGACCCGGCTGGATGTTCAGCAGCAGCATGGCGTCGTGCCGGCGTGCCGCGTCGAGGTACGTCTGGATCACGTCGTCCCCGACCCGCCGACGATAAGTCCCCTCCGGCCCGGGGACATCGGTGGCCACGACCGTGATCAGCTCGAGCACCGGCATCACCTCCCGGCCGGCGGCGAGCGGCCGGGCGACCTGCAGGATCTCGGTCACCCGCTCGTCGATGTCCCCGACGCCGAGCCGCCCGAACGCCTCGCTGCCGGCCCCGCCGGCATACCCGACCAGCCGGTAGCGCGGGAAGACCTCGCGGCCCCCGCGGGGCAGCTCCAGCGGCGCCGGCGGCTCCGGCGTCGACGTGACCGTGGGCTTCTCGCTCGGTGCCGAGGGGGTCCGGGCCAGGGAGGCCGCGTCACCGGGCGCCGGGTCGCCGTCCCCGCAGCCCACCAGCAGCGAGGCCGCCAGCAGCGTCGCGGCGGCCAGCACGGTCGGCGGGCGCCGGCGTGACGACATGGGGACACATCCTCTCAAACGGGTGGACCCCGGCGCGCGGGGCGAGCCGGGGTCCACCCGTTGACAGGCGCGGAGGCGGCGGGATTTGAACCCGCGAGAGGGTTTGAGCCCTCAACCCGCTTAGCAGGCGGGCGCCATAAACCGGGCTAGGCGACGCCTCCAGCGAACCAACCAGGAAACAGCCGTCAGGGTAGCCGCACGCAACGGGACGCGGCAAAGAAGCGTCCCCTTCACGACACCCCCACACCGTGTCCGACCGTGTCGTCGCGGCGACGACCGCCCAAGTGGTGAAATGGTCTGTTGGGCGGTCGGGCGCCGGCGCGCTCGCGCCCGCCCGAGACGACGACCGTGTCAGCGAGCCGAGAGGAGGTCGACCGCGCGTGGCCCAGCAGGCTGCCAGCCGAACGCTCTACCCCCCGCGCCGCGACCTACGGGCCCAGGCACGCCATGCCCGGCCCCTCGCGCGCGGCCGCGCCCGCCACGCCAGCGGAGCAGGCGACGGCTTCGGCCGACTCCTGGCCTGGACGACGGCAGGCGCGCTGGTGCCGGGGCTCGGCTTCCTGGCCGCGGGACGACGGCGCCTCGGCAGCGTCCTGCTCACCACGGCGTTCCTCGCGCTGGCCGGTCTCGCCGGCCTGTACTCGGCCGGGCTGCTCGCCGGCATCGGCCTCAAGCTCGCGGTGCGACCGAACGCCCTGATGGTGCTCGGGGTGCTGTTCGCCGTCGTCGGCCTGGTGTGGGCGGTGGTGATCGTGGCCACCCACGTGTCCCTCCGGCACCCCGACGGTCGGACCAGGATGCGCCTGTCCGCCGGGCAGCACCTCGTCGCGGGAGCGCTCGTGGCCGCCCTCGTCGTGGCCGTCACCGTCCCCACCGCGACCGCCGCCGTCTACGCGATGACCCAACGATCGCTCGTGCTCAACGTCTTCGGCGAGGGCGGCGACCGCGACCCCGACCTCGCCGGCCCGGACACGGCCGCCGCCGACCCGTGGGCCGACACCCCGCGGATCAACGTCCTGCTGCTGGGCTCGGACGCCGGCGCCGACCGGATCGGCACGCGGCCCGACACCCTCATCACGGCCAGCATCGACACCCAGACCGGCGACACCGTGCTGTTCAGCCTCCCCCGCAACCTGCAGGGCGTGCACTTCCCCGAGGACTCCCCGGCGGCGGACCAGTTCCCCCGCGGCTTCTACCCCGGCGGCCAGGAGTGCCCCCAGAACGACTGCCACATCAACGGTGTCTGGACGTGGGCCCAAGACAACCCCCACCTCTTCCCCGACACCGACGAGCCGGGCCTGGAGGCCACCCGCCAGGTCGTGGGCGAGACCCTCGGGCTGAGCATCGACTACTACGCGCTCGTCGACCTGCAGGGGTTCGAGGATGTCGTCGACGCCCTCGGCGGGCTCGAGATCACGGTCGATCGACGCATCCCGATCGGCGGCGGCTCGAACCCCATCACCGGCAACGACTACCCGATCACGGGATACATCGCACCCGGCACCCGCACCCTCGACGGCTATCACACGCTCTGGTTCGCCCGGTCACGGGAGGGATCCACGGACTACGACCGCATCCGGCGCCAGCGCTGCGTGATCGCGGCCGCCGTGGACCAGGCCGATCCCGCGACCCTGGCGCGAGCCTTCCCCGCCCTGGCGGCCTCGGCGCAGAGGCACGTCGAGACCGACATCCGCGGCTCGGAGCTGGACGCATTCGTCGAGCTCGGCCTCCGGGTCAAGGACGGCGAGCTGCGCAGCCTGCCGTTCACGGACGACGTGATCACGTCGGGAAGCGCGGACTTCGAGCTGATCCGCGAGCTGGTGGCCGGCGCCCTCGACCCGCCGCCACCCCCACCGGCGGAGACCACCGGGCCATCGGCGTCGCCCACCAGCCCGGCGTCGCCCACCAACCCGAGCGCGTCGCCGACGCCGACCGTCGACCCGGAGACCGCGCAGGACACCTCCGAGGTCTGCGGCTGACCGGGGTGGTGCTCAGCTGACCGTGGTGACCTCGAGGTCGCCGTCCGCGTACCGCTTGCGCAGCACCTTCTTGTCGAACTTGCCGACGCTCGTCTTGGGCACCTCGTCGATGAAGGCCCACCGCTCGGGCAGCTGCCAGTGGGCGACCTTGTCCGCCAGGTACTCGCGCAGCTCGTCGACGCCGACCGAGTCACCGTCCGCGACGACGACGGTGGCCAGCGGGCGCTCGCCCCACCGGTCGTCCGGCACGCCGACGACCGACGCCTCGCGCACCTTCGGGTGGCCCATCAGGGCGTTCTCCAGGTCGACGGACGAGATCCACTCCCCGCCGGACTTGATCACGTCCTTGCTCCGGTCGGTCAGCCGCAGAAAGCCGTCCGCGGTCAACGACCCCACGTCCCCGGTCCGGAGCCAGCCGCCGTCGAACTTCTCCGGTGCGTCCTCCTTGTAGTACTCGGACGTGATCCACGGCCCGCGCACCTCCAGCTCGCCGACGCCGTCGCCGTCCCACGCGACCGCCTCGCCCGCCGGCCCGACCAGCCGGCCCTCCACCAGCGGCGCCAGCCGTCCCTGGGTCTCGCGGTAGCGCCACTCCTCCTCGGGCCCGAGGCCGGCGGGAGGGACGGCGATGGTGCCCAGCGGCGACATCTCCGTCATCCCCCAGGCGTGGATGATCCGGATCCCGTGCCGCTCCTGGAAGGCGCGCATCAGGGCGGGCGGGCACGCCGACCCGCCGACGATCACCGCACGCACCGTCGACACATCCACGGGCCAGCCCGCGTCCACCTGCTCGTCGAGGTGGCGCAGCAGGTCGGTCCAGATGGTGGGGACGGCACCGGCAGCCGTCACCTTCTCGGTCGCGATCATCTGCGCGAGCGGCTCGGCCTGCAGGAACCGGTCGGGCATGATCATCGACGCGCCCGACAGCAAGGCGCCGTAGGGCATCCCCCACGCGTTGGCGTGGAACATCGGGACGACGGCCAGCAGCCGGTCCGCCTGGCTCACCCCCAGCCCGCTGGGCATCACCAGCTGCATCGAGTGCAGGTAGTTCGACCGGTGGGAGTAGACGACACCCTTGGGGTTGCCCGTGGTGCCGGACGTGTAGCACATGGCGGCGCCGGTGTTCTCGTCCAGCCGCGGCCACGTGAACTCCGGCTCCTCGGCGTCCAGCAGGGCCCGGTAGTCGTGCACCTCCCGGCCGTCCGCGCCCAGAGCCGAGCGGACGTCGTCCGGCACGGGGCCGTTGACGATCACGTGGCGGACCGTGGTCAGGTGCGGCAGGAGCTTCGAGAACGGCCCGGCCAGGCTGTTGTCGACGACGACGACGAGGTCCTCGGCGTGGTTGGCCACGTAGATCAGCTGCTCGGGGAAGAGCCTGATGTTGAGGGCGTGCAGCACCGCACCCATGCTCGGCACGGTGAGGTACAGCTCGAGGTGCTCGGCGTTGTTCCACATGAACGTGGCCACCCGCTGGTCCGAGTCGATGCCGAGGCGCCGCAGCGCGTTCGCGAGTCGCCGGCAGTCGGCGCCCATCTCGCCGTAGGAGATGCGGCGGGGGCCGTCCGCGGTCCACGTCACCACCTCCGACGACGCGTGGACGGTCGTGCCGTAGTCGAGGATGCCGGAGATGAGCAGGGGGACGTCCTGCATGGTGCTGCGCATGGGCGTCAGCCTGCCTCAGCGACCACGCGCAGGGAAGGGCTGTCCGGTATGGCAGTCTCGCGACCATGGGGGAGAACGACGCGGGACGCTCACCGTGGATGGTCGCGATCGCCGTCGTGGTCGTGGCCGCGCTCGCCGCAGTGGCCTTCGTCGTGGTCGCGGAGCGCCGGCAGGAGGCGTCGCGGGACGAGGCGGCCCGTGCGGCCGCGGAGGAGTTCGTGGCGGCCTGGACCGCCGGTGAGTCCGAGGCCGTCACCACCGCCACCGCCGGCATGGACGGCGTCACGCCGCAGGTGGCCGTCGCCTCGGTCGAGCGGGCGGACGGCGACGCCACGGCGACGCTGGACGTCACCTGGCCGCTGGGGCCGGACGGCTGGAGCTACTCGACAGCCCTCTCGCTCGTGGAGGGAGCCGACGACGCGTGGTCGGTCGCGTACGCGCCCGACGTCGTCCACCCCGAGCTGGCCGAGGGCGACGTCCTCGACGCGACCCGCCAGGCCGCGCCGCGCGCCGACGTCCTCGGCCGGGACGGCAGCGTGATCGTCGGCGAGCAGCCCGTCGTCGACGTCGGGGTGCAGCCGTCACGGTCCACCGACGTGCCCGAGGTCAGCGCGGAGCTCGCGGACCTGCTCGGCATCGACGGCGCCGCGCTCGTCCAGCGCGTCGAGGCCGCGCAGCCCGACGCCTTCGTCCCGGTGATCACGTTGCGCCGCAGCGACTACGACGCCGTGTCCGCAGAGCTGCAACCCTTGCCGGGCGTGGTCTTCCGCGAGTCGACCCTGCCGCTGGCACCGACCCGCGAGTTCGCCCGGGCGCTGCTCGGCACCGTCGGCGAGGCCACCGCCGAGATCGTGGACGAGTCCGAGGGGCGGGTGGCCGCCGGCGACACCACGGGGCTCTCGGGTCTGCAGCGCGAGTACGACGAGCGGCTGGCGGGGACCGCCGGCGTCCGGGTCGACCGGGTGCGCGGCGAGGAGCGGACGGAGCTGTTCGCCGTCGCACCCACGCCCGGCCGGCCGCTGCAGCTGTCGCTGGACGCGACGGTCCAGCAGGCGGCCGACGCGGCGCTCGCCACCGCCGAGGGCGGCAACGGCAGCGCGGCGCTGGTGGCCATCGACGTGCCGACCGGCGACGTGCTGGCCGTGGCCAACACCCCGGCGTCCGGCACCAACCGGGCGCTCACGGGCCAGTACCCGCCGGGGTCGACGTTCAAGGTGGTGAGCACGATGGCGCTGCTGGCCACCGGGCTCGACACGAACGAGATCGTGCCGTGCCCGCCGACCACGACGGTCGACGGCAAGTCTTTCAAGAACTTCGAGGGCGGCTCGGGCGGCGACCAGCCGTTCAGCGCCGACTTCGCGCAGTCGTGCAACACCGCCTTCGTCGGCCTCTCGGAGCGGCTGGATCCCGCCGCGCTCCAGGCCGCGGCAGCCGGTGTCGGTCTCGGCGGCGACTGGCAGATCGGGACGCCGGCCTTCACCGGCTCGGTGCCGGTGACCGAGTCGGTGGTCGAGCTCGCCGCGGCGACCATCGGCCAGGGCCGCGTGCTCGCCTCGCCGCTGGCGATGGCGCAGGCGGTGGCGGCGATCGGCCGGGGCTCCTGGGCCCCGCCGCGGCTCGTCCTCGACCCGCCGGTCGACGCCCCGGGCACCCCGGCGCCCGAGCCGGTCGCGGACCTGTCCGTGGTCGGCTCCCTGATGCGCGGCGTCGTGGAGGGTGGGACGGCGGCAGCACTGGCCGACGTCCCCGGGCCGCCCGTGCACGCCAAGACCGGGACCGCCGAGTACGGCACCGGCGAGGTGCTGCCGACGCACGCCTGGACGATCGGCTACCGCGGCGACCTCGCGTTCGCCGTCCTGGTCGAGGACGGCGCCAGCGGCGGGGCCGTCGCCGTCCCCGTCGCCGAGACGTTCCTCCGCTCCCTCCCCTGACCTCGGGCGTGCACAGAGTCCTTGATCAACTCCAGGGGCGTTGGGGTTGATCAAGGACTTCGTGCACGCCTCAGAACAGCAGGTCGGCCTCGAGGTCGAGCAGGAACCGCTTGCGCTCGATGCCCCCACCGAACCCGGTGAGGGACCCGTCGGCCCCGATCACGCGGTGGCACGGGACGACGATCGAGATCGGGTTCGCCCCGTTCGCCAGGCCGACGGCACGAGATGCCGACAGCGGCAGGCCGAGCCCCTCGGCGATGTCGCCGTAGCTGCGGGTCCGGCCCCACGGGATCTCGCGCAGGGCGCCCCAGACCCGCTGCTGGAAGGCCGTCCCAGCGGGCTCGAGGGGCAGGTCGAACACGCACCGCTCGCCGGCGAGGTACTCACCCAGCTGCTCACGAACCGACGCCAGGACCGGGTGGTCGTCGTCCGGCTCCGTCCCCTCCGTGCGGACGCTCGTGGCGATGCCCTTGTGGGGGCTGAAGTAGATACCCGTCAGGGCGTCGCCGTCCGTGGTCAGCAGCAGGTCGTCGACCGGGCTCGGCACCAGCGTCCAGGCGCTCACCGCCGACCGTCCAGGTACTCGGCCCACAGGTGCATCATCACGGTCGAACGGTACGGCGCCCAGGTGACGGCGGCCTCGGGGTCGATCCGCATCGCCTCCAGCTGCCGCCGCACGGCCAGGTCGGAGGCCAGCCACACGTCCGGGTCGCGGCGGGTGCGAAAGCGCGTGTAGTCGACGGTCCACGGGCCGATCCCCGGCAACGCCAGCAGCGCCGCGTCGTCCTCGATCAGCGCGGGGTCGTCGGCGAGCGCCCGCGCCACCGCCACGACGCACCGGCTCCTGGCCCGGGGCAACGGCAGCGACTCCGGGTCGAGGGCGGCGAGCTGCGACGGCGTGGGAAACAGGTGCGTCAGGCCGGACGACGACCGCTCCAGCCTGGTGCCCGCCGCCGTCACCAGCCGCGCGGCGGCGGCGCTCGCCCCGGCCAGAGAGACCTGCTGGCCGACGACGGTGCGGAACAGCGTCTCGGCGTGGTCGGCGCTGCCGGGGCGCCGCAGGCCGGGCCGACGCGCGACCAGTGGGCCGACGTGGGGATCGCCCGCGAGAGCCCCCTCGGCCGGCGAGGTGTCGTCGTCCAGCCCCAGCAGGTGCCGCACGCGGGCCGTGGCTTCGTCGGTGTCCCGGGTGTCGGCCTCGACGGACACGTCGTCCCCGGCGACGCGGACGACGCCCGGCCCGTGCGGCAGCGCCAGCGTGCGCGCGTACGTCTCACCGTCCCAGGACTCGACTCCCGGCACGGCGTGGGCACCGAGGAACGCCAGCAGCCGCTTCATCACGGGCCGCCCGGACGGTCGACGACGTCCCGACCGCTGACGTCCGGTCCCCCGAACGCCCGGAAGTAGCGCCGGTACCCGCGGTCGCCGGGGTGGAAGTAGTCGCCGACGTAGTCGCGCCAGGTCATCGCCCGGGTGGCGCCGTAGCCGAAGTCCGGGACGTCGGCGACGCGGGCACCGGGCGGGAGCGCCGCGACCAGGCGGCGGACCGTCGTCCGGAACGCCTCAGGGCTGGTGCGCCCGGCGTCGTTGGCGCCGACGGTGCCGTCCGCCCGCGCGCCCGTGACGGACAGGTTGACCACCCGCACGGTCGAGTCACCCAGCGCGACGTAGAGCAGCTCACCCTTGGCATCGGCGCGGCCACGCCAGTAACGAGCCGTCGGCCGCACGCGCAGCCACACCACGCCTGCCCGGCCGAGCAGGGCGGCCACGCCCAGGGACGCGGCGGCGAGCACGACGAGCACCCGCCAACGCTAGCGGGAGTTTCCGGGCTATTTTGATGTTGGTTGTATCGCCGCAGGTCAGGGCCATGTTGATCTTGAAATGGCGTATGACCTAAGTCCGTGGGGCCAACTTCGTGAGCTCGAAGATCTCGCTGAGCTGGTCTTGGGTTTCGGTGGTTTCGGTGAGCATCCGTCGGGCCTTGGGACGGCCGCCGGTCGAGGGGTAGATCAGGACGGTCTCCTGGATGCCGGCGAGCTGGTCGAGCAGTTCACGGACCGAGAGGTGCAGTTCGGCGCGGGCGGCCTCGCGGCGGATCAGGTGGGCGATCTGTAGGGCGAGTATGCAGGTGAAGGTGTGCACCCGGATGTTGTGTTCGGTCCAGTGGTGCATCGGGGAGAACGAGACGACGTGCGGGTCTTTGAGCTGGCGGAAGCTGAACTCGACTTCGGACTGGGAGCGGTAGGCCGCGACCACCTCAGCGACCGGCCACTGTTCCCGGTTGGTGATCAGGATCCGTTTGCCGAAGACCTCGGCTTCCAGGGCGTCCTGGGCCTTTTCGTCGACGGTCACGGTGAGCCGATGCTCGGCCGGGGTGGCGCCGGTGAGCTCACAATGCAGGACGCGGCGCAGCCACGGGTCGGCGGTGATCGCGGCGATCTGGGCTTTGACCTTGACCGCGGGCCGGCGGGTCTTGCCGCGGGCCAGGGTCTCGACCAGTTCGGTGAGCTTGCCGACGGCTTTGGCCAGGGTCTGGGCGAACCCGACCTGCTGGGCGGTGTGCAGGGTCGGTGAGTGCGTCAGGACCACCCGCCGGTTGGTGCCGTAGACGACCCGGCGGGTCTCGACCGCGCTCAGGGCCCCGAACCGGTCGACGTCGACCAGGGTGCGGGCGGTGGCGGGTAGGGCGAGCAGGTCGGCGCAGTCCGATGGTGGGATCGAACCGACGAACGCCAGCCCGGTGTCGGTGAGGTGCTCGAAGTTCGCGACCGAGTTCTGCCCGGCGTCGAAGACCACCGTCATCTGGTCCGGTGTCGGGGCGCCGGTCTGGTCGGCCAGGGCGCCGTGCCGGGCGGTGAGCAGGTCGATCATGGTGGCGAACTGGGTGACGTCGGGGCGGTTGCCGGGGTAGGCGTGGGAGACCAACGGGACGCCACCGTCGCGGGTGACGACCAGACCGAGTCCGATCAGGCGCAGATCGGCGCGTTTCTGCTTGGCCTTGCCGCGCTGGGCGATCGGTGCCTTCTCGTTGCCGGTGTCGATGTAGGTGGCGAAGTTGGTCATGTCCAGGGCCAACGCGGAGATGTCCAGCCCGAAGGTCTCGATCATGGCTACCGCCAGCGCCTGCTCGACCGCGGCGAGCTGCTCCAAGGTGATCGCGTGCATCGCGTCCCAGAACCGGCGATGGTCCAGGGCCCCCGCCGGGATCTTGGTGAACCGGTCCGCTGCGGTGGTTTTCCACCAGTGCTCGAACTGAAGTTTCGAGGTGGGCGCGACCACCCGGTTCAGCGCGGCCAACGCCAGGTAGCGCCCGACCGAGGCGCCTGCGTCGGAGCGCCGGGCCCCGACCACTGAGTCGATCACCCCGGACAC
>DASROP010000005.1:0-3463 GCA_035646835.1 Actinomycetales bacterium | reverse complement strand
GGCGGCCAGGGCAGCGAGGGCTGTGAGGTCCTCGGGTGGGGCGATGTGGGGGGCGGAGCACTCGTGCACCGAGGCGACCCCGGCGGCAGCGGCCACGCGCAGGGCCCGGAGCTGGACCGCCTGGCGGTGGTCCGGGGCCAGGTCGCGGGTGGCGTCGCGCACCGCGTGGTGGGCGTCGCGCTCGACCCGGCCGTCGTCGGTCCAGCCCACGAGTCCGGACAGGCCGGCACGCTCGGCCAGCGAGGTCGAGACCACGGCCGAGTGGGCATCCGTGCGGGACAGGTAGACCTCGACACCTCCGCCGGCCCGGTCGAGCTCGGCGCGGGACGGCGGACGGCGTTCCGGCCACAGCCGGTCGTCCCACCCGCCACCCAGCACCGGGGCGCCGGGAGCGGCCGCGGCGGCCGCGGCCACGGCGTCCAGGGCCTGGGCGAGGGACGCGCTCCCGGTGAGGTCGACGCCGGCCAGCCGGAGACCGGTCTCGGTCGTGTGCACGTGGGCGTCGACAAACGCGGGGGCGACCAGGGCGCCGTCGAGGTCCACGACGGCGTCGACGGCACCGGCGTGGGCACCCTCGTCCGACCCGACCCACGCGACGGTGTCGCCGTCGACGAGCAGGGCCGTGGCCGACGGGTCGGCGGGGCTGTGGACGGATCCGCCGCGGTAGAGGGTCCTCGACACGGGGGTCAGTGTGCCTCGGACGCCAGGCGCCGCTCGAACAGGCTGCGGACCCCCGGCGTGGACCGGAGCAGCGACAGGGCGTACTCGGCGTGACCGGGCACGTAGCCGTTGCCGACGAGCATGGTGACGTCGGCCGCGAGCCCCTCGGCTCCCAGCGCCGCGGCGCTGAACGAGGTGGCCATCGAGAAGAAGACGACCGTGCCGCCGTCCGCGGTCGACAGCACCGCGCCGTGCTCGCAGTCGGGCACGTCGACGCACACGACGGTGACGTCGGCGGCGGCGCCCAGGGTGCCGGCCACGGACGCCGAGAGCGCGACCGGGTCACGCGCGTCGGCGAGCGTCACGAGGTCGCAGACGTCGGCGCCGGCCAGGGCGGCCCGCTCGGTCTCGGTCGGGACGACGCCGAGGGTGCGCGCCGCGCCGGCGTCCCGGGCGGCCGCCAGGGCCAGCGAGCCGGACTTGCCGGCGCCGCCGAGCACGGCCACGGTCGGCGGCCTGCCGGACGCGACGCGCTCGCGGACGACCCTGGCCACCAGGGCGGGGGCACCGCAGACGTCCATCACCATCAGCGACAGGGCGGGGTTGAGGTCGTCGGGCAGCACGGCCGCGATCGAGCGGCCGAACAGGATGGCGTGGCCGGCGGCCGGCACCTGCTCGCTGCGCCCGTCCCACCCGGTCAGGCCGCCGGTGACGGCCAGCGGCGTCAGGCTCAGCGACACCAGCGTGGCGACGCGCTGGCCCACCCGCAGCCCGAGCGGCGACGCGGGACCGACCTCGTCGACGACACCCACCAGCATCCCGCCGGACCCGGTCACCGGGTTCTGCATCTTCCCGCGCTCGGCGATGATCGCCAGGACCTCGGCGCGCAGGGCGTCGCCGTCCAGCCGGCCGGCGCCCGTGTGGGCGCCCGCGAGCTGGCGGTAGCTGGCGGCGTCGAGGTTGAGCCGCTCGAGGCGGATCCGCACCTCGTCGGGCCACAGCTCCGGCCGCGCGTCGAGGCGCCGGGCCGCCTGCGGCAGCACGCCTGCCGGGTCGAGCACCCGGTGCAGCCCGATCGGCGACCCGTCGGTATTCATCGTTCTCCTCTGGAGGATCTGCGGTGCCGTTGCGGACAGACCGCAAGTCTTCCCGTATCGTGCCACTTGTGACCCAGATCAGCGAAGTCCGCCACGCCCCGCACCGGGTCGAGCAGCCGTACGCGTACGTGCGCCGCCAGCTCGTCGAGCCGGACTGGACGCGGCTGCCCGGCTGGCGGGACGTCACGGCCGAGGAGTGGGCCGGCGTCCAGTGGCAGCGGGCGCACTGCGTCAAGAACATCAAGCAGCTGCGCGAGCTGATGGGTGACCTGCTGACCGATGCGTTCTACGCCGATCTCGAGCGCGACCAGGCCGAGCGCGCGACGATGTCGATGCTGCTGCCGCCGCAGATGCTCAACACGATGGTGCCCGCGACCGGGGTGTGGGACGACGGCACGATGCCCGCCGCCGGCGAGGAGTTCACCGCCGCCTTCCTGGCCGACCCGGTGCGCCGCTACATGCTTCCGGTGTTCTCCGACCGCCGCACCGACTGGCCGAGCCACCCGTTCGCGACCCGTGACTCGCTGCACGAGCACGACATGTGGGTGGCCGAGGGGCTGACCCACCGCTACCCGACGAAGGTGTTGGCCGAGCTGCTGTCCACCTGCCCGCAGTACTGCGGGCACTGCACGCGGATGGACCTGGTCGGCAACTCGACCCCCGTCGTCCCCAAGCTGAAGTTCGACCTCAAGCCGGTCGACCGGCTGGCCGGGATGATGGAGTACCTGCGGTCGACGCCGTCCGTCCGCGACGTCGTCGTCAGCGGCGGCGACGTCGCCAACATGCCGTGGAAGAACCTCGAGGCCTGGCTGATGCGGGTGCTGGAGATCGAGAACATCCGCGACATCCGCCTCGCGACCAAGGCGCTGATGGGCCTGCCGCAGCACTGGCTCGCGCCGGACGTGGTCGACGGCATGGCGCGGGTCAGCCGGGTCGCCCGCTCCCGCGGCGTGAACCTGGCGATCCACACGCACGTCAACAGCGCCCGGTCTCTGACGCCGGCCGTCGCCGAGGCGACGCGGGCGATGCTGGACGCCGGCATCCGCGACGTCCGCAACCAGGGCGTGCTCATGCGTGGCGTGAACGACACCACCACCGAGCTGCTCGACCTCTGCTTCGCGCTGCAGGACGAGGCGTCGATCACGCCGTACTACTTCTACATGTGCGACATGATCCCGTTCAGCGAGCACTGGCGGGTCTCGCTCGCCCACGCGCAGCACCTGCAGCACTCGATGATGGGGTACCTGCCGGGCTTCGCGACGCCGCGGATCGTGTGCGACGTGCCCTTCGTCGGCAAGCGCTGGGTGCACCAGCAGCACACCTACGACACCGAGCGCGGCATCTCCTACTGGACGAAGAACTACCGGACGTCGATCGAGGGCGACGACACCGAGGCGCTGGCCCGCGAGTACGTCTACTACGACCCGATCGACACGCTCCCGGACGCCGGGCAGGCCTGGTGGCGTGAGCACGGTGGCGTCGACGACGCGCACACCGCCGCGCTCGCGTCGGCGTCCGCCAGCCGCGAGGCCGCCCAGGCCCAGTCCCCCTGAGGGACCGAGGTGCTTGATCACCATCTCCGGCGTGATCAAGCACCTCGTCGCGCGACCACCTCGTCGTCCTCCCGCTCCCCCGTCTCCACGAAGCCGAGGGAGGCGTAGAGCCCGCGCGCGGCCGCGTTGTCGGGCTCGTAGCTCAGCGCCGCG
>DASROP010000004.1:0-9177 GCA_035646835.1 Actinomycetales bacterium | reverse complement strand
ATCAGCACCCGGGTGACGGCGTCGGTGCCGTGGGCGGCGTCCATGATCCGCACGCGGAAGTCGATCAGCTCGAGGTCGGCGATCCCGGGGTACGCCTCGGCGAGCGCCTGCCTCAGCGCGTGGTCGAGCGCGTTGACGGGGCCGTTGCCCTCACCGGTGGCCACCACCCGCCGTCCGGACGCCCGCAGCTTGACCGTCGCCTCCGACTGGGCCGGACCGCGGTTGCCCGACGGCAGGTGCTCGGTGATCACCCGCCAGCTCTCGACGACGAAGAACTCGGGACGGCGTCCGTCCACCTCCTCGCGCAGCAGCAGCTCGAAGGACGCGTCTGCGGCCTCGAACGTGTAACCGCGTGCCTCCATCTCCTTGACGCGGTTGGTCAGCCTGCTCAGCAGCTCCGGGTCTCCCGACAGGTCGAAGCCCAGCTCGCGGCCCTTGAGCTCGATGCTCGCCCGACCGGCCATGTCCGAGACCAGCATGCGCATGTCGTTGCCCACGGCGGCCGGGTCGGTGTGCTGGTAGAGGTCCGGGTCGATGCGGATCGCCGACGCGTGCAGGCCGGCCTTGTGCGCGAACGCACTGGCGCCCACGTACGGCTGTCTCGAGTAGGGCACGACGTTCGTCACCTCGCTGACCGCATGGGCGATCCGGGTGGCCTCGCGCAACCGCTCGACCGGCATCACGGCCAGGCCCTGCTTGAGCACCAGGTTGGCGACGACGGTGACGAGGTCCGCGTTGCCGGTGCGCTCCCCGTACCCGTTCAGGGTGCCCTGGACGTGCGTGGCGCCGGCCTCGACGGCGGCGAGCGTGTTCGCGACGGCGCACCCGGTGTCGTTGTGGCAGTGGATGCCGAGGCGGGCGCCGGTGGCCGCCAGCACCTCGCCGACGGCGTCCGCGACCTGCGGCGGCAGCATCCCGCCGTTGGTGTCGCACAGCGCCACGACGGTGACCCCCGCGTCGACCGCAGTCCGGACGACCTCGACGGCATAGGCGGGATCGTCCGCGTAACCGTCGAAGAAGTGCTCGGCGTCGAGGAAGACCTCACGACCCTCCGCGCGGAGGAACCCCACGGTGTCGGCCACCATCGCGAGGTTCTCGGCGAGCGTGGTGCGCAGCGCCGACTCGACGTGGCGGGCGTGGCTCTTGGCGACGAGGGTGACCACCGGTGCCCGCGAGTCCAGCAACGCCCTCACCTGCGGGTCGTCCGCCGCGGCGGTCAGCGGACGGCGGGTGGCGCCGAACGCGGCGAGCCGCGCGTTCTGCAGGTGCAGCGTCTCGGCGGCCAGGCGGAAGAACTCGGTGTCCTTCGGGATCGCGCCGGGCCACCCACCCTCGATGAAGCCGACGCCGAGCTCGTCCAGGTGGGCGGCGATCGTCAGCTTGTCGGCGACGGACAGGGACAGCCCCTCCTGCTGGGCACCGTCGCGCAGGGTGGTGTCGTAGACGTGGAAGTCGTTCACGAGATCCCCTCTGAGCCACAACGAAAAAACCTCCCGGAGAGACGGGAGGTCAGCGCGCTCGGTGCCGGGTAGGCGGTGAGCGCGCTAGGCGATGATCACGGTGGTGGGTGTCACCGCGCCAGTGTCACACCGACGTCCAGCAGTTGGGAAGGGTTGTCCACCATCCGGACGAACGTCACACCAGCCGGTGCATCCAGTCGTGCCCGTCCTCGGTCCGGCCGTACTGCAGGTCGAGCAACGCCGTCCTCAGCCGGCCCGTCACCTCGCCGGTCTCGCCGTCACCGGTGACGTGCTCGGCGCCGGGCTCGACCAGCGCCCCGACGGGGGTGATCACGGCCGCGGTGCCGCAGGCGAACACCTCACGGATCCGGCCGGAGGCGGCGCCGTCCCGCCAGGACGTGATCGAGACACGCTCCTCGCGCACCTCGTGGCCGAGGTCTCGGGCGAGCTGGAGGACCGACATCCGCGTGATGCCCTCGAGGATGCTGCCGGTGAGCGACGGCGTGACGATGCTGCCGTCGTCCAGCACGAAGTAGAGGTTCATCCCTCCGAGCTCCTCGACCCAGCGGTGCTCGGTCGCGTCCAGGAAGCAGACCTGGTCGCACCCCTCGGCCGTCGCCTCCTGCTGCGCGACGAGGCTGGCCGCGTAGTTGCCGCCCGCCTTGGCCGCCCCGGTTCCGCCCGGGGCAGCGCGGCTGTACTCCTGCGAGAGCCAGATCCGGACCGGCTTGACGCCGCCGGGGAAGTAGGCGCCGGCGGGCGACGCGATCACCAGGTACGTCACCTCGGCGGCAGGGCGCACCCCCAGGAAGACCTCGGAGGCGAACATGAACGGCCGCAGGTAGAGGCTGGTCTCGCCGCCGGTCGGCACCCAGGCCTCGTCCGCGGTCACCAGGGCCTCGATCGACGCGAGGAAGGCCGCCTCGGGCAGCTCCGGCAGCGCCATCCGTCGGGCCGACCGGGCGAAGCGCGCTGCGTTGGCCTGCGGACGGAAGGTCCACACCGAGCCGTCAGCGTGCCGGTACGCCTTGAGCCCCTCGAAGATCTCCTGGGCGTAGTGCAGGACGGCGGAGGCGGGGTCCATCGTCAGAGGGGCGTAGGGCACGACGCCGTCGGCGTGCCAGCCCTCGGACGGCGTCCAGGTCGCCCGCGCCATGTGGTCGGTGAAGTGCTTGCCGAAGCCGGGGTCGGCGAGGATGTCCGCGCGTCGCTCCGGAGGTACCGGCGACGTGTTCCGCTCCCGGTCGAACCGCAGCGTCGTGGCTGCCCTCGTGTCGGTCGGCGTCGCGCTCATGCTCGGCACGGTAGCCGATCGGCGGTCAGGCCAGCCGGGCGATCAGGGACTCGGAGACCTCGCGCGTCCGGCGTGGCGCCGCGGGGCGTTCGGCCAGGTCGGCGGCGACCGCGCGCTCGACCGCGGCGGCCGCATCGTCGTGGCCCAGGTGCTGCAGCAGCAGGCCGACCGACAGCACCGCGGCCGTCGGGTCGGCCGCCTCGGTGCCGGCGATGTCGGGTGCCGACCCGTGCACGGGCTCGAACATGCTGGGCGCGGTGAGGTCCGGGTTCAGGTTGGCGGACGCGGCCAGCCCGATCCCGCCGGTGACCGCGGCGGCCAGGTCGGTGAGGATGTCGCCGAACAGGTTGTCGGTCACGATCACGTCGAACCGGGCGGGGTCCGTGACCAGCAGGATCGTCGCCGCGTCCACGTGCAGGTAGTCGACGGTCACGTCGGGGTGCCGCGTACCGACGGCGTCGACGGTCCGCTGCCACAGGTCACCGGCGTGGGTGAGCACGTTGTTCTTGTGCACGAGCGTGAGCTTGCGGCGCGGCCGGGATGCCGCGCGGGAGAACGCGTCGCGGACCACGCGCTCGACCCCGAACGCGGTGTTGACGCTGACTTCCGTCGCGACCTCGTGCGGTGTACCGGCACGAACCGCGCCACCGTTGCCGGTGTAGGGACCCTCGGTGCCCTCGCGGACGACGACGAAGTCGATGTCGCCGGGGTCCGCGAGCGGGCTCGGGACGCCCGGGTACAGCCGCGACGGGCGCAGGTTCACGTAGTGGTCGAGCTCGAAGCGCAGCCGCAGCAGCAGGCCGCGCTCGAGGATGCCGCTGGGCACGCTCGGGTCGCCGACCGCGCCGAGCAGGATCGCGTCGTGGCCACGGATCTCCTCCAGCACCGAGTCCGGCAGCGTCTCGCCGGTGGCGTGCCAGCGGCGGGCGCCGAGGTCGTACTCGGTCGTGGCGACCTCGAGCCCACGAGCCGCCGTGACGGCGTCCAGGACCCGCAGGGCCTCGGTGACGACCTCGGGGCCGATGCCGTCCCCCGGGACGACGGCGACCTCCAGCGTGGAGCCGCCGGTCCCGCCCGTGGGGCTCACCGGCTCTGGCCCTGGTCCCTCCGGTCCATCGACTCCTGCAGCGCCTGGGTGTGTCGTTCGTCAGCCATGCCCACGACGGTACGCCCGCCGTCCACATCCCGACACCGATCTCCCACAATGTGAGATCAGGGTTCGAGGTCGACCAGCCGTACGCTCTCGGCGCCGATGTTGAGGGCCACCGCGTCGACGAGCTCGGGCGGGATCGTCGAGTCCAGCGCGAGGACGCCGACGGTCGCTCCGCCGGCCGCCCGCCGGGCCACCTGCATCCCGGCGATGTTGACGTCGGCCTCGCCCAGCATCGCGCCGAGCCGGCCCACCACCCCCGGGCGGTCGGTGTAGCGGATCACGAGCAGGTGCTCGGTGAGCGGGATCTCCAGGTCGTGGTCGTCGATGCCGACCAGCTTCTCGACCTGCTTGGGTCCGGTGAGGGTGCCGGCGACGGCGATCGCGGTGCCGTCGGCGAGCGTCCCGCGCACCGTGACGAGGTTGCGGTACTCGGGGCTGTCGGGGTCGGTGACCAGGCGGACGTCGATGCCCCGGTCCGCCGCGATCACCGGCGCGTTGACGTAGGAGACCGGGTGCTCGGAGACGTCCGTGAACAGGCCCTTGAGGGCGGCCAGCCGCAGGACCGACACGTCCTTGGCCGTGATCTCGCCGCGGACCTCGATGTCGAGCTGCACCGGCATGTGGCGGGCCAGCGCGGTGAAGACCCGACCCAGCTTCTCCACCAGCGCGATCCCGGGCCGCACCTCCTCGTCGATCGCTCCCCCGGCGACGTTGACGGCGTCCGGCACCAGCTCGCCCGCCAGTGCGAGCCGCACGGACCGTGCGACGGCGACCCCGGCCCGTTCCTGCGCCTCGTCGGTCGAGGCGCCGAGGTGCGGTGTGACGACGACCGAGTCGAAGTCGAACAGCGGAGAGTCGGTCGTCGGCTCGGTCGCGAACACGTCGAGGCCGGCGCCGGCCACGCGACCGTCGGCCAGGGCCTCGGCCAGCGCGACCTCGTCGACGATTCCGCCACGGGCGGCGTTGACGATGCGGACGCCGGGCTTGACCTTCGCGAAGGCGTCGCGGCCGATCAGGCCCACCGTCTCCGGCGTCCTCGGCAGGTGCACCGTGATGAAGTCGCTGGCCGCGAGCAGCTCGTCGAGGTCGACGAGGTGCACGCCGAGCTGTCCGGCCCGGCTGCTGGCGACGTACGGGTCGTAGGCGATCACGTGCATTCCGAACGCCGCCAGCCGGTGGGCGACCAGCACGCCGATCCGCCCCAGGCCCACGACCCCGACGGTCTTCTCGTAGAGCTCCGCACCGGTGTAGGCGGACCGTTGCCAACGACCCGCCTTGAGGTTCTGGCTCGCGGCCGGCACGTGCCGGGCGGTCGCGAGCAGCAGCGCCACCGCCAGCTCTGCGGCCGAGACGATGTTGGAGGTCGGCGCGTTGACGACCATCACCCCGGCCTTGGTCGCCGCCTCGACGTCGACGTTGTCGAGCCCGACCCCGGCCCGGGCCACGACCTTGAGGGAGCGGCCGGTGGCCAGCACCTCGGCGTCGACCAGCGTCGCCGAGCGCACCAGCAGCGCGTGGGCATCGGCCACGGCGGCCAGGAGCGCCCCCCGGTCGGTGCCGTCGACACGGCGGACGTCGAAGTCCGGGCCGAGGGCGTCGACCGTCGCGGGCGAGAGCTCCTCGGCCAGCAGCACCACTGGCTTCGTCACGCCGCGGAGTCTAGGTCAGCCGGCCCGGACGACGGGCCGGGCAGAGGTCTGGGCACCGGCGGCGAGCGTCCTCACCCCTGGGTGTTCGGCGGACCGTGGACCTACGACGCCGTTCCCGAGGGCAGCGCGACCGGTGTGGACCAGGCGTGGCTCGAGCAGTCGATGGCCGGGCTGGGTGCGGTGGTCGGGGGGCCGGTGGACGTACGAGGCCGCCGACGAGATCCGCCAGTCGCTGCGGGGCCACCTGGTCGACCGGCTGACGATCATCGTGGCGCCGGTGGTGCTCGGTGGCGGCAAGCGTCCTCCCCTCGACGTAGCGCCCACCGTTCGCCGATCGTGAACCGGTAGCGCGCTGGGTCGTCACTGACGGCAGAGTGCCGGCATGAGGCTGCTCGTGCTCGGTGGGACGAGATTCGTCGGCAAGGCGGTCGTGGCCGGGGCCCTGGCCCGGGGCTGGGACGTCACTGCGGTGCACCGCGGCGTCACCGGAATCCTGCCGGAGCAGGTGACTGCGCTGCGGGTCGACCGCACCTCCCCGGCCGACCTGGCCGTCGCGCTGCGCGCAAGTACCTGGGACGCGGTGGTCGACACCTGGTCGGGGGCGCCACGCGTCGCCACCGACGCGGCCCGGTTGTTGGCCGGGCGAGCGGACCGCTACGGCTACGTCTCGAGCGGGTCGGTCTACGCCTGGGGCAGCCACACCGACGAGAGCTCGCCACTCGTCGACGGTGACCCGACGGCCGAGGCCGGTGACTACCCGGCCCTCAAGCGCGGAGCCGAGCTCGGCGTGCTGGACGCCTTCCCCGACGCCGTTCTCGCGAGGTCGGGCCTGATCCTCGGTCCGCACGAGGACATCGGACGGCTCCCCTGGTGGCTGCGCCGGATCTCCCGCGGCGGCCCGGTGGTGGCTCCGGGCCGGCCCCGGCGCCCGCTGCAGTACGTGGACGCCCGCGATCTCGCGGGATGGCTCCTGTCCGCGCTTGCGGAGGGTCTGACCGGCCCGGTGGACGTCGTCAGCCGCTCGGGTCACGCGACGACCGAGGAGCTCCTGGCGGCCTGTGTGGCGGCGACCGGCTCCGACGCCGACCTGGTCTGGGTGGAGGAGGTCGACCTCGAGGCAGCCGGGGCCGAGCCGTGGACGCACCTGCCGTGCTGGGTGCCGGAGCGTGGAGAGTTCGCCGGCTTCCTCGAGGTGGACACCTCACGTGCGGCCGCGACCGGATTGACCTGCCGCCCGGTCAGCGACACCGTCCTCGACACCTGGCGTTGGCTGCAGCGTGAAGGCATGCCGGCCCAGCGCACCGACCGCGACGTGCACGGGCTCCCCCCGGACGTCGAGCGAACGCTGCTGTCCCGCTGACCATCCGCTACCGGACGGATAAGGGTGCTCAGGCGAAGGCGAACAGCGGTGGCAGGACGGCGACCACAGCGGCCGCCCACAGGCCGTAGGTCGGCAGGTACGTCGTCTGCCAGCGCTCCAGGCGGTGGAAGGCGACCCGGCCGGCGAGGAAGCGGACCGACAGGTGCGCCGCCCGGGCCAGGTTGACCAGCAGCAGGAGATTGAGGCCGAGCGCCGCGACCCGGTTCGGCGTCCAGCCGAGGTCGCCGATGCGGGTCACCATCGCCGCGAGCACCACCGCGTCGAGGACGAGGGCGCTGGCGACCGCGACGAGCTGGAGGCGGTCCAGCACCCCCGCCGGACGCGCCGGGTCGCGCGCCGAGGTGCTGTAGAGCACCAGCCCGAGGACCACCACCAGCAGGACGTCGAAGACCCCGAGCACGTCGCGGTGGAACTCCCCGGCGAACCCGGACACCATGTAGGTGGCGGCGGAGCCGGCCAGCACCACGGCGAACAGCGGGGTGAAGACCGCGGTCAGCACCGGAGCCATGTTCTCGACCACGTCCTGCTTGGCCTCGACCAGCCACGCCGCCACGAGGACCGCACCGGCGGCGCCGGAGGGGAGCACCCACACGAACAGCGGCTCGACGAGCCCGGGGCTGACCGGTTCGAGGATGAGCGCCGTCAGCCCCAGGAGCACCCCGCCGCCCAGCGCGATGAGCGTGTAGTAGATGAACCACTCGCCGGTGAAGCGGACGACGTCCATGCGCCGCTCGTGCGATCTCCAGGCGCCGCCCATGGAGGCGTAGGCGACGGCGAACCACAACGCCACGGGCAGGTGGAGGACCACGAGCAGCTCGGTCGCGGAGTTGGGTGCCCATGGGTAGACGTTGACCACGACGGCGCCGACGGCGAAGGGGACCGCGGTCACCAGCACCTGGCGGCGGGTCAGTCCACGCCGCAGGGTGAACCAGCCAGCCAGGAAGGGCAGCACGAGCAGGCCCGCGTTGCGCAGGTAGAAGGTGCCCTCCTCGCCCGTGGGCGCTCCCAGGCCGAACAGGCGCGGGACGTGGACGGCGAGGGCTGCCAACACCGCCACCACCAGCGCGCTGGTCAGGCCGCGCGAGGGGCGCTCGGGCTCGGCGTCGGCCGTCAGGACCAGCTGCTTCCACAGCCTGCCGCTGTGCTCGCGGGCGAACTCGCGCGAGAGAGCGTCGATGGCCCCCATCCGCTTGACCGCCACCAGGAACGCCTCGTCGTCGGCGAGCCCGGCTCCACCCAGGGCGTCGATCTGCTCCCGCAGATGGGCCTCCAGCTCCTCGACGTCCGGTCCCTGCACGCCGCGGGACCGACCGACGTAGTGGCGCCACTCGCTGATCTGCGCCTCCAGCGCCGCCATGCTCAGGCCATCCCGAGGGAGGACTGCAGCGGGAGTCGCTCCCAGGCGCTGCTCAGGGCGTGAGTCACCGCAGCCCACTGCCGCCGCTGGTCGACCAGCGCCGTCCGCCCGGCGTCGGTGATCACGTAGTACTTCCGGCGCCGGCCCTCCGGCGGGATCCGCCAGGAGGTCGTCACCCACTCCAGCCGCTCCAGGCGGTGCAGCAGCGGGTACAGCATCCCGTCACTCCACTTCAGCTCCCCGCCGGAGAGCTCCCGGACCTGCTTCGAGAGCGCGTACCCGTAGCTCTCGCCCTCGGCCAGGATGGCCAGCACCAGCGGCGTCGCTGACGCCGCCACCAGGTCCTTGTCGATCCGCACGAGACCTCCAACTGTGAGACGCGGGTGCTATACCTAGCAGTACTATGTATAGGAGGGCAAGGATCGCCACGCCGGATACACGGACATGCTGAAGGCAACGTTCGTTCAACCGCGTGTCGTGCCGCTGGCGGCACTTGCCGACCACCACACAGTGACTCGGCGTGTCAACGATCGTCGACGAGACGCACCGGCAGCGTCGGGGCGACTGTGATCTTCAGCGATAGGTGGCGCCGTTCTTACCGCGCCATCTGGCGTCGCGCGTCCGACCTCGATCACGCGCTCCCAGAGCTCGGGGAGCTCCGACCACGATGCAGGGAGGAGGAGTTAATCCTGGAAGATGCCGCCGAAGCAGGAGTAGGCGTCGGCCACGGCGAGGTTCCCCTCGATCGAGAAGAGGCCGACAACCGGTTCCCATCCGCCGGACGGCGGCGACGGCGATCATCGCGCCGACCGAGTGGGCGACGAGCCCGACGCGTGCGCTGAGGGCGTGCCGCTCGCCGAGCGCAGCGACAGCCTCGCCGTGC
>DASROP010000003.1:0-5022 GCA_035646835.1 Actinomycetales bacterium | reverse complement strand
CCCGGTGTCGGTTCCCTGCACCGGTTTCGCGACGCGGTGACGCACGGGTGGCCGGGGCCGCTGGAGCTCGAGGAGCACAGTCACGCCGGGATGGCGAACCGGTACGTCGCCGGGGCCTCCGGTCTGCCGTTCGCGGTGCTGCGTGGGTACGGCGGCACCGACCTCGTGCACCAGACCGAGAACATCCGCAGCGTCACGTGCCCGTTCACCGGCGAGGAGCTGGCTGCGGTGCCCGCGCTCAACCCGGACGTCGGCATCATCCACGCCCAGCGTGCGGACCGTGACGGCAACGTGCAGATGTGGGGCATCACCGGCGTCCAGAAGGAGGCCGTCCTGGCCTCCGCGCGGTCGATCGTCACGGTCGAGGAGGTCGTCGACGAGCTCGAGCCGAGGCCGGGTGCCGTCGTCCTTCCGGCCTGGGTCGTCACCTACGTGGCCGTCGTGCCCGGCGGGGCGCACCCGTCGTACGCGCAGGGCTACTCCGAGCGCGACAACGCCTACTACCAGGCGTGGGACGAGATCGGCCGGGATCGCGACACCTTCACGCGGTGGCTGGACGACGTCGTCCGCGCCGGCGCGCCCGACCCGGCGAGGAGCGCCTGATGACCGCGGCCCGAACGTCCCCGGCGGCCGACGTCGCCGCCTGGACCACCGACGAGATGATGTCCGTGGCGGCCTCGCGCGCGCTGGCCGACGTCGGCACCTGCTTCGTCGGGATCGGCCTCCCGAGCACCGCGGCGAACCTGGCACGCGCCACGCACGCCCCTGGGCTCGTGCTGGTCTACGAGTCGGGGACACTCGGCGCCAAGCCGGACCGGTTGCCGCTGTCGATCGGCGACGGGATGCTCGCCGACACGGCCGACTCGGTCGTCACGGTCCCGGAGATCTTCAACTACTGGCTGCAGCCCGGACGTGTCGAGGTCGGCTTCCTCGGCGCCGCGCAGATCGACCGGTTCGCCAACATCAACACGACAGTGATCGGGGACGACTACGCCCACCCGACGGTGAGACTGCCGGGTGCAGGGGGCGCCCCGGAGATCGCGGCGTCCTGCGGCCACGTCGTCGTCGTGGCCCGGCAGAGCAGCAGGGCCTTCGTCGACCGGGTGGACTTCATCACCTCGGTCGGGTTCGGCCGTGGACCCGGTGATCGGGAGCGACTGGGTCTGCGGGGTGCCGGGCCGCAGATGGTGATCACCGACCTGGGCATCATGGAGCCGGACCGGCAGTCGTGTGAGCTGGTGCTGACCCACCTGCACCCCGGCGTGACGCTCGAGCAGGCGCGCGAGGCCACCGACTGGGAGCTCGGGGCGGCGGCCGACCTGGCCACGACACTGGCTCCGACCACCGAGGAGCTGGAGGTGCTGCGGCGCCTGGAGGCCACGAAAGGGAGCAGATGAACCGCCTTGTCCTGCCGAGCTTTCCGCGCGTCGACGGCGTGCACCCGCCACTCGACAGCCCGGACTACGGGTCGACCCGCCTGCGGCACCCCACCGAGCCGCTGGTGGCGCTGCCGCACCGGCTGACCGAGGTCACCGGCCCCGTGCTCGGGGAGGGGCGGATCGGCGAGCTCGACCACGACCTGACCCGCCAGCACGCCGCCGAGCCCGCCGGCCAGCGGATCATCGTGACCGGTCAGGTGCTCGAGACCGACGGCCGACCCGTACCCCACACGCTCGTCGAGATCTGGCAGGCCAACGCGGCCGGACGCTACCGCCACGTCGCCGACTCGTGGCCGGCCCCGCTCGACCCGCACTTCACCGGGGTGGGCCGCGCGCTGACCGACGCCGAGGGCCACTACCGCTTCGTGACGGTCAGGCCCGGCGCCTACCCCTGGAAGAACCACGACAACGCCTGGAGGCCGGCGCACATCCACTTCTCGCTGTTCGGCCGTTCGTTCACCCAGCGGCTCGTCACCCAGATGTACTTCCCGGACGACCCGCTGTTCTCCCAGGACCCGATCTTCAACGCCGTCCGCGATCCGGCGGCCCGGCAGAGGATGGTCTCGACGTACGACCACACGACGACGCAGCCGGAGTGGGCCCTCGGCTTCCGGTTCGACATCGTCCTGCGGGGCGAGCGAGCCGGCGTCTTCGAGGACGACGATGAGTGAGCTCACGCCGTCCCAGACCGTCGGCCCGTTCCTGCACATCGCCCTGGAGTGGGACGACGGCCCGCACGTCGTGCCGCCCGGCACACCCGGCGCGTTCTGGGTCACCGGCGTCGTCTACGACGGCAACGGCGACCCGGTGGCCGACGCCGTGGTCGAGAGTTGGCAGGCCGACCCGGACGGAAGGTTCGACCACCCCGGCGACCCGCGAGGTGCGGTCGCCCCGACCGTGCCCGGGTTCCGCGGCTTCGGGCGCAGCACGACCGACTCCGACGGCCGGTACCGGATCCTCACGGTGAGGCCCGGTGCACTGCCCACGACGGACGGCGGCACCGAGGCCCCGCACCTGGACCTCTCGGTCCTCGCCCGCGGGCTCCTCGATCGGGTGGTCACCCGGGTGTACTTTCCCGACGAGGAGGCGGCCAACGCCGCCGACCCCGTGTTGTCGTCGGTCCCCGACGAGCGGCGTGACACCCTGGTCGCCCGGTCCGAGGACGGCGTCCTCGTCCTCGACATCCGTGTCCAGGGTGCGAACGAGACTGTCTTCTTCTCCATCTGAGGGGGTCACGCTGAGCGGGTTGCTCGAGTCGCTGGACGGCGACTCGCTCGTCGACGGCGCTGTGGCGGACGCCGCGCTCGTGCGCGCCATGCTGGACGTCGAGGCGGGCCTGGTCCGGGCGCTCGAACGGCTGGGCATCGTGGCCTCCGGTGCGGGTGGCGCGGTCACCTCCGCCCTGGCCGACCTGGACGTCGACCCGGCCGATCTCGGACGACGTGCCGTCACCTCCGGAAGCCCCGTCGTCCCGCTGGTGGCCGACCTGCGCGATGCCGTGCCGGACGACGTCCGCGCCGCCGTCCACGTCGGGGCGACGAGCCAGGACGTGCTGGACACTGCGCTGATGCTCTGCGCCAGACGAGCGATGGATCCCTTGCAGGAGAGCCTGTCCCGTGCCTGCGAGGCGGCGAGCCGGCTGGCCGCCCAGCACCGCTCGACCCCGATGCTCGCCCGCACCCTCGGGCAGCCGGCGCAGCCGACCACGTTCGGCCTCAAGGCCGCCGGCTGGTTCGGCGGCCTCGAGGCGGCCCGGAATCGGCTCGCCGGCGTCGAGCTCGCCGCCCAGCTGGGAGGGGCGGCCGGGACCCTGGCCGCCTACGGCGGCCGCGGGCTGGACGCGCTGGCCGTGCTGGCCGACGAGACCGGTCTGGCCGACCCGGGGGCGCCGTGGCACACCGAGCGCTCGCGGGTGCACGTCCTCGCCGCCGCGCTCGCGGGCGTCACGGTCGCCGCGGCCAAGGTCGCGACCGACGTCCTGCTGATGGCCCAGGCCGAGGTCGCGGAGATCGGCGAGGGCTCGCCCGGCGGCTCCTCGTCGATGCCGCACAAGCGGAACCCGGTCGAGTCGGTCCTCCTGGTCTCGGCCGCGCGTCGTGCTCCTGGGCTCGCCTCCGCCGTGCTCGCCGCGGGCGTGCACGAGCACGAGCGGGCGACCGGGTCGTGGCACGCCGAGTGGGTGCCGGTGCGCGACCTGCTGCGCCTGGCCGGCGGCGCCGCGGCCAGGGTCGCCCACCTGCTCGCCGGGCTGGAGGTCGACGCCGCGGCCATGCGCCGCAACCTCGACGCTGCCGGCGCCGACGTCCTCGTGGGGGTGTCGTTGGAGTCGCATGTGGTCGCGGCCGCCGCCATCGCGGACCGGGTGCTCACGGCGGCGCCCGCCCGGCAGGGGCAGCCATGACAGCACGCCTCGGTCACGACGTCCACGGCCCGGCGGACGCTCCGGTGGTGGTGCTCGGCAGCTCGCTGGGCACCACGAGGTCGATGTGGGACGAGCAGCTGCCCGGGCTGTCCGCGGCCTTCCGCGTCGTCCGCTACGACCACCGCGGCCACGGCGAGTCCGACGTGCCGCCCGGTCCCTACGCCCTCGACGACCTGGTCGGCGACCTGCTGGCGTTGCTCGACTCGCTCGGGGTCGAGCGGGCGCACCATGCCGGGGTCTCCCTCGGAGGGATGGTCGCGATGCGGCTCGCCGCGACCGCACCCGAGCGCGTCGACCGGCTGGCGCTCGTCTGCACGGCGGCGCACCTGCCGGCCACCCAGGCATGGTTGGACCGGGCCGAGACGGTCCGGGCCTCCGGAACCGCCGCGGTCACCGATGCCGTCGCCGAGCGCTGGTTCACGCCGTCGTTCGCCGCGACGGCGCGGGCCGGCGCGTTGCGCGCGGCGATGCGTGCCCTGTCGGCGGAGGGCTACGCGGCCTGTTGTGACGCGATCGCGGCGATGGACCTGCGTCCGCTTCTGGCCGCGGTCCGGGCGCCCACGCTGGTGGTCGCGGGCGCCGACGACCGGGCGACGCCGCCGGACATGGGCCGCGCCATCGCCGACGCGATCATCCGTGGTGGAGGATCGGCACGGATGCTGGTGGTGGACGGCGCAGCGCACCTCGCCGGTGTCGAGCGTGCCGGCCGAGTGACCGACCTGCTGCTGGAGCACTTCGGAGCCCTCGCCGCGACGGACAGGGGAGCGCATGGATGACGAGCAGCGTCACGCCGCCGGCATGGAGGTCCGCCGGGCCGTGCTCGGGGACGCGCACGTGGATGGCGCGACGGCCGGTGCCACGGCCTTCACCGCCGACTTCCAGGACTTCATCACCCGCTACGCCTGGGGTGACGTCTGGAGCCGGCCGGGTCTGGACCGCCGGACCCGCAGCGTCGTCACCCTGTCCGTGCTCGCCGCGCTGCACCACGAGGGGGAGCTGGAGATGCACGTACGGTCCGCGCTGCGCAACGGGCTGACGGTCGACGAGATCGCCGAGGTGCTGCTGCAGGTCGGGGTCTACGCCGGGGTCCCGGCGGCCAACCGCGCCTTCGCCGCGGCCCAGGCGGTGCTGGTCGCGGACGGCCACGTCCCGCCACCCGGT
>DASROP010000002.1:0-3262 GCA_035646835.1 Actinomycetales bacterium | reverse complement strand
CGATGTTCGTCGTCTCGGAGGGGGACGTCGTCCGGATGACGATCTCCAACTCCAGCGGCCAGGTGCACCCGATGCACCTGCACGGGCACCACGCGGTCGTGCTGTCCCGCAACGGAATTGATGCGACCGGCAGCCCCTGGTGGGTCGACTCGCTCGACGTCGCGGACGGCGAGACGTACGAGGTCGCGTTCCTCGCCGACAACCCCGGCGTCTGGATGGACCACTGCCACAACCTGCCGCACGCCGCCGAGGGCCTCGTCACGCACCTGATGTACGAGGGCGTCAGCACGCCGTTCGTGGTCGGTGGAGAGGCGGCCAACGAGCCGGAGTAGGTCTCAGCCGGCCTGACGGTGCACGGCTTTGGGAGGCAGCTGCCCGTTCAGGGACTGCTCGACCGAGCGGATCATCCACTCCTCCGCCCCGGTGGAGCGCAAGTTCTTCAGCAGGATCTCCACCCCACGCCGTCCACGGGTCCCCGATCGCAGCGGCTCGGCGGTGCGCAGCGTGCCGCCGTGGTGCACCCACGTGCGAGCCGTGTCACCCATCAACGCTTCCTCTCGTCGTCCAGCGAGTCTACTCCGGTCACCGCAGCTGGCCCCGATCGTCGGGGCCAGCGCGGCCATGGCTGCCATCACATCGTCCGCGGCCAGGTCGTCGTAGCTGCCCCCCGGGCCGTCCAGGGCGAGGCAGCCGAGCACGCGAGTCCGCCGTCCAGAGTCGTCGAGCACGGGAGTGGCAACGACGACGTGGTAACGGTCCTGAAGCGACATGAACTCGGCGTGGGTGAGGCCGGCCTTGACGTCGACCGGGGCGTCCAGCTCCCAGTCGGCTTGCGACGACGCCCGCCACTGCGCCCAGTCGGCACCGACGTCCTGAGCGACGTCGGCGCCGGTGGCGACACACCTCCCGATGACTCCCTTGCCCGGTCGCCAGACGACTTGGGAGGCGCTCGGCCGGTGCACCGAGCGCTCGCGCACCACGCGGTCAAGGCGGCGGCGCCAGGGCACCGGCCAGTCGGGGCGGACGACGTAGACCGCGAGTCCGAGCTCCCGGACGTCGATCATCGTCGTGTCCGCGATCGAGAACGCGAGCTGTCGCACCGCGTACCGCAGGTCCTCCACGGTCGCCGCCTTGCGAGGTGACTGGTACTCCCGGATCGCGGCGCCGGCCGTGGCGACGAACGCCAGGATCGCGGCAGCCACCCCGGCGCCCACGACGACGGCCGTGGCGAGCCGCGGCGCGCCGGTCCGGTCGACGACGATCACGACGGCGGCGACCAGGGCGGCCACGGCTGCGACCACCTTGACAGTCAGCAGCCAGCGCGAGCCCGACCCCATTGCGACACTCCTTCGAACGGCACGTGCAACCTCGACCCTAGGGCGGTGGTGCGACGGGCCCACCGTGGTCGCATCCTGGGCCAATGCTCGCCGACGAGTGCCGACGGCGCTTCGCCACGGCCGACCATGTCTACCTCGCCACTGCGGGCGCGGACGGGGGACCTCACCTCGTGCCGGTCGTTGTGGTCGTGACGGGCGACGAGATCTGCTTCGCCGTCGACGACAAGCCGAAGCGGACGACGTCCCTGCGCCGCCTGCGGAACATCGCCGAGAACCCGCGGGTCGCGTTCCTCGCCGACCACTACGACGCGGACTGGTCCCGCCTGTGGTGGGTGCGGGCGGACGCCGAGGCCCGGGTCCTCCGCGACGGTGCGGAACGCGAGCGCGCGGTGGAGGCGCTGCGGTTGCGGCATCGCCAGTACCGGCACCAGGACCTGGCGGGTCCCGTCGTCCTCGCCCGGGTGATGCGCTGGTCCGGCTGGGCCGCGTCGCCCTAGCCCCTCTTTGCTCGCCGACCCCCGCATTGCTCACCGGGGCCGGCGTCCGGACGCCGATTCCGCCGGTTTCGGCGAGTGACGCGGGGGTCAGTGAGCAACGTCGAGCAGCTGGGCGAGAGAGGTCGCGGGGTGGCCGGTGACCTGCTCGATGTGGTCGCTGACCTCCGCCATCTCGCCGGCTGCGATGGCGGTGTAGGTGCTGACCCAGGCATCGAGCTGCCACGCCGGTGCGCCGTAGTGCGCCCGTGAGGCGTAAGCCTCCTCGACCGTCTCGCGCTCGTAGCGCACCTGCCGGCCGGTCGCGGCGCCGACCTGCGCGGCGACCTCGTCCAGGGTCAGCGCCTTCGGCCCGGTCAGCACGTAGACGGCGCCCTCGTGGTCTCCGGGGTGCTGCAGCACGGTCGCGGCGACCTCGGCGAGGTCCGCGATCGCCACGGCGGCGACGCGCCCGCCGCCGGCCGGGCCGCGGATGACGCCGTCGGCACCGACCATCAGCGGCAGGAAGTCGAGGTACAGACTGTCCCGCAACGCCGTCCACGCCATCGGGCTCTCGGTGAGCATCTCCTCGGTGGCGTGGTGGTCGCGGGCCAGGGTGAACGTGGCGTCGGCGGCCGCCCCGGCAAACGACGTGTAGACCACCCGCTCGACACCGGCGCGCGAGGCGGCCTCGACGAAGGTCCGGTGCTGCGCGAGCCGGTCGGCGGCCTCGGCGGCGGAGACCATGAACAGCGTGCGCGCGCCGTCCAGGGCGCGCAGGGCGGCGTCGGCGTCCCCGTAGTCGGCCTGCACCACCTCGGCCCCGGGCAGGCGGGGCGCGCGGGACTCATCGCGCACCAGCAGGCGCTGGGGGACGCCGGCGGCCGCCAGCAGACCGGCCACGCGGCTCCCGAGGCGCCCGGTCGAGCCGGTGACGACGAGGTCCGGGAGGGTCACGCCTGCCAGTCTGTCGGCATGGACCTCAACGTGCTCGGCGGCGAGCTGCAGGTGTGCGGCACCGACCCGGTGACGGGATTCTTCCGCGACGGCTGTTGCAGCACCGGGCCCGAGGACGCCGGCAGCCACACCGTCTGCGCCGTCGTGACGGCCGAGTTCCTGGCCCACCAGCAGTCCGTCGGCAACGACCTCGTCACGCCGCGGCCCGAGCTCCGGTTCCAGGGCCTCCGTCCCGGCGACCGTTGGTGCGTCGTCGCCGTCCGGTGGTTGCAGGCGGCGCAGGACGGCGCCGCCGCGCCCGTCGTCCTGGCGGCGACCCACGAGCGCGCCCTGGACGTCGTCGGAGTGGAGCTGCTGCGGGCGCACGCGGTCGACGTCCCCGACGATCCCGGTGACCTGGGCAGCGTTTGACGCACATTTGTCGCCCGCTGGCTTTCCTGGTCCGCAGCCGTCCCGGGGCTCAGGGGCGGTGGGGAGGCGTTCGCTGGGGAGGTG
>DASROP010000001.1:0-3505 GCA_035646835.1 Actinomycetales bacterium | reverse complement strand
GTGGACGGCACCGGCCGGGTCGGAGCCGGGAGTGTCCCGTCGGGCACGGGCCACGACCCGGCCGGTGCCGTCCACGACTCCCGCGGCGACCTTGGTCCCACCGATGTCGATGCCGATCGCCGGGCCCTGATCGGCGCGGGGTCACCCCCCGCCAGCTCCACCAGCGCGCTCGCCGACAGGGCGCTGGACCGTGCGAGCGCGCGCGCCTCGCGGACCAGTGCGCTGCCGGAGGCGTACTGCTCCCAGCAGCCCCGTTGGCCGCAGGGGCAGCGGATCCCGTCCGGCACGACCCTGACGTGCCCGAGCTCGGCCGCCACCCCGTAGGCCCCGCGGAGCAGGTTGCCGTGCAGCACGATCCCGCCGCCGAGCCCGGTGCCCACCGTGAGCAGCACCATGTCGTCGACCTCGCGCGCGGCGCCGTAGCGGAACTCGCCCCACGCGGCGGCGTTGGCGTCGTTCTCGACCAGCACCGGCAGGCCGGTGCGGTCCTCCAGGTCGGCGCGCAACGGTTCGTCGCGCCAGGCCAGGTTCGGCGCGAACAGCACGACGGACCGCGTCGCGTCGACGTAGCCCGCGGCGGCCACGCCGACCGCGGCCACGTCCCTGCCCTCGCAGAGCTCGCGGACGGCGTCCGCCACGGCCACCTCGATCGCCTCGACGTCCGTGGCCGGCGTCTCTCGCCGGACCTTCGCCAGCAACGTGCCGTCGTCGTCCACCACGCCAGCCGCGATCTTGGTGCCGCCGATGTCCACGCCGATGGTGTGCATGCGCTCCGCCGTCAGTCGCCGATGTCGATGTGCTGGCTCTGCTCGGGTGCCGGCCGCTCCCGCGGCGCCTCCCCGTCGCGCGACGAGGCGAGCTCGCTGAGCGCGGCCGCCAGGGAGGACGTGGCGTCGGCGAGGTGCCCCACGACCTCGGGATGCACCTCCTGAACCCGCGCGATCACCTGGCAGACGGGGCAGACACGGCAGGACGACGGCAGCTCGGTCTGCGCGGTGCGGGCGCCGGCGTCGGTCGTGCCCCGGGACCAGCCGGCGGCCATCTCGCTGAACGCGTCGACGAGGCGTGTCGCCTCCTCCGCGAGGCTCCCGTGCTCGTGAGCGCCCGTCGTCACAGCGGTCTCCGGGTCACAACGGTCACAGGGGCCTCCAGAGGGACGGGTCGGGCTCGAACCGGATCCGCAGCGACCCGTCGCGCAGGGCGGCGCCGACGACGGTGCAGCGACGCAGCGCGCTCGGCAGGGCCAGGACCCGGCGGTGGGGGCCGATCGTGACGACGAGCTCGTCGCCACGGCGGGAGAGGTCGACGTCCCGGCGGTCGGCGAGCGGGAGCGCGAGCCGCAGCACGAACTCCTCCCCCGACCGCTCCACCCGGACCGACGGCGCCACCCTCTCGTCCGGCCAGCCGTCCGGCCCGCCGCCGTCCAGCCAGTCGTCGTCCGAGCCCGCGTAGACGTCGTCCGCGAGACGCGCCAGCGCCTCGACCCCCACCGGCTCGGACTCGGCATAGCCACCGACCAGGACGGGCACCGGTGAGAACGAGGTCCGGACGTCGTCCAGCGCCTTCGCCTGCGCGGCCGCCCAGGACGCGCGCCACGGGTCGTCACCGCCGGGCACCACGCGGTTGGCCACCACGCCGTCGACGGCGTACCCGTAGAGGGCCAGGGTCGTCAGCGTGCGGCGCGCCTCGGCGACCACCACCGACTCCGGCGTCAGCACCAGCCGGACGGAGGTCCCCGGCGCGGTGAGGACCTCGCGGACGTCGGCCAGCTCGGCCCGGAGGCGGGCGAGTGCCTCCAGCACCGGGTCCTCGGGACGCGGCACGCGCCCTCGCCCGAGCACCGGCCGCAACGCCCGGGCGACCCGCCGCTCCGGCGTCAGGGACCGGTCGAGGTACCAGCCCAGCGCCTCGGGCAGGGCCAGCAGCCGCAGCGTCTCGGCGGTCGGGGCGCAGTCGAGGACGACGAGGTCCCACGGACCGCGGCGCACCTGGTCGCGCACCTCGAGCAGGGCGAGCAGCTCGTCGGCGCCGGGCAGCGCGGTGAGCTCCTCGGCCGCCACCGGGTCGAGGCCGGCACGGTCGAGCACGGCGAGCAGGTACTCCTGGATCCCCCGCCAGTGCTGCTCGGCCCGGGTCGTGCTGTCGATCTGCTGGCCGAACAGGCCGGGCTCCACCTCGGTCGGCTCCGCGCCCAGGGGGACGGCGAGCGCGTCGGCCAGCGAGTGCGACGGATCGGTCGACGCGACGAGCGTCTTGGTGCCACGACGGGCAGCGCGGACGGCGGTGGCGGCAGCCGTCGTGGTCTTGCCGACACCGCCCTTGCCGGTGAACAGCAGGAGACGCACGCCGGGGGGCCTCAGCCCTCGACCCGCTTCTTGAGCTCCTTCAGGGCGGTGTCGATGATGACCTTCTCCGCCTTGCGCTTCAGCATGCCGAGCATCGGGATCCTGACGTCGACCGCCAGGCGGTACGTGACGCTCGTGCCGGCGTCCGCCTTCTTCAGCTCGTACGCGCCGTCCAGCTTGGAGGTGATGTCGGCCTCGACCAGCCGCCAGGAGACCGTGCCGGTGCCGGTCTTGCCGGTCGGCCACGTGTACTCCAGGACCTGCGTGTCCTTGATCGGCCCGCTGTCGACGACGAACCTGGCTTGCAGGGGCCTGCCCGCCCTCGACGAGAGGACCTCCACGTCCTTCACCGCTCGCGCCCACTCGGGATAGGAGCCGAGGTCGGCAATGACCGCCAGGACGTCGGCGGGTGCGGCGTCCACGGTGATGCTCGACTCGGTGCGCTCGGCCATGGCCGGAAGGCTACCGGTCGATCTACAGCAGGGCGCCGCCCAGCGCGAGCAGGCCGAACCCGAGGGCCGCCATCGCGACGACACCCAGGACGGTGGCCACGGTGCGACCACCGGTCCCGGACAGGAACGCGGGGGTGAGCTGGGTCGGGGGCGCACTGGCGGCGAGCTCGGCGAGCATCTGCTCGGCCAGCCTCTCGGCCTCCGCCGTATCGGTTGCCGCGCCGGCGTCCGCACTTGTGGTCGCCGGGGCAGCCACGTCGGCGGACGCCACAGGGGTTGGGGTGAGGTCGGTGAAGCACAACGAGCACCAGGTCGCGGCGGACGTGACGCGGGCACCGCACGCGGAGCAGCGGGCACCGCGGCGGCGCGGCGGGGCGGGGGCGACGTTCATCCCTCGCGTCATCGGCGCCCCGGCGGCGCTCCTTGAACTTGGCGCGGCTCACCCGGGACGCGGCCGCGCTCCATCTCGTCCTTGAGCGCGTGGACGTGGACCTTCCAGCGGCGCGCCAGCCGCCGGCGCTCACGGTCGGCCCAGCGTCGTTTCTGGGCCTCGCCCTCCCGCCACCCGGCGGGATCCAGCCGCGCGTAGTGGTGGACGACGACCCCGTCGCCCCACGGTTCGAGCCAGATCTCCATCGTGCCGACCACGGGCCGGGCCGTGCCGGGGCGCGACCGCGCGACCCACTGGATGCCCTTGTCGCCCCGGTC